>BJGB01000259.1 GCA_014190215.1 Actinomycetes bacterium | reverse complement strand
AAGATAACTCGCTGCCTCCGCCTTACGATTTTCCGGACTCAGTTCAACGACCAAAATCGCCGCACCGACAAAGAGTGCCGCTTCACCAACACCCATCAACGCACGAAAAGGCAAAAGTTGCCATGTGGCATTCACGACGGTCATGCCGAGAGCAGCCACCGTTGCCACTAGAGAACCCGAGACCATCATTGTGCGACGACCCCAGCGGTTACCAACCCATGTCAGGAGTGGTCGAAATAAGACCGCCGCACCGCTAAACAAAACGGCCGATGCGCCAATCATGGCCTCGCCGCTGCCAAGACCATTCTTGATGAACACTGGCAATGTCGGTATCAGAATTCCAACGCAGGTGTAGTAGGCCAAAGTTGCCGCCGTCACTAATAAGAAGCGCGGTGTCACCATACGTTGATCGGCCTCAGCCGAACGAGATATCAATTAGATCAGCCTGCTGAAGGTTCTTTGGGCAGACCGAGCACTCGCTCACCTACGATATTGCGCTGAATCTGACTTGTGCCGCCCCAAATCGTTTCCGAACGACTAAAGAAGAACGCCGACATCATTGGACTCACTAAATAACCCTCACGCCGACGCTCGCGCGCAACACCTGGCCACGAACCGGTCTCGGGACCAGCATCAACCAGCATCGCTTGGGCACCGAAAATATCAAGCGCCAATTCCATTGCCGCCTTGTGCATCTCTGACCAAAACATTTTGTTGGTTGCACCAAGAGCCATCACACCGAGGTCTTTGCTGTTATTCAAAGTCGCAGTCAATGAACGTAAACCGTTGAAACGCAGAATCTGAATCTTGGTGTAATACTCCATTAAGCGTTGACGAATATCGTCTTGTTCAATGGCCCCGTTGCTTGTAGCCACTCGTACCATCGCCTTGTATTCCTCTTCAAAACGGCGATAGCCAGTCGTGGCACTCATGCCACGTTCGAAAGCAAGTGTTGAGTTCGTGACTTTCCAGCCGTTGTTCACGCCACCAACAACATTGTCTTTCGGACAGCGAGCATTGGTGAAAAACACCTCACAGAATTCCGCTGTTCCATCGGGCTGCACAATGCCACGTACTTCAACACCTTCTTGACGCATCGGCACTAGGAGATAGGAGATGCCTTTGTGCTTCGGGGCGTCAGGATCGGTGCGTGTGAGTAAGAAGCAATAATCCGCATGATGACCACCAGTAGTCCACACTTTTTGACCATTAATGATCCACTCGTCGCCGTCGAGAATCGCTGAAGTCTTGAGCGATGCCAAGTCGGAACCAGAGTTAGGTTCACTGAATCCTTGGCACCAACGCGTTGTGCCGTTCATGATGTTCGGCAGGAACTCTTTCTTTTGTTCCTCAGATCCCCACTGCAACAAAGTCGGTCCAACCAAAGTGTCACCAAAGAAGTCGGCGCGCAACGGCGCCTTCATCGCAGCGAACTCTTCAGACAACACGACACCCTGCATTGTCGTCAATCCTTTGCCGCCGTATTCCTTTGGCCAAGTGGCGCAGATCCAACCGCCGGCATAC
>BJGB01000258.1 GCA_014190215.1 Actinomycetes bacterium | reverse complement strand
TGTGACGGGTGAGTTGAGCGTCAAGATGGATCCGAGTGATGGAGTATTAGCGGTGGACCGTTTACGTTCTTCGCCACCAGAAACTATTGCCGGACGAGTTGTGGCCAAGGTGGAAGATTTCAAGGATGCCAATTTGTTGCGGTTGTGGCTTGATGAAGTTGGTGGGGCGGGTGTGCGACTACAGGTGCGTCCAAGTGGAACCGAACCAAAGGTCAAGTTGTATGGCGAAGCAGTGGATATGGAAACAGATACTTTGCAATCGCTATTGTCAGCCCTTGCGGCCATCCTCTAACTGCCCGCCCAACAAGATTATTCGGCAGTGCCGACGGGCGTTCCGTCGATGATTTGGTCAAGATATTCAGACAGTCCGTAACCGACTTTGCCCTTGTGCTCATCGGAGAGCATTTCCCAGCGTGTCATTCCCTCACTAATGCGTGTTGTCAACCACTCACCATCAGGTGACTGACGTCGATTACGTAGTGGAATCAAATTCATGACATCGCCCTTGAAACGCCATTCACGTTCGCTGCGACTTGATCTCAACACCGCTTCAATGTGGCTGTGATACGTATCGTCACCTTCAAAGATGGTGGTGAGTTCGGCGTGATCGCAATAATGCATCTGACCGTCTTCCCAGACAAATCCACCTCGGCTTCCAGGTCCGTCCTTTTTGGCGACACGCGACATCATGAAGCCCAAGTTCTCATCAAAGTTGGCCGTCAACCAACGGTAGTACCACGGGGCTTGCCAGTAACGCGGACCCCAAGAATGATCACGTAATCCGAAGCCGTTGATTTCCCATTCTTGATCTCCGACGCGAATAGTGCCTCGGGCTTTGATCAATTGTTCGTAATGACCGCGGGCGAATTCTTCGCCAGGTGCTTCATGTGGAACATCAGGTTCGCCGCCGAACATACTTGAGCGACCGAGTCCCGTAAAGGTGATATGCGCTTCGCATTCGGCGTAAGGATTATTTTTGAAAGCAGTTTTTGGATCAACCATTTGTTTGGGCTCTGCTAAGACCACCACCTTGCCAGTGAAATCGATACGGAGTTCTTCAAAGGGAGTGACCATCGTCCACGTCAGTCCACCAGCGTCGAGTTGATCGTTATTCTCGATGGCAGGGCGCTTAAACATGAAGCCCACAGAACCATCAGGGAGATACAAGCACACTGTCATCTCGGCAGTGCCCTCATTGGCACGGTTGCCCATCCGGAACCATCCACCCACCTTGTTCACCGGATCAAAACAGTTGATGTACATGCTTTCGTTGAAGTTCGACTCGGGGCCGAGTTCGTGCATGTATTCGTCAGCGGGATCTAGTCGTATAGCCATATTTTTACCGTAGCCGTTTAGAACAGCGTCAGTTGCTCCCAGGTGACCGCCACATCAGTCACGACCTGCCAGGTGAGTTTGCGGCGCTTGCCAGGCCGCCTGACTTCGAGGCGATCTGGCCGTAGGGAGCGTGCCGCCCCATGGGCGTCGTGCACTGTGATGCTGCCGTCGCGCTCCACACAAGAAATACGGCCAAGTTGCCATCGTCCCCGGTCCGCTCGGCGAAATCGCACCTCTTCACCGGCTGGTAGCCCGATACTTCGCAAAAC
>BJGB01000257.1 GCA_014190215.1 Actinomycetes bacterium | reverse complement strand
CTTTGGTTTTAGCGCGCGCACTCAGCCGTTATAACGTCACGGTGAATTGCATCGCACCACGGGCGCGTACGCCGATGACGCAAGTGAATCCAAAGTTCGCTCAACCGAGTGAAGGTTTTGATAAGTACGACCCAGCCAATATCAGTCCGATGGTGGCGTTCTTGGCAAGTGATGCGGCAAGCGATATCAATGCTCAAACATTTATCGTCTTAGGGGATCAGGTCCATCGGATGCGACCAACTGAAATCGCCAATTCGATTTCTGGTGGAGGTCAGAAGTGGACCGTGGAAGGTTTGATTGCGGCTAAGGACGAGATGTTTGGCGGATTGCCATCTGGGATTCCAGTTTGGGGTGGCCCACCGATGTAATTCAGTGGGGGGCACCGAATTGACGGTCACCAGCGTCGCCGAGTCCAGGCACGATAAAGGCGTTCTCGTTCAGTCTTTCGTCGAGGGCCGCAGTAAAGATACGCAAGTTAAGTCCTGTGGTTCGCAAGTACTTGATACCTTCAGGTGCGGCCAAAACACAAATCACTGTGATCGGACCTGTGGCATGGCGTTGCATCAATAGTTCACATGCGTGGGCCAAAGATCCGCCTGTGGCCAACATTGGATCCAAGACAATACACATACGGCCCGCCAAAGTTTCTGGCAATTTGTTGACGTAGGGCTTAGGTTCAAAAGTTATTTCATCGCGACTGATACCGACGAAACCGACATCGGCATTGGGCATCAATTCTTGGGCGGCGTGGAGGAAACCTAATCCGGCGCGCAAAACTGGTACGACGACTGGCTGGCTGCTGAGTGCCTGACCCGATGTTTCGACAAGAGGTGTCTGGACTCGCACTGCGGTTGTCGGTAGATCACGTGTGGCTTCGGCGAGTAATAAGGTGCCGACGCGCTCAAGCTCTTGGCGAAATAAAGCATTGGGCGTCGAGACATCTCTGATTCGCGTCAGCGAATCGGCGATCAACGGGTGTTCAACAACTGTTACTTCGACGGTGCCTGAGGATTGAGCCATGACACTATTCTCGCGCATCAGCGCGTCTGCGTCCCCATGGCAAGTTCAGCCTTCAATAAGGCATAGCGGGGTTTGACTAAGCCGTTGATAATCCGCAGGCGCTCTGGAAACGGGGCAAAGGCACTCTTCATTGCGTTTAAGGTGAGCCATTCAAAGTCCTCGAGACCCCACCCAAATGCCTCCGACAATTGAGTGAACTCTTTGGTCATACTCGTATCGCTCATCAGGCGATTGTCAGTGTTCACCGTGACTCGAAAGCGCAAACGCCGCAACATCCCAATGGGGTGATCGGCGATTGAGGCGCAGACTCCGGTGTTGACATTGCTCGTTGGGCATAATTCGAGTGGAATCCGACGATCTCGTACATAGGACGCCAGGCGACCAAGTTGCTCAGAGCCTGCGTCCCCTGTGATGTCGTCCACAATGCGTACGCCATGACCTAGTCGCTCAGCGCCGCATAGTTGCACGGCCTCCCAGATACTTGGTAATCCGAAAGCTTCCACGGCATGAATCGTAGAGTGAAAATTCTCATGCTGGACATGGTTGAAGGCTTCAAGATGGCGTGTCGGCGGGTGACCTGCTTCTGCACCAGCGATATCAAAACCAACGACCCCACGTGCCCGCCAACGCA
>BJGB01000256.1 GCA_014190215.1 Actinomycetes bacterium | reverse complement strand
AGAAAGGTGTGACACTCGTCACACCTTTCTTGTGCTTTTCCTCGGAGAACGAATAGCGACAAATTGAACCGCTGTACCGTGCGACTGCGTTAACTCCGCTGGTCGATGGCACATTGTGTGGCTCATGAAGATGCCCCAGGGCCGTGTATGCAAATTTGCCGAACACGCTTGTGTCAATCGTTGCAATGCCGCCAACTGAGATGTCTCGCTCTGAGTCGCTTGGATGACAGCCTTGCGCAAAGAGATGAGCGACGAGAACATTTGGAATGTCCGCCGCGATGTCTGCAAGGGCGAGTCGCATACCTGTCGCCTCATCGTGAGTACGAATGCCATCAACTTCGAGCGCAGAGCGAACTTCTTCAGGCGTCGCATAAGGCATCAGGTGAAATCGGATATTCCCATTTGCGCATTCAATATCAATTGGCTTTGGAGCACCAAATTCAACTCCGGCCATGTAGACACCACGCTCGGTGAGTAAACCCGAGAGATAACTAATGCGGCCAGCGCTGTCGTGATTCCCAGCGATGCAAAGCACCGGTGCGATCTTGCGGAGTTTTTCAAGCACATCTCCAAAGAGAATGACCGCATCTTCCGCTGGTTGGGCGCGATCGTAAACATCGCCTGCAATCACGATGGCGTCGACGGAATTCGCTCGTGCGATTTCGATCAGGTGATCAAGCGTCTGTCGTTGATCATCGAGGAGATCACGGCCAGCGAGTGTTCGTCCGAGATGCCAGTCTGCTGTGTGAAGAATTTTCATTGTGATGACTTCGCAATTTCAAACGATCCGGATTGGGCTGGCAGGGGTGAGACTCAATGCTAATTGCCAAGGAGTCAGTGCGCGGTGGGCTGAGTCCAGTCTGAGCAACGAACGCTAGATTTTTGCGAGGCATGTCGCAACTAAAGAGCAGTTGAGGAGGTCAATGGACATCCGCTTGACCGTAGCGGCGGGGTCCTGCGTCTCGATAGATTGGCTGTTTCGTGAACGGGTCGCAATCCACATTGTATGGAGAGCCACCGTAGTAACCGCCGTAGTAACCCCCGTAAAACGCACCAGGGTTTCCGTATCCATAGGGGTAACCGTAACTGTTTCCATACGGCGTCGCGCCCATACTTCCAAATCCCCACGAACCACCGCCCTCGCCCGCGTTCACATTCACGTTGGCGGCGGCCGAAGGCGCAGCGACGTCGACATTCTGATTGCTGGTGAAATTGGGGTTGTATCCATAGCCGCTACTGTCATTGGAATACGTGTACTGAGTTCCGTCCGGAAGGCGGGTGCTCCTGACGATGTGAGTTTGCTGTGGTTGGCAACCTATGGTTGCCATGCAAGCAAGAGCAAATGCAGCGGAGAAAGATAGATCAATTAAGTTCATAAGTGCATCCAATTCAGGTTTATAACCCACAGTATTAAGATCCGGAAAACTCAATCAACACAAGAAATGAGAGTAGAAGCAGAACATACTCCAGAATCACGCCAAGTCAAATAATCTTGTTTGTATTCAATAGATTTTTATTGTTCTCAATTGTTCGTTGTGACTTCATGGACAACATTTGCCTTTGCTGATCGTGCCGAACTCCTCGGCTGATCCAAAAAGAGCGCCTCGAAATCGTTGACTTCTTTCGCCGATCCTTCCAAGTCGAATTCGTCAACGATCGTCGTTCCAATCCACGCGGAAATCTTCGACGCTGCA
>BJGB01000255.1 GCA_014190215.1 Actinomycetes bacterium | reverse complement strand
TGTGCCGACGCAGGTGATTGACGCTCCCCATCCCAAACCAGAGTCGGAAAATACCCTTGAGGTGCTGTCGATTGATCACATTGTGATCACGACTGGCTCACTGGACCGGACCTGTGGGGCCATAGCCGAGTCAATGCATCTCCCGCTGAAGCGCATTCGTGAAGCTGGTCATGGAATGCGTCAGGGATTTCATCGCGCTGGTCCGATCATCCTAGAAATACTTGAGCGACCTGATCTTGCTCCCGAAACTCGCGCGGCGATTTGGGGTCTAGTTTTCGTTGTGGCCGATCTTGACGCCACCGTCAGTTGGCTTGGACCCGATGCTGTCAGCGAGCCACGTTCGGCAGTGCAGCCTGGGCGACGTATTGCATCTGTAAAAAAAGAAGTTGGTCTTGGTCTACCAGTTGCTCTCATGTCACCGCATGTTCGACAATGACGCAACTTTTTAGATCTACCAGCCTTCAGCCTCATTCCTTTGCGCCAAGTACTCAAGTCCCGTCGGGCAGTCAGCGCTGATCGCGCACCAACGGCACAGAGCTGCTGGACGTAGGACTGGTTCGGCGCCACCAAGTTTGAGTTCGATGGCACGCACTAATCCATCCTGTAAACGCCGAGCAGCCGAGCGCAAAATTGTCTCGGAAATATCTTCTTGATGCACATCAGTGGAGTCCAGGTAGTAACTGGCAACTTTTCGCGGGGCTTGACCAAGAGCTAAGAAATCAATCAATGCGTAGAGGCGCAAATCATCATGATGTGCCAATGACGGATGACCAGTCTTGAAGTCAATGATCACCTTGTCTGGTGGTCGACCCAGCGCGAGGTCAACTTTCCCGCCGATACGGATGCGGTTACCGGCAAGGTTGAGCGCCAATGAGCTTTCCACTTGGGGAATCCATGCATTTTTGATTGGCGGGAAACATTCGGTGAAACGTGTGAATAAACCACTGCATTCGCCAACAAGTTCAGCGCGATCGTATTCGTCCAAGGTGACTAAAAACTCGCTGATTGATTTTGAGGAATCATTACTGAGTCGCGAAATGGATTCTTCAACCAAATCTGTGGGTGGCATGGGTTGTCGCAGGTTGATGGAGACCTCAATGGTCTTATGCACGATGGTGCCTTTGCAATTGGCATGAGTCCACTCAAATTCGCCCTGACCACCGATAAAAAATCCCTCACATGAATGAACGTTGGTGACACCTTGTTTGTTGAGGAAGAATCGCTTTTCATAAGAACTGCCATCGGGCAGCAGATGCAAGACGGGAAGTAGCGAATTTTCTATATCGGCGCGAAGTTCGTCGGCGAGCCCTGTTGGAATTTCAGGGCGATCCGATGAGCGACCCAGCATGTCGATCACTTTTTGCTGTGCGGGGTTATATGTTTCGGTCACATGCAGACCTTAGGACGGGGGTGGGTGAGGAGTGTGAAAATCCAGAAATTATCTGTGCCATACCCATCGGGCAAAGTGTTACTTCCCATGAAATCCACAACAGTCAACTTCGCTACCGCCGCCCGAACCCTAGGACGAGAGGCCAGAGAACGGGGTTTGCTCGTGCCCGGATTTCGTTGTCCGCCACGAGTGATAGGTCTCGATCGCACCTTGAAACGATCGAACAACGGGGTCACGGTGGCAGTACGGGTCAAGGATCGGCCATGGGTCGCCATATTGGCCGACATGATTGAAGGCGTGATCTCTGCCAATCGACTTACCCCGCCATTGGCCGATCTTTTTCGC
>BJGB01000254.1 GCA_014190215.1 Actinomycetes bacterium | reverse complement strand
ACCAAAGGCGCAAGCCACACCAAACCCAGCAGCAAATGGAACTAACACGCCGATCAGAGCGACCAAGAGTGCAGGCTTGCCAACTTTTGCCATCTCACCGAGATCCATTTCGAGACCAACTTGAAACAACAACAAGATCACGCCGATTTCGCCGAGCAGTAACACCATGTTGGCGACATCAAGATGTTTGATGGGGTCAATCAAGCCGAGAGCGCTTGGTCCGACGATGATGCCGGCCACGATTTCGCCGAGAACCGCCGGAATCTTGATGCGTTCGGCAAGTTCGGCGGCCAGACGCGCAACGATGATGATGATCAACAGGTTGCCGAGTATCAGAGCGAGGTCATAACCCTCGGTCGCAGATGCCAGCAAACTCATTGGGTCAGGTTAGTGGTCATGGGGGATTCAGAAATGAAACGATTACGCCGCCGCGAGAACAGTCGCCTGCTCGAGGTTCTCAACATTGAGCATCCAACCGCGACCGCGCACAGTTCTGATGGAGTCTGGGCCAAGGGTTTTACGGATGGAGACCAAAAGTGAGTCACAGCGTCGCTCATGGAGAGTGGTCATTCCTGCCAGACGGGCCAGTTCGCGACGACTCACCACTCGCCCCGAACAACCAATCAAGGCTCGGAGGAGAGCCAACTCTTGGGTTCCAAGTGGAGCGGTGCTGGCAATTGGGGATACGTCCATTCGCTCAACTTTAGAAATTGAGGATTTCGCCTGTGTTCGCCCTTTGTGAACGGTGTGTGAACCATTTTTAGCCCGAGTGACAGCATCCGTGACACTTTTATCGTTGCTCGGGTTGGGGCGGGGCGGGCACCTGCGAGAGACTGAAAAGATGGAACTCAGTTACCCCGCAGAAGCCGAAGTCTTTCGTCACGAAATCCGTACATGGTTGAAAGAGAATTTGCCCACTGGTTGGGGCGAGCCTGGGTTTGAACTCATAGGTGAGGCGCGCAAGAAATTTATAGAAGAGTGGCCCGCCACTTTGTTTGCCGGCGGTTGGATTTGCGCCACGTGGCCAAAGGAATACGGCGGCAAAGGATTGACGACAATGCAGGGTGTCGTGTTGTCTGAAGAGTTTGCTGCGATGAAGGCACCGTTGCGTGCCGACTTCTTTGGTGACACTTTGGTTGGACCAACTTTGTTGCAGTGGGGATCTGAGGAGCAAAAGAAAGAGTTCTTGCCGAACATCATGAATGGCACAACGCGTTGGTGCCAAGGGTTCAGTGAACCAAACTCTGGTTCCGACTTGGCATCGCTCAAGACTTCAGCGGTTCTCGACGGCGATGAGTGGATTATCAATGGTCAAAAAGTGTGGACTACTGGTGGCCATCACGCAGATTATTGCTTTTTGCTCACACGCACCGATCCTGATTCCCCGAAGCACAAAGGCATCTCCTATCTCTTAGTGCCGATGCGTCAAGAAGGTGTTGAAGTGCGTGGCATTGTTCAGCCCGATGGAACGGCAGAATTCTGCGAAGTATTTTTCACTAACGCGCGCTGTCCGAAAGACAATGTTGTTGGTGGCGTGAACAACGGCTGGAAAGTCACGAACTCAACACTTGCTTTCGAACGTGGCATGAGTGCCACGACTGGCTATCGCCGTTTTGAAGAAGAATATAAGGCGATGGTGCGAGTGGCCACAAGCAACGGGACCATTGAACAAGAGGATATTCGTCAACGTTTAATGGAGTATTACACCAAGATCCAGATTCTGCGTTTCAACGGTTTGCGTTCATTGACTGCGACGTTGAATAACAGCAAAGACCTCGGTGTGATGGCTC
>BJGB01000253.1 GCA_014190215.1 Actinomycetes bacterium | reverse complement strand
GGGGGACGTAGATGTCATTTCAGCGACTGTCCGACAGGCTGTCACAGAGCGCTTAGGTCTCTGAGATGGCGACCGCATCGGTGTACGACGCAGTCATCGGTCAGGAATATTCGTTGACCAAATTGCGTGCCCTTGCTCAATCACCAGCGCATGCTTATCTCTTTGTTGGTCCGTCAGGATGCGGAAAAGAAATCGCCGCTCGCGCTTTTGCAGCGGTGAAATTGCAGGGTTCAGAAGACAGCACCCAGCGCACGGCCGATCTGGTGTTGCGCAGTATTCACGTTGACGTCCACGAAGTAGAACGTGAAGGCGCGGGTATCAGTATGGATCAGGCACGCGATGAAATCATCAAACTTGCCGAGAGATCTGCTGTTGAAGGTTCAACTCGTGCAATCATCGTTCATGACTTCCATCTGCTCGCCGATGGGGCGCGTGCATCATTATTGAAGACCATTGAGGAGCCCGATGGTCAAACAGTGATGATTATGCTCAGCGATGATGTTCCTGACACGATGATCACGATCGCTTCACGATGTGTTCGCATTGACTTCGTTCCGATCTCCGATGAATTAGTTGTTCAGCAATTGGTCGCTGAGGGTACCGCCCCCGACAAGGCACGAGCAGTTGCGCACGTTGCTGCTGGTGACCTAGAACGAGCACGAGTTTTAGTCAACGATTCATTCTTGACAGCGCGTACTGCTCTGTTCGCCGATATTCCACAACGATTGGATGGCACTACATCTCGAGCGATTGCGCTCGCAGCCGAATTGCTCGGTGCGGTGGAATCTTCACTTGTGGCATTTGAGGCAAAGCAAGCTAAAGAACTTGAAGAGTTGGAAGATCGCGTGAAATATTTGGGTGAGCGCGGTAGTGGACGCAAGTTGTTGGGCGACAAACACAAGCGCGAATTGCGTCGCTATCGCACGGATGAGTTGCGATCGGGACTGCGAATGCTGACTTTGGTGTACAGCGAAGCATTCAAGCACTCCACGACAGCGACCGCCGTGTACCAGACAGAATCGTATGTACGGGCAGTCAAAAAACTAAGGGACGCCAACGTGGCCCTCAGCCGCAATGTCAACGAAAAGTTACTTTTTGAGAACCTTTTGATGTCCCTGCCGAATATCGCCCTCTGATTGAGGGCGGGTACGTGGCATCGAATCGTCGGACCACTAACTCGGCGGTAGGATTTTTACCCATTGCCCGGGTAGCTCAGTCGGTAGAGCAACGCACTCGTAATGCGTAGGTCAGGAGTTCGATTCTCCTCTCGGGCTCCACACTGGGTGAGGGTGGGGTTCTGGGTCGCGATACGGACACCCAGCGTCCAAAAACCGATCCAGAACGCCTCTAACCTGTGGTGGATATGTCAAGGCGATTCCGCTAGATGTCATCCTTCAAAGGACGGTTGCCAATGTTCTCCAGAGAACCAAATCTGCGTCTTGGGATGTGCCGCACCATCACTATGAAATCTCCAGTGGCAATTTTCGCTTGTGTGCTTGCAGTGCTCAGTGCATGCGGCGGCAAAGATGCCCAAACATCGATAACCCAACCAGTCATTACCCAAGCGCCAACAACTCAACCCGTGGTGGCCCAAACATCCACAACCCAACCGGTCATTACCCAAGCGCCAACAACGCCAACGGTAGACACCAGTCTTCCTCCATGCCGTGCCGGTTGCTTAGGAGCTAACGGGATGGATTTCATCGGCACATGCCTCCCCGACTGTTCCGGAATCAATGTCAACGGTACGGATCTACGAAATGCCAACCTTTCTGGCGTCAACCTGAACCAG
>BJGB01000252.1 GCA_014190215.1 Actinomycetes bacterium | reverse complement strand
CTTGGAAGACGGAAATAACCGAAGCAAACAAAATTTTCTTAGAAGTCTCAAAGTCTTGTGTCTGCATTTGTTGCAGCGCAAGTGGATCAAGCTTTGACTGATAGGGCTTTGGAGGAGTCGTACAGCCAAATACAGCAGTAACAGTGACAAAGAATAAGACTGACGCCCTGAATAATTTCATAGATAAATTCCTCAGAAACTTGTCGCCATACTCTGAAAGTCAGTGACTTTCTTATCTGGCCCAAACTTGATAACCAGAGTCATCGACTGAGTAGATGATGACCCTCCGCCAGATTCACTTGATGCACCAAACACCAAGATGTTGAAGTAAGAGTTTTGGCCGCTACCTGAAGTTACTGTCGCATGCCGACGGTAAGTCCAAACCTCTTTGCCATCGCCATCAATCGTTGTGATGTTCGGTGCGCCAAAGGCTTCAATGACATCATTCTGGGTCGTTGATCCCTTTTGCAGTTTCAGTTGCACCGCGCCGTGAGTAAGGTTGTTCTGCGCCATCTGCTGGGGCGGTGTTGTCTGAGGCGCATTGCTTTGACATGCGGTAAAGAAACATATGGCTATTAAATTTGTTGCGTACGCGAACTTGTGCTTATTCATCTCAAACCCCGCTTTCATTTTTGAAGGTGAACTTGCCCGCATTTCGTGGAAAGATTGACTATACCGTGAGCTGGCGTGTTTGCCAGCACAATTCGAACATGATTGGGCCGAGGTAGCCGTTTGTTGAATGCCTCCGTGCAGACCCTTGTCCTCAAGGAAAGGCATTGGGCGCTTAAACCGTTTCGATGCTTTGTTCATGACACACTACTTGCGAGCATTCTCGCTCATTTGGGTGTCCACGGAATCGAGGCCGGCTGACCCCCTCCGCCTCTCATTCAGTCGTGCTGGCCCCAACAGAATCTCCTTGAGCCCATCTCGGATGCGTTGACAATCAAGCGCCTGATTACTCATCACCGTGTGTGCAGCGAGCGCATCCATATCAGCGCTCAGGATCGATTGTTTATGATTGGTCACCAGCAATTCTCCGATATACTCAAGAGATAAACTCACGATCAGATATCCGGGTGCTTCTTCGCCGCTACTTGATGATCTTGATTGCTCCGATGAGTAGCAGTGGAGTCATCTTTCCGCTTGATGCATTGAGGATTCCTTGAATCATGTGGGCGAGGGAAGCGACGACCACGATCGCAAAGAGGCACCAGCCAATCAAGATGATCATGAGCGCCACCGAAAGTAGCGTCGCACAGAAATAGAGGATCAGGCAGACAAGCTGTTGATTCGCGTGAAATCTCGCGAATGGACTTGTCTTGGCATCGGTGACCAATGGGATGAAAAAAAGTAACGGAAAGATGTACCCGATGATCGCCATCGCCTTGTTCGCCTGCACATCGGAAGGGCCCGAAAATGTGGCGGTCGATCCCATGGGGGGTGGGGCCGCGACTTCGTCCATTCCCAATTCGTCTGGTGGCGCAGGTGCAGCCTTGGGGAGATCAGCCGCGAGTTGCGGAACCGACTCGATGGTCATCCACGCGGCGCTCGTGTCCTTGCGAATCAGGTCCGATCCGGTGAGTTCGCCCGACCGCACCAGTGCGCGCACGTCGTTGCCGGCCATCGGTCCAGCCTCGGGACCACCCTTCGCTCGCACAAAGTATTGATTTGCCACCGTGAACCACTCCTCGTGATGAGAGTTGGGGACTGCCCAGACACACTAATTCAAAGATCATAACGCCTTACTAGTACATCGGCAAGTGATAGGACTTCGCTTTTCCTGCGTCGTGGACGGGCGCTCAACA
>BJGB01000251.1 GCA_014190215.1 Actinomycetes bacterium | reverse complement strand
TGCGAAAATTCGATACCCATCGGATCGCTTGACAAGGGTGATCCCAAGGTCAAGGAAGCTCCGGCCTTGGCAGTTGCTCCGCACAGCGAATCAACTTGGCGCGACGAACCAATTTTGGCGAAGAATCGACGATCCAAACTATTCATCTGAATCAGGCCTTGAGTTCCCGCCGAACCCCAAGGCATCACCGCTTCACCACCAAAATTATCAATCACGTTGTGGATGCGCTCAGCGACGAGCCCTAAGGCCTCATCCCAAGAGATTTGACGGAACTCCCCCGAACCCTTAGGCCCGGTGCGCGCAAGTGGATACAAGATTCTTTCGGGGCTATAGACCCGCTCTAAGAAACGATTGACTTTGGGGCACAGTTCACCCTGTGAAAATGGATGATCAGAGTTGCCGCGCAACTTCACAGCGACGCCGTTTTCGACTGAGACTTCCCAGCCACACGAGTCGGGGCAATCGTGATGACAAGTTCCTAGAACAATGTGAGTTGCAGAAGCCATGTATACAGTCTGCCAGCAAGGGCAATAGGGCGTCTTCAGGTTTATAATAAATGCAGACCAATCAAGGAGGAATAATGCCCAATGAAGCCTTAGACCGTGCCCATATCACTGACCTTCTCTCGCGTTATACATGGGCATTAGTTGATCGCGATTGGCAAGCATGGAAAGGGGTCTTTACCTCTGATGCACATGTTGACTATTCCACCGCTGGTGGTCCAGTTGGCACTCCAAGTGAGGCCGCGGACACATTCAGTCAGATGTTGAGCATGTTTGATGTGGCGCTCTCAGCTGGCGGCAATATCGCAATCACTTTTGACAACGATGACACTGCCAAGGTTCGTTCTGTGTACACCATGACGATGCGTATTCCCGGCGATCAGCCCACTTACATGCAGGCCAGTGGTTGGTATCTTGACACCATTGTGCGCACGGCCGAGGGCTGGAAAATCCACAATCGTTTTGAACACCTTGCCTACGTCAAGTAGTCCGCATCATGCCATTACCTTCAAAACGCAATCCGCAAGAACTTGCTCGCATGCTTGAGGCTTGGTTCACTAAAGAGTTCGGCCATCCTTGCACCATCAGTGATGTCGGCATCCCCGAAGGCACTGGGATGAGTAGTGAAACCTTATTGTTCACGCTTCATCACAACGGGTTAGTTGAACCAGTAGTGACACGTCTCAATCCGGATATGAATGACTGGCCGGTTTTTACGATCTATGACCTAGCCGCTCAGGCTGGCGCAATGCGCTTGGTCGGTCAACACAGCGATCTTCCCGTTCCCAACATTCGTTTTCTTGAAAACGATGCATCAATTCTCGGCTCACCATTTTTGGTCATGGATCGTGCTTCTGGTCGCGCCTTACCTGATATGCCGCCGTATGTTTTCGGTGGCAGTTACATGGATTCCATGAACACCGATGAACGTCGCGAACTTGGTCGTCAGGTGGCTCGAGTTCAGGCCCGCATTCACGCCATTGATTTAGAAAAAGCAGCATCCGATGGTACGGACCTCTCATTCCTGCCTTCTCTCCAGGGCGATGCCATTGACCGTCTACTCGCCGAACAGCGCGCCTACTACGACTGGGCCCGCGGTGATTTGCGTTTACCAGTGATTGAACGCGCCTTGGTCTGGCTGGCGGATCACAAGCCGCAGAACCCTGGGCCCACGGTCATCAACTGGGGAGACGCTCGTCCCGGAAACATTTTGTTTGATGGGCTCACACCGACGGCGGTCCTGGATTGGGAAATGGTCAACGCTGGCCCAGCAGGAGTTGATGTCGGCTGGATGATTTTCATGCACCAATTCTTTCAGTCATTAGCC
>BJGB01000250.1 GCA_014190215.1 Actinomycetes bacterium | reverse complement strand
GTCAGCGATCACAGCACATATTTCTCAACTTTAGTCGTTTATATTGTGCTAACAAGGGGGCGTATGGACAACGATGACTTTGAGGACTGGGAATCTGACGAATATACGTTTGAGGAACAACTCGAACGCATTGATAATGACCTCAGGGATGAAGAGATCCTCATATTCATTGACTTGGTCTTTGATGATCCCGATGATGCCCAGTCTTTTAGCAATGACAAAACATGGTGGCCCAATCGTCGCGCTGTTGAGATTCTAGATGACCTCAGTCCGAAAACGATTGTCGGCAAGGGCCAATCGGCTTTAGCCATACTCGCTTTCCTTTTGCGTGATCAGACTGAAGGCGACTTCAGTAAAGCCAAGAAAATTCTGCGCGGTTGTGGATTTGACATTCCATTTGAGGGTGAACCAGATCAAGTAGTTGAAGTCAAGATTGAACGGGTAGTGGCTACAACTGAAGACTCACTGTTGTCTAAAATTAAGGCGCGGCAGAAGTTGTTGTTTGTACAAAACATGAAACCGCCGAAGCTCAATGCAACCTCAAAAGATGGTCATGGTCACGAGACTTCGTCAACGATTGAAGCTGCCTACTTTGAAACACGCGATGTTGATTTCATCATGGCGGAACTTGCGCAAATGGAAGGAATGCGCTCTGTCGTTACTTGGGCCGAGAATCTGATTGCCACCGAACATACGGTAAAGCTACGTAGCGCGATCGGAATCGCCCGCAGTAACGACCTGCCACGCCACTTGGTTTTTCGGGGTGCTCCCGGAACCGGTAAAACAACTTCGGCCCGTCTGCTGGCTGAGTTGTATGCGGCTCTAGGGATAGTGAAACAGAACAAATTTATTGAAACCGATCGGCGCGGACTAGTCGGCATGTATATCGGGCACACAGCCGAACGAACAGCGCAAACGATTCAGCAAGCTATGGGTGGTGTGTTGTTTATTGATGAGGCGTACTCCTTGAATTCTGAAGGCAGCGATTTCGGACAGGAGGCTGTCGCGACTTTGGTTCAGATGATGGAAACCTATCGCAATGAATTCGCAGTCTTCTTTGCGGGATATTCACGTGAGATGGACGAATTCATTTCAATGAACCCAGGATTGGCTTCCCGTATTTCTGGTTACCTTGATTTCGAGATGTATACCAATGATGAGTTGTGGAAGGTTTTAAACCGGATGGCAATCATGAAGTCGTACATGATTGCCGAAGACGCTCGTGCTGTAGCTGATATCTGGTTTGATAAGGAACGCACCAAGATCGAATTTGGCAATGCCCGATCGGCGCGGCGGTTGTTGGATGAAATGGTCGCTAGGCATGCTCGGCGAATTCATCAGATGGACCATTGCACCGAGGACGATCTGGTATTACTACTTGCCGAAGACGCAGTAAACATCGATAGTACGAATGCATCAGGGGTGATCAGATGAAAAGTCAATCTGTCGATTTGGATCGTTTTAAGTTGGCACATGAGTCTGGTGGTACAGCCGGTGGAGCGACCTATAAAACTGCACTCGCAGAGTTAAGGATCGGCATGAAGACCTCAGATTGGATTTGGTATGTCTTCCCCCAAGGTCCGATAGGTGGATCTTCGAGTAACGCGCGTAAATATCAGATTCAAAATCGTGAAGAAGCGGAGGCTTACGTAGCTGACCCATTGTTGTTTGGAAGGTTGGTTGAGGTGACCACAATTTTAAGGGGACAGTTACAGAGTCGCGTTTTGGACGGCATTCAAGGACATAGAGCCTTGCGCCAGGTAATGGGCAAAGATATCGATGCGAAAAAGACTGTTTCGTGTCTTACTCTTTTTACCAGCGTCGTCGGGGAGGACTCAAGTGATGCGGTGACGAAGTTTCGAGTGGCCGCTGAGGAAATATTAGAAATGATCAA
>BJGB01000249.1 GCA_014190215.1 Actinomycetes bacterium | reverse complement strand
GAGACTTCGCTTCGTTGCCCAAACCAAGACGTGGCGGGCAAGACCAAGAAGGAGTTACCAAAGGAAATCAAGACCACTAGGGCGCCGACGCCGATCGCAACGCGTCCGAGAATCTTGGGAACAATTCGTTCAGAACGTGGCGTAGGTCGGGTGTGATCTGCAGCCGCAGCTATTTTCGAGCGGGCCTTCTTCGTCGGAGATTTCTTAGCACGCGGTTTAGTTCGTGGAATGCTTGTGGTTTTATTCCCGCGTGACATCCCTATATTCTGCCCGTTTGAGAGCGGCAAGTGGCGTCATGCCAAGACCGACGGGGTTCAGGCAAGTGGGGCGAGGGCTGATCGACCGCGAAAGGCCGCCGTTTCGCCCAACTGCTCTTCAATACGTAGCAACTGGTTGTACTTGGCAACTCGGTCGCTACGTGCTGGAGCGCCAGTTTTAATCTGACCACAATTCGTGGCCACAGATAGATCGGCGATCGTGGCATATTCGGTCTCGCCACTGCGATGACTCATCACGCTGGTGTAGCGATGGCGGGATGCCAGTTCAATAGTTTCCAGGGTTTCGGTGAGAGTGCCGATTTGGTTGAGTTTGATGAGCACACTGTTGCCAATCTTGCGTTCAATGCCCATCGCTAGGCGGGCAGCGTTGGTGACGAAAAGATCGTCCCCCACGAGTTGAACTTTGCTTCCGAGCTCTTGTGAGAGGGCAGACCAACCATCCCAATCATCTTCTGCCATGCCATCTTCAATCGAGACGATGGGATATGTGTTGACGAGACGAGCCCAGTAAGCAACGAGTTCATCGCTCGTGAAGACCTTGCCCTCGCCTGCGAGGTGATAGCGGCCGTCTTTGTAGATTTCGCTCATAGCTGGATCAAGAGCTATGGCAATGTCGGTGCCAGGTGTAAAGCCTGAAGCAGTAATTCCTTCAAGCAAAATTTTGATGGCATCTTCATTGGTTGCCAAGTTCGGAGCGAATCCACCCTCATCGCCGACGGCGGTCGACAAACCGCGAGATTGCAAAATCTTTTTTATTTGGTAATACGTTTCAGTTCCCCAACGCAAAGCCTCGCGAAAACTCGGAGCACCAATCGGCATAATCATGAACTCTTGGAGATCAAGGGTGTTATCGGCATGAGCACCACCATTAATCACATTCATCATCGGTACTGGCAAGACATGAGAATTCGGTCCGCCGACATAGCGCCACAAAGGGAGACCGAGTGAGTTTGCGGCGGCTTTTGCGATAGCAAGACTTGTTCCCAACATTGCGTTGGCACCAAGGCGGGATTTGTTGGGGGTGTCATCAAGGTCTTTGAGAACCGTATCCACCATGCGTTGTTCGAGAGCATCGCAACCCACCAAAGCACTTTCAATCTCGCCGTTGACAAAGCCAACCGCAGTGAGTACGCCCTTGCCACCGTAGCGACGACCACCGTCGCGCAGTTCAACGGCCTCATGTTCGCCGGTGCTCGCACCCGAGGGAACCATTGCCCGACCTCGGGCACCAGAATCAAGTTCAACTTCAACTTCGACTGTGGGGTTACCCCGGGAGTCCAAAACCTCTCGGCCGAAAATACTGATGATCTCGCTCATGACACCAAACTAGTGATTCGGACACCCAAACTCCTCAGGGTTTGAGATGTTGTTCGGCCGCCAATCGCTGAGCATTGGTCACATTTCGTAGGGCGACCTCGGGGTCAATGCCTCGTGAACGGCACTCAGCGACCACTTCAAGCAGATGCAGACCTAGATCGGAGATGTCGGATAGTGACTGACCGGCTGTGGTGACCGGGAGGTTGGCTTTAGCAGCTTTCTTCAAAACTGCAGAGGCGTATGCCAATGAACCAGTGGCCTGGGGTATGTCATCAAAGGGTCCAGCAATGATGCCTTTGGCAAGTTTTTCGGCTTTTTTGATGTC
>BJGB01000248.1:928-1936 GCA_014190215.1 Actinomycetes bacterium | reverse complement strand
CTTGCAACGAAGAAGCGTCATGAGCGCGAGCAATCGCGCATCAATCGGGCGATAGAAACACTGCGTGCCGAGATTGAGAGTCTTCCGGATGGTGAATTCGAGATTGATTTAGGTGCATTTGTATCTGCCGATGTGCCAGCCATTGATGCAGCGGCGGTCTTGTCCCGAATTGAGGACTTAATAACGGCTATCGTGGCTCATCGGCATGATGCTGAACGATTCTCTTCTGTCCCTCCGCACGCCATCAGCGAACGTGCTTTGGTTTACCAAGCAATGGGCGCGAGCTTGTCTCAGATTATGGAACGCCGTGCCTCTTTGGTTGAACTCGTTCCATCCGCGTTCCAAGCCCCGATACCCGCTGTTGTTGAATCGCTGAGCCAACACATAATTGCGGCTGCAAGCAAGCGGATTTCCGAAGGCGAGATAAGCAAACACAGTTCCAATCAGCACGAATTCAATGGCGCTCGCGAATTGCTCCAGCTGCTTGGTGAGACGACTGAGACCAAGAGATTTCCAACCAGATTTGTGTATCTTTCAGATGTGTTGGATCATGTGACAACGGCTGACGCACTTCTGTCATGGTATGACGCACGCGCCCGAGGTCGGGCAAGAGGTGAAAATCGCACTGAATATCGTCTGTACTACTCGGGTACCACGGTGCTTGACTTGGCCGTTGCAGGAGATCTTCTTGTTATTGCAAAATTATTCAATGATAAATTGCTCGCTATTATAGCAAAAAAAGAATCAATATCCGATAATAAATTATTATGGCTTATCGGTCTATTAACACCTGTTGGAAATTTGTTTCAGATGCGATTTGAGGATCAATTCCAAGAGGCGTCATCTGATAGCGACGCAAGGCAGGTTTTAAGGGCAATCCGCATCGCTATTGAATCGCCTGTAACTGGGCGCCTCGAAGTCGTCTAAGTCCTCGTGCACGACAATCGGGTTCGTCGCCCCTACGCGCTTATTTGTGTTACTTCTGGCCAATGCCTGTTGGTCGGGATG
>BJGB01000248.1:0-918 GCA_014190215.1 Actinomycetes bacterium | reverse complement strand
GAGTTTGCACCGAAGCCAAGTAAAGGTGTCTTACATTGACTAAAAGCACCGTTGCATCAACCACACTGGACTTCCTTGAAACCATCTCTCCCAGTGATTCAATCTGGGATGCTGGCGGAGTTGAGGCGCTTATCCTGCAAATCAGTTCGCTTGCCATCCTAAAGCGGAATGAGCGCCAATTGCATGGTATTTCCCAGGCAGTCTCTGCGCTGCAAACAGAGGCCGACAGCTTGAGTTCTGACGGCATCGACATTGATCTTGGTCCGGTTCAGTCTGCCGACCTTGCGTCAATAGCCCCAGCTTCTATCTTGCCCAGGATAGAGGAGCTACTCACGGCCATCGCCACCTATCGCAAAGAGGCCAAAAAGACCACCGATGGCAGCTCGCGCACCATTGCTGAACACAAGGCAGCCTATCAGTCTGTTAGCACAAGCTTGTCGCAAATTATTGAAAAATATGAAAAACTTATTGATGTTATTCCTGTTGAAGTGAAAAAAGAGCTTGCTAAACAATCACCAGAAGAGTTAACACACCGTCGCCGTGGGAAATCGACAACTGTGTCCCGAGAACTCTGGACAGTCGCGTATTTCTTGGCGTCATGTGGTCATCGCGTAGATGATGGCCCAGCAGATCCACCTCTGGAGTTCGGGCCAATCGGTTGGAAAAGTGTGTTTGTGTCGTTCCATCATCTCTTGGGAGCAGGGCGTGACCAAGAACAATTCAGAAAGAGTTTGTCAAACCTTCGAGATTACTATGATGCTTTTGTTGATTCCGGACGCAAAGGGTGGGATCCAGAAACTAGCAAGATGCCTCGGCTAGGGCACATCGTCATGACCGACTGGCAGAACCGTCCCCGTGAAGAGTTGTGGGAGTACGTGAAGCAGTTCGTCACGCGCTGACGAGCACGCGAGCTGGCGT
>BJGB01000247.1 GCA_014190215.1 Actinomycetes bacterium | reverse complement strand
TTCAGTTGGTCATCATTTCGGCATTGGATGTGGTTGGCTGTTTATTGCTGGTCGTCGTCATACGCAAGAAAAAGAGCCGAGCACTTATTTTTGTACTGGTTGCATTCATGGTGGTGGTCGCCACCAACCTATTTCGCATCACAACATTCTTTAAAAGCGGAGAGCCACCGCTGTTGCTCAATTTCACCCTCAGTTCCAATCTGGGGTTCATAGCCAATTACTTGTCTGTGGTGGTCTATAGTTTTGGGTACTGGGGTTTTGTCATCGAGAAGAATCGTTTGGCTCTGCGCACAGAGATCCAGGAACGCAACCGTGCCGAGGAAGGCGAATCCTTGGCCCTGCAGCGAGAACGCTTGACCTTGGATGCCGTTAGGCAGCGGGAGGCGTTGATCACCCAGTTGGTCAAGATGCAACGCGCTGCGCAAGCCGGGGCGCTTTCTTTCACGATCGCGCATGAGATCAATCAGCCGCTTGCATCGGTCAGGCTAGCCGCAGAAGAAGCACTCATGTTGCTTGAGCGTGACCCCAATAGCAATCGTCTGCCGATATTGTTTCAACGAATTGCGCAAGAAAACAGCCGTGCAGCCAACATCATCCGAACGCTTCGCACTTTGCTCGGAGGATATCGGGCGGAGGCAGAAAAACGGAACGTAGATCAAGTGATCGTGGCCGCCATTGAACTCTTGAAAGCCCGCATCAATGAACTCAAGATAAATATGCGGCTGCAATTGGCTGCGGCCACCCCGGTCACCATGGGGGTGGGGGAGCTTGACCAGGTGATGCTCAATCTGATTTCCAATTCGTTGGACTCTCTGGCAGGATCCACTCAGTCAGAACGGCTAATACAGGTTTCAAGTCAGGTCGAAGCGTCTGCGGTGGTGATCCAGGTGATCGACAATGGTCCAGGCATTAGTCAGAAAATTCAGAAGCAAATATTTAATTTATTTGCCAGCTCACGCGCAGAAGGCATGGGACTTGGGCTGTGGCTATCGCGCCATATTGTCGAGCGCCATGGCGGTACCATCAATGCCGAATCCGATACTCAGGGCGCGATTTTCACCTTACGATTACAACGCCTCGATGCCTCAAATTAATTTCTGGTTTGGCCTATGCACAGAACCATCCTTCTTTAGTAGTGTGGCTCGACCTTATTCAACGCTGATCGACTCGCACTATGTCGAACTCGCAACCTGATAAAAAAACGGGCGAATATGTTTTGCTTGTTGATGACGACGATGCACTCCGCGATGGCATCGCAGACATGTTGCGCGCGGTAGGGTATGAAGTCTTGTGTTGGCCCGACAGCACGGTATTCTTGGCCAACGTCCCGCGGGTGGCTCCGGCGGTGTTGATCACCGATATGCGCATGCCGATCTTGAGCGGGGTAGAGCTTCACGCCGAACTGCGACGGCGCGATCATTGGATGCCAGTGATCTATATCAGCGGTGAAAGCACGGTGGCGCAAAGCATCTTGGCCATGAAGCTAGGGGCAGTGGACTTTTTGATCAAACCCTTTGGGCGCGAAGAGCTGTTGAATGCGGTTGTCATTTCCATTCAAAAAGACCGCCAACGTATTCACAAGCTGATCCAAGTCACCCGTGTTTTACAGGCACAGGTTCAGCTTTCACCCCGCGAAATTCAGGTGCATAAACTGTTGCTCAAAGGCTATAACAACAGCGAGATCATGTCGGCGTTACAAATCTCATTGCCAACGGCCAAACAGTACAAGTCTGAAGTGATGCGTAAACTTGGCGTCCACTCGCTGTCTGAATTGATTGCATTGACCGCTTTACCTACCGATACCAATTGAGGACAACAGTCAGTGTGAACGGCGGAGTAAAAGGGAGCCAGTTGGCGGCGGCGTAACCGGGTACCGGTCTCAAGCCTATCCTGCGATCCAAGATTGGATCTGGGGAGGCACAGAGGATGTACACAGACATGGACCTATAC
>BJGB01000246.1 GCA_014190215.1 Actinomycetes bacterium | reverse complement strand
GAGACCATCCCAAACATCAGTGAAGCGTGTTGTCAATGGGCTGAGCCCCAAGCGCACGATGTCGGGTGGACGAACATCAGCTAAAACTTTGTGATGCGTGGCAAGGTCAGCCACAAGTTCTTTTGCCCGCGGATGAGAGATCGCGATGTGACAACCGCGCCACTGTGGGTCACGAGGAGTTGATGTGGTGAGCCCAAAATGATCAACAACCTGCATCGCAAATGCGGTCAGGGCTTGACCTTTGGCTGCGATTTGTTTGATGCCGACGCGCTCTGAGAGTGCGATGCCTTCTTCGGCTGCTATCAGACTGAGGATGTGTGGAGTTCCTAAGAGCACTCGCCGAATATCATCGTGGGGGGCGAAAGGCATTTCCATGTCGAACTGATCTTTTTGCGCAAACCAGCCTTTGATGGGCTGCTGTATTTGCGAGTGCAAGTTTTCTGAGACATAGGTCCATGCAGGTGCACCAGGGCCACCATTGAGAAATTTATAGGTGCAACCCACCGCAAGTTCAACGCCGAGAGCATGAACATCAAACTCAATGGCCCCTGCTGTATGTGAGAGATCCCACAACACCAATGCGCCGGCCTCTGTCGCTAAAGATGTAAACGCTTTGACGTCGCAAATTTCAGCCGTGCGATAATCAATCACACTGCGAACGACGACGGCGACATCGTGGAGGTCAATGCCGGGTTTTAATGGGCGGACAGTCAGACCGAGATCGTGAGCGATACCTTCAACGACATAACGGTCGGTTGGAAACTCGTCGGCTGCGACAGCGAGAACTTTACGGTCAGGGCGAAGTGCTAATGCAATGTGGACACCTTGGTAAAGATTGAGCGTCGTGCTGTCGTGCACCGCGACCTCACCCGGCAAAGAACCGATAATTGCCCCCATTCGATTTCCCACCACACGCGGCATGTCCAGCCAATGATCCCAACTGCTAATGAGATTGCCAGCCCATTCATTTTCAACAACTTGTTTAAGGCGCGCCACTGTGGCTTTGGGCGTACGACCAAGAGAGTTGCCATCAAGGTAGACAAGATCATTATCGGGAATGACGAACTCGGCGCGAATGGACGCCAGAGGGTCATCTTGATCTAGACGTTCTGCTTCTTGGCGATTACTCACATACCTAGTCTGCCTGAAAGAGTCTCAGGAGGCGACGGTGAAGGAAGTATGCATCCCGTTTTCGTAGTGACCGGGCAAGTTGCAGACCAACTGATAGTTGCCTGGCTCAAGTGTGACAGTCAGGCTCTCGGTTGTTTCTTTGGCGTATTCACCAATTTCGTCAATCACCAGCAGCGATGCATTCTCTTCTGAGAAGTGATCCCCATCAAGTTCAATTTTGCCGTCAGCAACATCAGTTTTCACGACCAAAAATTCGTGACCGATCGTTCCTTCGTTGGTGACAGTAAAAACGACCTCGCCGGCAGTGGCTTTTTGTTGGTCAACGGTGACTTCCCACTCTTTGACAACTCCAGTGATGGCTCCATCAGAACCGGAACCTCCAGCGGTGTCGTCGTTGTCTTCGCCACAGCCATAGCTAAAAACTAGAACTGACGCCAGCAGGATTGGCGTAATTCGTAGATGTTTCACTAGTCCCCCATTCATGAAGAGGTTCCCCCCATGAAAGAACCGTAGCACCCAACTCTGACCCCTAATGACAGCCTTTTGAGCGACTACGGTAGGGATGTGATTCTTTCTGACCGCTCCCTCAGGGAGGCGATAGCAGCAGGCCGAATAGTGATTGAACCCTTTGCCGATGGGCTGATTCAGCCTTCGTCAATTGATGTCAGGGTGTCTAACCTGTTCAGCGTCTTTCGCAATCACACGGCTGGGATCATTGACGTCAAGAAAGATATGACAGGGCTGAACGAACTGGTGGAGATTCCACAAGATGGGGTGTTTATGTTGCATCCGGGGGAGTTTGTCCTTGGGTCAACACTTGAGCG
>BJGB01000245.1 GCA_014190215.1 Actinomycetes bacterium | reverse complement strand
AATCCCATTCCACAAACCATCCAAATCACCGACAAAGTCGGCCTGGCGCATTTCACTGTCGGTCCGCCGACTTCCTAAAAGTCGCAAGGTTTCAAAAGCGGAGGCCCTCAGAGTCAGTACTGGTTCGCCCTCACCGACAATGTGTTCGACGCCATCAATCACCGCGCAAAAAGCAGGCAAGGACTTTGTCGCCAGGTCACCTTTGACGAGTTTGAGACCCAAGACCGCCGACATTTTGACGCCGCTTGAATCTCGTTGACCAGGTTGGCGAACGGCATTACGAAGATCATGTTCGTGGACGACAGTGTCATAACTTAATGTCCATAAGCGCTTAGGCATTGAGTCAATCATCGCTTCAAATGCGGGCGCCACTTCATTCCATTCGTCAACGACACTTGACAGAGTCCGCTGGCGCCGATCGCTCACGAGGGCATCAACCCATACCTGCGTATCTCCTGTGGGACCTTTGCCGCTACCAAGATCTGCAGCCAAACCCGTGACATGTGAGAAAAGATCTTTCACCGTCCACTCGGGACAGGCCGGAACAATCCTGTGCGAATCCTCGTCACTCAAACCTTGAGCAATCTCTTGCATCCGTAAACGGCTGAGTTTGTACTCATGACCCATCTGTTCGTTCATCACATAAACTTTCGCATACCATTCGCCAGCGCAGCGATATGGACCGCAGGATTTGCCCAACCAACAGCGCTCGGTGCTTCAATCGACCATGGCACCTGGGTACCCGTCGCCCTGATGGCGCTCACCACAGCAGCGATGTCAAACTCGCCAGCACCTAGTGCTCGCGCATTATGTTGGGACATGCGGACAACCATCGCACAATTATCAAGGAGAGTCATGGGAACTCAAGGTCGACTAGAGGGAAAAGTTGCTGTCATCACTGGCGCAGCCAGCGGAATCGGTGAAGGTTCAGTGCGACGATTCATTGAAGAGGGGGCGCGAGTCATCATCGCCGATCTGCAAGATGCTCCAGGACAGGCTCTTGCCAAAGAACTAGGCCCTAATACGCGTTTCATACATACTGATGTTGCAGTTGAAGACGACGTGGCCGCGGCAATTCAACTAGCAGTCAGCGAATTCGGTCGCTTAGACATCATGTTCAACAACGCTGGCATTGTCGGCGCTGTCGGGCGCATTAGCGAAACCAATACCGATCATTGGAATCGCACTGTGGCGATCTTGTTGAACAGTGTCTACTTCGGCATGAAGCATGCCTCACCGCAGATGATTGCTCAAGGTAGTGGCGTCATTATTTCCACCTCAAGTACTGCAGGAATCCTTGGAGGACTTGGACCACATTGTTATACGGCCTGCAAACATGCTGTCATCGGCATCACTAAATCAGTTGCCTCAGAGTTGGCTCAACACGGTATTCGAGTGAACGCCATCTCTCCTGGCAATACGGCTACTGCAATGACATCAGCAGTCATGACAGGAGACGCCAGTGCAATTGAGACGGCCACGGCGCACATCGCTAAAACTTCACTTCTCGGCATCGCAGGATTGCCACAAGATATTGCTAACGCTGCGGTCTATCTCGCCAGCGAAGAAGCGCGATATATCACCGGACATACTTTGGTCGTTGATGCGGGTACCACCACCCTTGGTGGCACTGGCCGTTTCCACCAACAAGATGCTTCGCTTTTGCGCGAGGCCGGCGTTCGTGAACCTGCGTAGAGCACTAGATACGCGGGTCAACCAAAATCTTCATATTGGTTGACGTGCCACTAGCTAGATCAGCCAGACTTGCGTCCAGACCAGCCAAGCCGATTGTCAGTGAATGCAATGGTTCGGTACGAAAGCGACCATCGGCGATCATGCCCATGCACGTCTCAAACTCTTCGGGGTTATAGGCCAATGCTGCGGTCACAGAAATCTCTTTCATCAGCCACTGCACAGGAGAGATTGAGGCTTCTTGATCTGCCAACCCAATGAGGCACATCGAACCACCGCGCCG
>BJGB01000244.1 GCA_014190215.1 Actinomycetes bacterium | reverse complement strand
GCCGTCAGCCCGTGCCACCGATAGGGTAAGCCCATGCGAATCCTGGATATCAAAAGGCAAATGAAGCCTGATGACATCGCCATTGTTCGAGATCTATTGCGTGATGCCGAGCGAGCCGATGGGCACCGTCCACTCTCCGATCACCTCTGGCTTGACCTCGTCGACGGTGGCCGCGAAGGCTTCGCTGGCCTCGTTGCTTGGGAATCTGATCATGATCACCCGGTCGCCTATGCCCAAATCAGCAAGGGTCACGACTCCTTCTCTGTGGAAATCGTTGTCCACCCGCATCACCGTTACGAAATGCATCTCATCGGGCCAGAACTACTTGAGGCGGTGCTGCACGAAGTAGCCGTCAACGGGGGCGGTCACGTGCACTGGTGGGTTTTCGAACCCACAATTGGTCATGAGCAAGTCGCACAACAGTTTGGTCTCACACCCGGGCGCACACTGCATCAGATGCGCCGATCTCTTCCGCTCTCAAGCAGCGACGCTTCGGCCAAAGTTGCAGTCCGCACATTTGTCAAGGGTCAAGACGAGCAGGCATGGCTGAATGTCAACAATCAGGCTTTTGCGTTGCACCCCGAACAAGGCGGATGGGATCTCGCAACATTGACAACGCGACTCAGTGAACCTTGGTTTGATGCCAGCGGTTTTATCCTTCATGATATTGATGAAACACTCGCTGGATTTTGTTGGACAAAGGTTCACACCGACACCGACCCAGTTCTTGGAGAAATTTACGTGGTTGCAGTTGACCCCAAATACCGCGGACAGGGTCTCGGTAAATCAATGGTCGTGTCTGGTCTCATGAATATGAGTGACCGCGGTATCACCACGGCAATGCTCTATGTCGACACCAACAACGAGGCCGCGATGTCGCTCTATGGAGACCTCGGTTTTCGCATCCATCGCACTGATCGAGCCTTTGTTGGCGATGTCGCTGCCATCACCCCGAACACGCCTCAGGAAGCATCATGACAATCATCGAGAATCTGCCACGCTGGAGCGTCTCTGACGTCCACGAATCATTCACCAGTCGCAGTTTTGTGTCGGCTATGGAACTATTGGGCTCCGATGTTGGCCGCTTGGAGTCGCTGTACGACGAGTTAGGCATTCGTGCTCTGCCCCAAGGCACCACTGCAGTTGTTGATCAAGATATGGGGACTCGCCTTGACCGCGCGATCAAAGAGTTCAACGCTGTCGTGACTCAAACAGAAATCCTCGAGGCATACGTCTACGCCACAGTGGCCACCAACACGCGTGATGAGACTGCTCAGGCTTTGCTGTCCGAAATTGAAGTGGTCGGTTCACGCATCACCCCATTGTTGGCACGACTCGCCGATTTCGTGTGCGACCATGACACCGAACTTCTCGCCACTGTCAGCACAGAAGCTCGCGAACATCTCGGTCCCTTATTGCGTTTGGCCGAGCGCTCCGAACATCAAATGGAAGAGTCCGAAGAAGGTCTTTACGCAGAGTTGGCGACAACTGGTTCATCGGCATGGGGTCGCCTGCAAGGTGACATCACATCTCAACTCACCGCCGACGTGCATCTACCATCGGGAACCAAGCGCATGCCCATGCCCGCCATCCGCGGCCTGGCCACCGACAGCGATTCTGCAGTCCGCAAGGCTGCCTACGATGCCGAGATGATCGCCTGGCCAACAGTGGCTACAGCTTGTGCAGCGGCGATGAACGCCATCAAAGGTGAGGCCAACACTGTCAACCGGCGCCGGCGTTGGGACGCTCCACTCGATGCCTCGCTTTATGGCAATAGCGTGAGCCGTGCAACCTTCGACGCGATGCAATCGGCGATCATTGCCTCACTTCCAGATTTCCGCTCGTGGATGCGCACTAAATCGCGTCTACTGGGCCACGCCGGAGCGTTGCCTTGGTGGGATCTCATGGCACCTCTACCAGTCGCCGGTGGTTCAATCACCTGGGATGAGTCAGTGGCATTAGTACGCAACGCCTTCTCAT
>BJGB01000243.1 GCA_014190215.1 Actinomycetes bacterium | reverse complement strand
ATGCGGCTCCGTGGAGCTTCACGTTAAAGCAGATGTATCTCGAGTATTTTCCGTCGATTTCGTTATTCGAGGTGTACGGCAGCACCGAGTTGGGGGTCAACTGTGTTTTGAAGCCTGAAGACCAATTGCGCAAACCCGGTTCGTGCGGACAACCATCTCCGATGGTCGAAATCAAATTATTCGATGATGATGGAAACGAAGTACTTGGCATTGGACCAACCAATACGGGAGAGTTGTTCGTTAAAAGCCCTTCCGTCTTTAATGACTATTACAAGCAGCACGATAAGTTTTTGGCCGACCAAAAGCAGGGGTATCAGACGGTAGGCGACATCGCCTATCGAGATGATGAGGGCTTTTATTACATCTGCGATCGAAAAAAGGACATGGTGATTTCTGGAGGAATGAACGTGTATCCAGCCGAAATCGAAGGAGTCTTAGAAAACCATCCGGATATTTACGAAGCTGCAGTTTTTGGTATTCCTAGCGAGGAATGGGGTGAATTGGTCCACGCTGTTGTTGTGAAACGACCTGGAGCAACTTTGAGCGAGGCAGAAGTATCGGCACATGCCCGCACACACTTGGCCAGCTACAAGGTTCCGCGATCAATGTCATGGATGGATGAACTTCCTAAAACTGGTTCGGGAAAAATTTTGAAACGTGAGTTGCGCGCGCCATTTTGGGAAGGGCGCGACTCAAAAGTGTGAGCAAGTTCAGATTTTTTTCACGCAGAGAGCATTTTGTTACTACTCTGTAAGAGTGCGTAGCGGATTTGTCACCTTTGTTGGTCGACCCAATGTGGGCAAGTCAACGCTCGTGAACGCAATGTGCGGAGTCAAAATCTCCATTGTTTCGAATAAACCACAAACCACTCGCACGCGCATTCGTGGTATTCATCATGCTCCTGATTCGCAAGTCGTATTTGTTGATACGCCCGGTATTCATAAGCCAGTGACCCTGCTTGGTGAAAAAGTGAACGCAACTGCGCTAGAGAGCGCGAAGGATGTTGATGTCGTATGTCTTTTAGTTGATGCCACGAAGCCTTTTGGTCGTGGAGATCAGTGGGTGGCTGATCATATTGATATTGCAAAAGCGTTTGTTATCGTCAATAAGACTGACAAAGCAACGAGAGAACAAGTCATTGCCCAGTTACATGCTGTGTCATCTCTAGGTGCTGCTGAATACTTTCCGGTGTCAGCGCGTACGGGCGAGGGAGTCCCAGAACTTCTTGCAGCGCTCAAGACACTGATGCCTGAAGGGCCTGCGTACTACCCAGAAGACATGGTTACAGATACTGAAGATGCACAATGGATTGCAGAGTTGGTTCGTGAACAATTGTTAGCTGTGTTGAAAGATGAGTTGCCGTATTCTGTCGCCACGAAGGTCACAGAATGGGAATGGCCACGCGTGCGGTGCGAGATTTACGTCGAGCGCGAGAGCCAAAAGGGGATGGTAATTGGCAAGGGCGGGGAATTACTGAAACAAGTAGGTATCGCTGTTCGTGCCCAAATGCCAGAGGGTGTATTTATTGAACTTCATGTGGTTGTCGACAAGGACTGGCAACAGCACGCTGATCGATTGGAAAGATTCGGCTACTAGTTAGTCCTATTGCGCAGCGGTGATGTCGCGCAAGAACTGTTCAATTTCGGCCCGATCACGGGTGCGTGTCATTGGTGGTAATGCAGCAATGAGGGTTCTCCAGTAGCCGGCAGTTGCTAAGCGACGGTCGAGAACAGCAACGACTCCTTTGTCCTCTGCGGTGCGGATGAGGCGACCAGCAGCTTGCGCCAGTGACGTGGCAGCGAGTGGTAAGTCGATTTGGCCAAACGCGGTATCTCGGCCTACCGCTTCGCGACGTGCTTCAAGAAGTGGGTCATCCGGGCGCGGAAATGGCAACTTGTCGAGGACGACTAGTGACAAGGTTCGGCCAGGAAGGTCGATGCCCTGAAAAAATGCCTGCGAGGCAAAGATGCAGGAACTCTCGTCGTCCATAAACATTTC
>BJGB01000242.1 GCA_014190215.1 Actinomycetes bacterium | reverse complement strand
CATTTGCGATGCAGGTTGTTGATCATTTTGGGCTCACCACATCAACTCCTCGTGACCCACAGCGGCGCGGTTGTCACATCGCGATCTCTCATCCGCGGGCAAAAGAACTTGTGGCTGACCTTGCCACGCATCACAAAGTTTTAGCTGATGTTCGTCCACCCGACATCGTGCGCCTAGGACTCAGCCCATTGACAACACGCTTCACTGATGTTTGGGATGGTCTCCAACGACTCAGCCATCTCATCAGCGGTTAGGACATCGTGTTTTCTTTCAATGAAAATCTACGCGAGCAAATCACCACCAATCTTGCGGCTCACCAACGGAGCGCCCAATCCCTTGAGGGTCTGCGTCATGCCGCTGTGGCAATTGTGATTATTGATAGTCAAGCAGATGACGACCATGACCCATTTGAACCATCCGAAAATCCCATGCGCGGTGTACCCGGGGATATCACTGGGTTAGATGGTCAAATGCGCGGGGTATCTGGAGGTGCTTCTTTCTTACTCTGTCGTAGAGCAGCGCGAATGAATCGCCACGCTGGTCAGTGGGCTTTGCCTGGTGGAAAATTAGATGCAGGCGAGACGCCAATAGATGCGGCCCTACGCGAATTAGATGAAGAACTCGGCCTTCGTCTCACGCATCACAATGTGCTCGGTCTCCTTGACGATTACACCACGAGGTCAGGCTTTGTCATGACTCCCGTCGTGATCTGGGCGGGTGAAAACATGTCAATAACACCTGACCCCAACGAAGTTGCTCATGTGTATCGCATCGGATTACGCGAACTCTGTCGTAGCGACTCACCAAGATTCGTCACGATTCCTGAAAGTGAGCGTCCAGTCGTACAAATACCACTCAGCGGTGACTTGATTCATGCCCCAACCGGAGCAGTGCTTTTACAAATGCGTTGGGTCGCTCTCTAGGGTCGTATTAACGAGCGTGTGAATCATATCTAGCAGCCTGTCTTTGCTTGGCAATAAAGATCTCAGTTTTTCTGGCGTTGCCAGACTCTCCATGCCAGCCATATGAAAAGAAACTGGAATGGCAATCGGCCATAAGACACAATCTGCTTGGAGAAGGGTTCCTCACGCCAGTCCCACGCCATGTACACATTGGCCGGATATACGCCAATGAACAGTGCGATAGCGGCGACTGCCCCCCATCGCCGAGAACGTCGCCACAGCAACATCGGTCCAACAACTAGTTCAACTACTCCGCTGGCGTAGGTCCAAAAACTTTCACTCAAAGGTAATCGCGGTGGGACGATGTCATTGAAGAAATCGGGATTTGCAAAGTGCATGATTCCGGCAAGCGTGATGAATCCGCCAAGGACTAGGGCCACAACATCGCGCTGTGCAGACGATGGTTTACTTGCGAGTGAGGAGTGATTCATATTCAATCGCATCAATTCCTGCCAGCACTTCACGAAGTTCGGGAGTGAGCAATTTCGGCACTTCGCCATTATTGTTGTTGAAATTTGCCTGAAGGAACTTGCGCATCGACTTGCGTTGAGTCCAATTCTCCAACAATGGGTTTACTAATAAAGCAATCTTTAGACCCTGTTCAGAAAGAGAGGGGTTATGCAGTTTGTCGTAATCAGGGACAGTGAAAGATTTCAGACCACAGGCTGCAAAAAAGTTGCTCAGAAAAATCTTGTTCCCCGCATCAATTTCTCGGAAATCGCGAATCTCTACGTTCTCGGCTCCGAAATGATCAATAATAGTCTGCACTACCGGCGTCCAAGAAAGTTTTGATAGATCAATGTTCTTTTCCAACCAACTATCGAAAGTGAGAACTCCGCCTTCGTTGATTGACTGCATGTAGTACGAAGGCACAAATGTTTCTAGCGGGCGAATATAGAAAATAACCTTGACGGGAAGGTGCTTTGCCACCTTTGAAAGACGCTCTGCATTGCCGTTGGCTTTCGGGTAAAGACCCGAAGCACGACTGAATGGACGACCAAGAGCATTTTCATGAGAAAGGATTACCGTGGAACCTTTGGTCCCGTAACTGCACTCCCGAAGAAGACGTC
>BJGB01000241.1 GCA_014190215.1 Actinomycetes bacterium | reverse complement strand
TTTGCTCGGCCTCGCTGAGGCACCTTTGCGCATTGAGTGTTACGACATGGCGCATTTGCAGGGCACTGATTATGTCGGCTCAATGGTGGTCCTTGAGGACGGACTCCCCAACAAGCGTGAATATCGTCGGTTTAAGGTGAAGGATGTTCCTGGAAATGATGATTACGCGGCTATGGAAGAAGTTTTGACGCGCCGGTTCAAGGCGTATCTTGAAGAGCGGGATCAAGTCAGTGACACTGAGGCACTGGCAACTGGAGAACGCAAACGTTCGAAGCGTTTCGCTTATCCGCCCCAATTACTTTTGGTGGACGGTGGCAAAGGGCAATTAGGGGTAGCGGAGCGGGTATTAAAGAATCTAGGTCTTGACTCCGAGATTCCGGTTGCTTCACTAGCGAAACGTTTTGAAGAAGTGTTTATTCCTGGTCAAAGCCATGCAGTTGAAATTCCGCGAGGAAGTGAAGCATTATTTATGTTGCAACGCATTCGCGATGAGGCACACCGCTTTGCGAACTCGTTTCATCGAGAATTGCGAGATAAGCGAATGGTCTCTAGTGCGCTTGATGGCATTGAAGGTCTGGGTGAAGCTCGCAAAAAGAAAATCACGCAAGCCTTTGGTGGGGTGAATGCCGTGAAGCAAGCGTCTTTAGACGACCTTCGCTCGCAATCTTGGCTACCAGAGGCAGTTGCTCAAGCAATCTTTGACAAGTTCCACTAATCAACAAAGGGAAGAATGTCTGTTCGAAATCGTTCGTAAGCGCTCATTCGTGAGACGGGATCTCGTCCTAAAGTAAAATCGGGAATGATGATCTCGTTGTAGCCAAGTTCTTTAAAGAGATTGAGTTGCTCAATGATGTGCCCATCCGAGCCGACAATTGTGCGATCTGCCGGTGCCGCATGGCGGATCTTTTGAATCGTCTTTTCATCCTCGGCAAGGAAAAACATCGCTTGCACTGACTTGTGAACGGTATCTGGATCGCGTCCAACAGATTCACAAGCAACGCGAAAGGTATCAATGACCCGACTTGCGGTCTCGACGTGACCCCAGGTGTTCCATTCATCGGCATAGCGCGCCGATATCTTTTGCATTCGTGGTCCTCCAGTGCCAACCATGATGGGCAAAGGGTTCTGTACCGTTGTTGGTTGACACGGGGCATCAGTGATGGAGAAATGCTTGCCTGCGAATGACGTGCGAGGTTCATTGAGAAGAGATTTGATGATGTGAATCGCTTCCTCAAAACGGTCCACGCGATCTTTACCGGCAAGAAGATCAATGCCGTAGGCGCGATGTTCGTTGACCTGCCAACCGGCGCCAATTCCGAGAACGAGACGACCACCAGAAATCCGATCAATTGTTGCCGCCGTGTTGGCTAGGACTGCAGGATGGCGCACGGTTGTTGGGCTGACTAGTGAACCTATGCGCAAGGTCTTGGTGACTGCAGCAACGGCGGCAATGACGCTCCAGCATTCGTACACATTGCCGTCGAGAACTTCGCCCACTTCTGAATTGGGCATGAAATGGTCGGCGTACCATAGGCAGTGCCATCCCTGGCGATCTCCATATTCCGCCAAATTGCGAACTTCCTCCCAAGAACGCTCGGGAGATGGCCACAGGGAAAACTTCATCGATGATTTCATGGATGCACTCATGCTCTCAGGGTAGTGGGCTCGTAACCTTGCGATGTGAGTACTTCTGGAAATGACAATGACCTGTGGGAAGAGAATGCGCAGTGGTGGATTGACGGATTCACTGAAGGGGCGGATGCTGAATACGAAGAGCAGATTCTGCCGTTAGCTGCTCAAGAGTTGCAGGGTATGGGCAGTGTGCTTGATGTTGGGTGCGGAGACGGACAGGTTTCGCGCCTAGCCGTCAAGATCGGTGCCTCATTTGTAGCGGGCGTCGATCCGACTTGGAATCAAGTTCGCGTGGCTGCTGAACGTGGCGGTGGAATTCATGTGAGTAAGGCCGGAGCAGACGCCTTGCCATTTTTTGATGAGACATTCGACGCTGTTGTGGCTTGTTTAGTTTTTGAACATATTGGCGATGTGGACGCCGCAATCTCCGAAGTGGCAAGAGTTCTACGACCGAGAGGTCGGTTCTGCTTCTTTTTGAATCA
>BJGB01000240.1 GCA_014190215.1 Actinomycetes bacterium | reverse complement strand
GTATTGAGTTGAATCATTTCGGCGGCGATTGGTTCGAATGCGCCACGAGGAGAGTGGACTCCTTTGGCAACAATCACTTTCAATGACAGTGGGTCTAGCCCGACGCTTGTGAGTTCGGCTCGACTCGTATTGCCCATTGGGCGCGAAGTCAAGAGTACGAAATGATCATCCTCAGTATGAATGAGGGCCCGAGGGCCAGCATTGAAGAATCTGAAACCGCCATGAGTGATGCCAGTGTCTTCGAAGCGACCATCATCCAGATGCAAAATGGTGCCACTTATTGCCACTGGATTACCATGCAGCCGATCAGTTTTAGCGCCGACATTTAATGTGATGTTGACACCTACTCCCGCCGCGTGGCAATCGGCTGCACAACTCGGGTCACATAGCGAGTGAAACAGGTTTCGAACTTTAAGTCGCTGAGCCGCAGCCAGAACATGAGTCGAATCTGCTGGGCTACCGCCACCCACGTTGTCTCCAACGTCTAAGAGCACGACGGGCCCTCGTTGCGAATTCATCGCTCGCTGAAGTGCAATATCAATGTCAGTTCCGTCCCCTAAAAAATCGTTGCGTAAATCCCATGCAGTGACCGCAAGCGACTTCGCCAAGTTGTTAGCAAGATCTTGGTCATGGTCGGTAATCGCAATGAAAGACATGCCGAGTTCTGGCACATCTGCGTATGGAAATCCTTCAATCACGCTCACCGAAAGCACACCTGGTTGATGTTCCATCTCGTTTGCCAGACCAATCAAGTGCGACATCGGCCAATCTGAAGTTCCTTGGCGCAAAATATTGATTGCGACCGGTGGTGATACATGGGCGATCACCGGTTGAATCTCGCCCCGTGCTGTTGCGATTGATAATTCGGCGACTTGTCGTGCTCGTGGTCGCGGATCAATATGTGGGTTAGTGAGATAAGCATTAATGACAGTGCTGTTACTTATCATTCGCTTCGACACATTCGCGTGCATATCGAGAGCAACACCAATAACCACGTCATCACCGACGAGTCTCCGCACTCGTTCAATAATTTCGCCGTCGGCATCAGGTTGATGCTCCGCAACTGCCGCCCCATGTAACGCAAGAAGCACGACATCCCATGGACCATTTTCTTTGAGTCGTTCGATCATGCGACCGACGAGAACTTCAAACGCCTCCTGAGTGATAGTGCCCATGGGGTTCAAGTCGGCATGAGTTAGAGGTACAACTTCCAGATTTGGAAGTGAGCGGATCTCAAGAAACCCGCCGAGCGTCGCTTGTGATTCGCCATAGACCCGAACGAGTTCGTCAGATTCAAATGTTCCAGCAGCCAAGAATCGATCGAGAGACGCGGGTACAGGAGCGAACGTGTTTGACTCGTGGTGAAAACCGGTGACCGCTACCCGAAGCGATTTCATGACCGCAGGAATAAAAAAATCTCTAACCTGAACGTAGTTGTTTTCATCCAGTCACAAAATTTGATAACTTTATAGTATCAAAAATCAACCAAACAAAAGGCAATAAAATGAAATATAGATTCCTAGGCAATACGGGGATTGAGGTTTCACTTCTTGGCTTTGGCATGTGGCCAATTGGTGGGACGCAGAGTGCCGGGGACTACGGAAAAGTTGATGATGACGCTGCAGTTAAAGCCATTCGACGCGCGCTCGATCTTGGTGTCACGCTTTTTGACACTGCACCTGCCTATGGAAACGGAAGAGCTGAAATTCTCCTTGGTGAGGCCCTTGGCATACGGCGCAGTGAAGCGGTCATTGTTACCAAGTGTGCAGTGCACTGGGATTACACCAAGGAGTGTTGGGTGACGACATCAAATAAGGAAGCGATTCTTCGGTCTGCCGAAGTCAGCCTCGAGCGACTCAAAACCGACCATATTGATGTTCTGCTCATTCACGTTCCCGATCCAGATGGTTCTCCCATTGGCTCAATGGCTGCGTTTAAAGAACTCGTTAACTCAGGTAAGGTTCGAGCGGTTGGAGTCTCAAACTTTACCACTGACCAATTGAATGAGTACCGCCAGCACGGTGAACTTCAAGTGCAGCAGTCGGGATTCAATCTTCTTGATCGACGAATCGAATCAAGAATGGTGCCATATCTGAAAGCTGCAAATATCGGTCTTATGA
>BJGB01000239.1 GCA_014190215.1 Actinomycetes bacterium | reverse complement strand
TTCAGTCACCGAACTTTTGGAAACGCTGGACTTAGTCACCGCAGAGAATGTTCGCCCGGGCTCACGCCTTGAAGGAATGGTTGACGCTGAGCGCGTCGTGGCCATGGGACATTCAGCCGGTGGAGGGACCATTCTCGCTGCCTCCCTTGACGATCGCATTGACGGCTATATCTCACTGGCCTCCGGCGCATTGGGCATGAGCAGCGATTCGAGCAACGCTCCGGCATTGCCCGATAAGCCTTCGTTCTTTATCGCAGGCGCCCTTGACGCAATCATCTCCGCCGAAGAATCAACTCGCCCCTCTTTCGAGGCCGTGCCAGGCCCGAGTCGGCTGTGGATTATTGATGGCGTCGGCCATAACGGTTTCGACGATTTCTGCACTTTCGGCAATGGATCCGGAATCATCGGTGTGGCCATCGCCTCGGGACTCGGACCGCTCTTAGAAAGTATGGGCAACCTCAAAAGACTTGGTGAAGATGGCTGTCTGCCACCCGCCCAACCGGTGGATCTCGGTTTTCCGATTATCCGACATGCCGTGGTGGCACAACTACGTTTTTGGTTTGGCGATGATGCATCCCCGATGGGCCTTGACACAGATGTTGCTGATAAATACGAGTTGGCAATCGATATCGACTCCAAAGACTGACGGACAAAAGGGTTCTGCCAGTCAACTTGTGCGACACTAAACACATGGGTAAAACAACTCTCATCACCAACGGTTTGCTCGTCGATGGAACGGGGGCGCCTGGATATCTCGCCGATGTCGTCATTGACGGCGATCGCATCGTTGCTATTGGGCACAACCTCGCTGGTGATGTCGTCATTGACGCACGGGGTCGCGTTGTCGCTCCCGGCTTCATTGATATTCATACGCATTACGATGCGCAAGTTTTTTGGGATCCAGCCTTAACGCCTTCGTGTTATCACGGGGTGACGACGGTTGTTGCCGGCAACTGTGGTTTCACGATCGCACCCACTCGTCCAGCGGACCGCGAACTTATTGCGCGCACGATGGAAAAAGTTGAGGACATGGACCCCGCAACTTTGAATGAAGGAATCGCCTGGGAGTTTGAGTCGTTCCCCGAATACCTCCAAACTGTTGAACGTCACGGCTCGCTTTTGAATTTCGCGGCCTATATCGGGCACACCGCGTTGCGCATCTACGCCATGGGCACCGAGGCCGTTGGTCGCGCGGCGACTAGCGAAGAAATCAAAGGTATGGCTCTTCTTGTAACGCAAGCGATGGAGGCAGGTGCTGCCGGTTTCGCAACAAGTTTCGCGATCACACATCGCGGCGCTGACGGTCAACCTATTCCCAGTCGTTGGGCAGCCTCTGAAGAAATTGAGGCACTCTGTAAAGCAGTCGGCGACTCTGGTCGTGGCGTCATCGGTGTCAATGGTGGAACAAATCTGAGTTTGGCTGACTGCTATGAATTGCAACCAAAAGTGGGTGCCCCCATTACCTACACGGCGTTATTGACGACCTCTGAAGGCCATCATCTCAAGTCGCTCGAGGTTCACCTCGCGGGAATCGCCAAGGGTGCCGAAGTCTGGCCACAAGTCTCCTGTCGCCCACTCGCATTTTCAATGACTCTTGTTGAGCCATTCACGTTGAACACATCTCCTGTCTTCGCTGAACTCATGCCGCTCAGTCTTGAGGAACGTCGTGTTGCATATGCCAGCCACGAGTGGCGCGATCGAGTGCGAGTCGGATGGCAAAATAAGCAGGGACTTGTCCCCCGCTGGGACAGTTATGAAATCATGGAAGCTTCAGCGTCACCCGATTTAGTTGGTCAACGGCTCACCGATATCGCTGCCAAGAGCGGAAGTGATCCATTTGATTTGTTGCTTGAACTCGCTTTATGTGAACCGGATCTGCAACTGCGTGTCAAGGCGATGCTGGCAAATGATGACGCTGACGGTGTAGCCATTTTGCTCAATGCGAAAGGTTGCACTCTTGGTCTTTCGGATGCAGGTGCCCACATTGGTCAGTTATGTGATGCCGTATTACCCACCGATCTCCTCGGCACTTGGGTACGCGAGAAAAAAGTTCTGACGTTAGAAGAGGCGATTCATAAATTGACTCAAGTGCAAGCCGATCTGTTCAGTTTTACTGATCGTGGAG
>BJGB01000238.1 GCA_014190215.1 Actinomycetes bacterium | reverse complement strand
ACCATTCTCTGAGAAAAACATATTGTCTAAACGGAAATCACCGTGGGTCAAAGTGCACGGCCAATCAGAATATGTCTTCATCCAAGTCTCAATCATTGGAACGAATTTTTCACACCATGCCAAGACGCGTGAGGGAAGGGAATCTTGATAGCGCTCAAGAAAGATCGGCCAACCAATGGGGAACATCGTGCCAATCGATGCTGTCATTGGGTCATCAAGTTTCGGCATCCAATCAAATTCCTCGAGTTCGGGCTTATCAAACCAGTTGCTGTGCAGTGTTGCCGCCACATCAATGGCCGTACGCGCCTGCGCCGGCGTTGGTCCTGCGACTTGATCACCTGCGCGAGCGGGACTGAGATCTTCAAGAATCAAGGCATACGGTTCGGCCGTGCTGTAGAGACAGGTCGCCAGAGTGATGCCCTTCATACGTGAGGCGAGTTCTGTATAAAAGCGATGCTCACGTTTCCAGACGCCCATCATTTCGCCCATGACCTGTCCACCCGGATCAGAGGTGGGCAACTTGACGATCACACTTTGCGGCACATTGTCGCCTTGTAACGAGACTCGGGCAAGTTGGCCCATGAATCCTTCGCCAGCGCCGATGACTTGCATGCTGAGGTCGGTGACTCGGACACCTAGAACTTCGCTCAACCAAGCCTTATTGATATCCCCTAGAACTATTGGTGTGCCCCCCATGGCGTCACCTCCCCAAACACGAGCATAGGCGGTGACTCGAGATGGGGAAAGACTCTGCTACGAGGTCATGCCACCAAGACCGACGAGTCCGCGCGATATTTCAATTTCACCCATGTGGCGCAGACCATGCTGATACAGCCAGCACTCGATGCCGTCAAGCACGGTGAGACCGTCTGGCCCTGCGACTCGAGCGCTGAAGGTTGAAGCAATCTGAGGTGGAAACGGTCGGGCAATGATGACTCGTTCCAATTCGGCTGGGTCAAGCGATTCAAGCCATGACAAGGTGCGCGCATATACCGCACGCATGTACTGCGTGAATGCGTCAAGGTCACCAATTCTTTGATGTTCCATTTCACCGACGGTGCGGTGTTTGCCATGATCATTGATTGCCACGCCGACGCGCTCTTGCCACTCGTCATTCCATATGGGCAACTGTCCGCTGAGCATCATGAACGAGGCGTCATGCATGTTGGCGTAATGAAACAGCGAAAAAGCTATGGGTAATACACCTTCTCGCTCAAAATGATTGACATGTGAAAGGTCCATCGTCGAGAGGGCATCTTCATACAAACTGAAAAGTGCTGCCATGCGACGTTGTAATGAGTCAAGAATCAATTGGTTTGACACGGGATCTCCTTGAAGTTAGAAGCACCGTAGCACCGCTGGGACTTTTCTGTCACCTTATGTGTCACAAGATGGGCAGGGTTTGCTATGTTTGCCGTATGCGCTACGGAAAAATTGACTTTGACTATGCCAATGACTTGATGACCAGGACTCCTGAGAAGGATGGTCCGATCTACATGGTGAACTTTATGAAGTATCGCGATGTCGCTGGTTACGAAGGAGTCGAGAGAGCCGATAGTTCTGCGCCGGAGGGGATCTCTGGTGTTGAAGCCGACAATCTGTATAACCCGACCGATGTGTTGACGCGTATCGGAGCGCATGTGGCGTTCATGGGCGATGTCGTGGCGCAGAGCAGTCCCGAGGAATGGGATCGGATGGCAATCGTCAAGTACGCCAGTCGTTCGTCATTTATGGAGATGCAGAACCGTCCCGATTTCAAAGAAAAGCATGTGCACAAAGAGGCCGGCATGTTGTACACGATCGTGATGGGCACTCTGCCGCAGGGTGAGCACGAGGCGATCACTCGTTCAACATATTGCACGTTCGAACTGACTGCGGTACCTCAAGTGGGAGCACCGTCCTCAACGCAAGTTCGTCTTGCTGTTGAAGGGGCCATCGTGGGTGATGGTCGTACATGGAAGGACCTCACCATGATTTGGTCTGATGAAATTCCCGCCGTGCCAGTGCGTGAACGGGGTGGCAACTCGATGACTGTTGTCGCCAAGATCACTGTTGACCGAATGAACAAACTGTTGAATCAATAGTTATTTGGCAGTGAAGGTCACGGGTACTTCATTCAATCCAAG
>BJGB01000237.1 GCA_014190215.1 Actinomycetes bacterium | reverse complement strand
AAAGAGTTGATTACGGCAATAGGAGTTCGCCATTTTGACGAATCACCAAACCTTCGTCGACGAGATTTACTACCAATCGTTCTGCTGTGGCAAGTGAGCGATCCATTATCTCTGCCACTGCGTGAATGGGCACTGCACATTCTCCGAGTTGTTTGATGAGACGACCACGAGCCTGGCGATCTGAACCTTCAAAGCGAGCCTGAGCGACACTCACTCCTGCCGAACCCACACTTGGGTCGGTGCCAGTCCCCCGCCATGAACATTTCTCACTCAGTGGACACTCATCGCACACAGGTTGTGGACGACAAATAGTTGCACCCAGATCCATGAGTGCTTGATTCCATAGCCATGCTTCTCCCCGTGGAACCCAAGCATCAGCAAGTTGCTGAGCATCACGCGCCTTCAGAGTTCTTCCATGAAACCTTGCGAGTACTCGCGCAATATTTGTATCAACTACGGCCGCATCCTCTTCAAATGCAAAAGCCAAAACCGCTCGCGCCGTATACGGGCCGACACCTGGCAAAGCAAGCAGTTCATCAAGCGTGCTCGGCGCGAGACCATCATGTTGCTCCACAATGACTCGCGCGGCGGCTTGCAGATTTCGCGCCCGACGCGGATAACCGAGACCCTGCCACAGACGCAGAACATCACCCAAGGGCGCCCCAGCACACTCGGCAGGTGTGGCAAATGCATCAACAAATATCTGCCACTTCGGTAGCACGCGATTGACCCCAGTTTGTTGCAGCATCACTTCGCTGACAAGGACATGCCAAGGATCGCGCGTATCACGCCAAGGTAATTGCCGCAGTCGCGGAGTGATCCACGAAAATATCGATTCGTGAAGACCAGTGTGGTCGCTCACAGAAGAAGCAACTTTCAGGCTTCGCCCCATGCGGCATCCCCGTTGTAGGGACGCTCACGACTCGGAGCAAACTCTCGCTTCCAAACCATCACCCGACGACGGAAGTAACACACTTCTTTGCCATCTTGGTTAAAGCCTTTGGTTTCAACGGTGACGATTCCACGATCGTTCTTCGACTTGCTCTCTTGCTTATCAAGTACCCGAGTTTCCGCGTGAATCGTGTCCCCATGAAAGGTCGGGAACTTATGCTGCAAAGTTTCGACTTCAAGATTGGCGATTGCCGCTCCACTGACGTCGGGCACGCTCATGCCGAGCACAAGGGAGTAAACCAAGTTGCCGACGACAACATTGCGGCCCTGAACACTCTTGCCAGCAAACCAATCGTTGGTGTGCAATGGATGGTGGTTCATGGTGATCATGCAAAACAAATGATCGTCATATTCAGTAATGGTTTTTCCTGGCCAATGGCGGTACACATCGCCAATCACAAAATCTTCTAGGCAACGGCCGAATGGGCGCTCGTGAATAGTCATACCTAGAAACTAGTCCTGCTGACGCCGAAAGTTTTCGGCAGAACGAATCTCTTCCTCAGATGGGGTCCGAATTTGCCCAGTTCTTTCCTTGCCTGGAAAGCGCTCGGAGAAGTCCAATATCCGCTCATCATCCGAACCCGCCGTCGCCACGACATTTCGCAATGGCTCAAGTCGGTTGCGATCAATGGCCCATGGACCGATTCGCAAAGACAAATACATCAGACCACCAATCAATATTGGAAGCCAAAATTGAGCCACCCGGTAGGAGACGACTCCGACCACCGCTGTCGCCCTCGTGAGACCAAATCCAACAAGGACTGGAACATAGATACCTTCGACCAGACCCAGTCCCCCAGGTGTGAGAGGAATAGCAGCCAACACATTGGCCAAACCAAAGGCGACGATCAATGCATCAAAAGTCAGTGACCCGCCAAAAGCGCGCAGAAAAACCCATAGTGCGGCTGCGTCAATCAGCCAGTTAGCAGCGGCCCACCCGACGAGGCGCCGCAACATTGCCTTGTCGCCGGCCAATTCTTTCATTCGTCCACCGATATGACGCACTGCTTCTCCTGCACGTTCCTCGTTTAAGTGCAGTCGACGCGCAATGGAACGGAGTATCTTCTCTGACCGTTCTTGACCCTCAATTAACCCAAAGATGATCGCTACGGCAATGCCCATTAAAATAATTCCTGCGATGGCAGCTGAGCCGTAGACGGGGTTCACTCCGCGCAACGGGATTGAAACG
>BJGB01000236.1 GCA_014190215.1 Actinomycetes bacterium | reverse complement strand
GTCGCATTCGTATGGGTCTGAGTCGAGTGCCGTCAAATTTGCAATCTTGCCTACTTCAATGCTTCCGAGTTCATGCTCGCGACGCCACGAATAAGCGGCCTCAATCGTCACCGCTCGCAGTGCGTCGTGCACTCCGATTCTTTGGTCGGGGCCTGCAACGCGTCCAGATGGCGTGGTTCGATTCACGGCAAATGACGCCATCAACATCGGGTCGCTTGGGCACATCGGGAGATCAGAATGAAACGAAAGTGGAATACCTCGACGTAGTACCGATGCAGAGCGCACCATCGCATCAGCCCGCTCTGGGCCGAGACCCCACGCGCTGTATTTGTCGGCAAATCCAACGGGATAGTACGGATTCGCGGACACGATTGCGCCGAGGCTTGCAATTCTCTCCACTTGCTCCTCTGTTGAGTTTGCAAAGTGCACGATGACTGTGCGGTGATCAATCCTTGGCTTACGACGTTGTGCTTCGGCAATGATGTTAAGAAGAACTTCAAGACCAAGGTCTCCATTGACATGAATATGTATCTGCCATTCGGCATCCCAATAAGTGTCAAAAACGAGTTTTAGTTGATCAGGCTCCATCATCCATTGGCCGTGATGATGGGCATCTGGTTTGCCCTCGTGGTCAAGATATGGATCCTTCATCTGCATCAATTGCGAAATGATTGCACCATCGGCAAAAAGTTTGACATGACGGTCGATCACTCTGACCTTGGTTCCTTTTCCAAATTCGACCTGGCTGCGAGCATCAGCCACAAACTGCTCAGGTGATAATTGCCGTAATGGTTGGGTGCGTGCTTCAACCATGAAAGTACTTTCGAACGGCACATCCTCATGGCCGAGAATTTCTTGATACAGATCCCAGGGCTCACTTGTCCACCAGATACCGGGTTCGTTGATTGCAGTTACGCCGTTCATATGCAGATACTCAACTAATTGTTCTAATCCGAGATGAAATCGTTCTCGGGTCATGAAATGTGGCAGTAGATACTTGGCGAGAACAATCATGAATCCGTTTTCATAAAAATGTCCACGCTCCCAATCAATCTGCTCGCTGGCGAGTCCAAAGCCTTGGGTCAACTCGTGGGTAAGCCCAATTGCGTCGAGTGCTGCCGAATTGAGAATCCATTCATGACAGGATCTTTGCCATATTGCAGTCGGGCGATCTCCAACCAACATGTCAAGGCGTTCGCGACTGAGCGGACCATGCCACAACGCGTGCCATCCCCATGAAAAGAGCCACTCACCTTCTGCTAAAGATTGGTGCGCAGCGAGTAGACGATCGCTGTAATCGGTTTCATTCACAGCGGCAGTAAACGTCCGCCGTGACAAGATCCAATCTTCTGGTGCGATGACTTCAGTTGTCAACGTGGTTGCCCCAAGCATCGGGTGCAGGTGTTGATCAATTAGTCCCGGAACAAGAACACGATCAGCGAACTCATGTGACACTTGATGATCGGAGCCAACTGTGGTCAGAACTTCTGCAAGCGATCCGACAGCAAGAAAGCGTCCGTCTCTAATTGCTACTGCCTGCGCCGACGGGTAATCGTCGTTCATTGTGATGATGCGCTTGGCCTGATAAACAACGGTCTTTGACATCTACGAATCGTAATCCGTATAACAACCGGCCAGGTACACAGAATTAGCAGTTAACCGCGTTTCAGGTCGGTGACTATTCCGCCGCTGACGCGCACTAAATCTTTTGGTGCGATCGCAAAGTTGTCGTTCCATGTGCCGGCGGCGGCCCACACGAAATCATTCACGCCGTCGTATTGCAACAAATCCGGATCAATGAAAATACGCAACTGTGTTGCGTGACCAAAGGGGGGCACGCCAAGTTTGGTTTAGGCAACCCTTTGGACTGCAGTCCTACTTAGGTTCCGCGAAGCGCCACGTGATTTCCACGCGGTCTGGATCGAGACCACGGTGCTTCCATGCAACCGATCTCGGCTTGACCTCGATGCGATCGACCAATGCACGAATGACTTTGTTCTTTTCTTCATTTGTCGCTTTGGCCCACTTGATTCCGTATGGATACTCATCACACTTCTTCCTTGCGCCAAGCAAGAAGGCGCGCACTGTTCATAGGAGCAGGGCGAAAGTGCCTTGCGAATGACCAAGGAGAACCTATGAGATTGCCTATCGA
>BJGB01000235.1 GCA_014190215.1 Actinomycetes bacterium | reverse complement strand
TTTCTTACCAGGAGCCGACTCCACTCCCGATGAAACATCGACGCCCCATGGACGCACGTAGCGCACTGCCTCGGCAACATTCTCTGCTGTGAGACCGCCTGCCAAAATCATCCGAATGCCCGATGGGATCTCATCGGTCAGAGACCAATCAAAAACCAAACCTGAACCTGGCTCAGGAGCGTCCACTAAAATCAAGTCCGTTCCGAATTGGTTGGCCACACGGGCCTCACGCGAACCAGCCGTGACGGCCTTAATGATCCAACGAACATTGTCAGCCAAAGCCACAACTGTTGACAACGGCTCATTGCCGTGGAGTTGAACCGCCTTGACTCCAGACTTTGAAACAATGTCAAAGATTCTGTCCGGAAGATCTCCACGAAATACACCGACCGTCAATATCTCGGGAGGTAGTCGGCGCGTGATGTCGAAGACAACTTGCGCCGACACCTGACGAGGTGACGGCGCAAAAACAAATCCAACCGCGTCGGCACCCATAGCAACAGCGAGTAGCGCATCATCCTCATTCGTGATGCCACAGATTTTCACGAACACGATGTAACCGTATCTGCCAACTCCGATATCAAAGTGGATACTGCAGCAGTGGATCTACAGATTGCGCAACGCCCGAACAGCCCCCGTGGGGTCGTCGGCAGTGACCAGACTCTCCCCCACCAATACTGCGTGATATCCCGCCTGATGAAGTGCTAACGCATCAACTGGTCCGCGTACGCCGCTTTCAGCCACCCGTAATACGCCCGACGGTATCAACCCTGCCATCCGCAGGGCACGACGATGATCCACTTCAAAGGTGACCAAGTCGCGTTGATTGACGCCAATAAGAACCGCCTCGGCGAACAAGGCCACTTCAAGTTCGGCTTCATCATGAATCTCCACAAGAACGTCGAGCCCGATGGATGTCGCCAAGTGGTGCAGATCTTTCAACTCATGGGGATCTAGCGCCGCAGCAATCAACAACACGCAGTCCGCACCCATTAAGCGGGTGTCGCACACATCTTGAGGCGAGACAGTGAAATCTTTGCGTAAAACTGGCAAGGTGCACGCCGAAGCAGCGATCTGCAGATCTTCAATCGACCCCGCAAAAAAATCCTCATCTGTTAGAACAGACAAACAAGATGCCCCGCCCGCCTGATACGCATCGGCTAAAAACTGTGGGTTGAGATCTGCTCGTAAAAGCCCTTTGGACGGCGATTGACGTTTGATTTCACTAATGACAGCGATTGCTTGAGTGGCGTCTATCTGCAAACGATCTCGGAACCCTCGCGCTGGCCGCATCTGCTCGCAACGCCGCACAAGGTCGGCCAACGAACGCTCATCGATCGCCGCCAGCGCACGATGATGCTCGAGGATCCGATCGAGATATGTGGCTTTCTGACTCACGAGGGAATCAGGCGCCCTTTCCGCCGATGGGTCCAAGGAAAGTCAATTCTGGGCGACCACCCAAGAAGGGCCCAATTGCTGGTCCCAGCGCCTTGAATGCTTCTGAGCCCATATGCACGTTCAAAGCATCTTGATTCTCGTACATCTCGTACATGTACAGCACATCATCCTTTGTTGGATCGGTGTGGAGAATGTAATAAATCGTTCCCGCTTCACTTTTCGCGGTTTCCAAGGCTCCGCTGAGCGCTGCCGCTAACTCATCGCGCTTCCCTGGTGCGGCTGGAATGACAGCCCATACAGCAACTTTGGTCATGATGTACCCCTTTTCGAAGACGGCACTTTGCCGTTGCCCTACCGTAGACGCTAGATCGTCTGAATTAAAACCCTAGACGGGCCCGAACTTCATTTTCCAAGTCACTCAGTGGGACGCGTACCTGCTGAGTCGAATCCCGGTCACGAATCGTGACCGCATTGTCATCCAGCGAATCGAAGTCAACGGTGATGCACAACGGTGTACCGATCTCATCTTGACGGCGGTACCTCTTGCCGATGGACTGCGTATCGTCGTATTCCACCATATAGCGCTCACCCAAGCGATCGAAAATATCACGGGCGATCGGAATTAACGAGTCCTTTTTACTCAGCGGCAAAATTGCCACCTTGTATGGAGCAAGTCGAGGATGCAGTCGCAGAACTGTGCGCGCCTCTCCTCCGATTTCATCTTCTTCATATGCCGCTAATAAAAATGCTGCCATA
>BJGB01000234.1 GCA_014190215.1 Actinomycetes bacterium | reverse complement strand
ATCTGGGGGCTTTGCGGCCAATCCTTACTTTGGTGGAGACTGACGCGCGGACTGTTCATATTCTTGCGCGAGCCCCCCTCTCTCAGGACTTTCGCGATATTTCCCCTTGCATTGGGGGGTCCTTATCGGGCAGAATAACAAGCATGTAGTTAGACGGGTGGCTCGGCCCTGCGAATTTGCGGACAGAACCACCCTTGAGTGACCTGCGGGTCAGGATGGCAAGGCAGCCATATGAACGAACCAATGATCGACAACAACTGGCAAAATGACGCGAACTGTCTCGGCGTTGACCCCGACCTCTTTTTCCCTGAGCGTGGAGCGTCAACTCGAGAAGCCAAGGAAGTTTGCAAGGGTTGTGTCGTGCGCATGGAATGTTTGGAATATGCCCTAGTGAATGGCGAAAAGTTCGGCATTTGGGGCGGACTATCAGAACGTGAGCGTCGTCGTCTGCGTCGCCAGCGTGCTCAGTCAAATCGCCGTATCGCCACCGCCTGATCTGGTTTTAGAAGTGATAGCCGTGTGAGCGGCGATATTCGATCGTTGTCTCAACGCCGAGCCCCAGTTTGCCCCAACGTTCGGAAGAAATTTTCTTCAGCGTGGCTTCACTCAGTAAACCAACTAGTTCACAATGGTCAATATCAGCCTGCATAAATGGGACTAATTGGGCGATGCGGTCAAAAGCGATATCGGGTCCAATGCGTAGTGGATCAATTAAGTTCATACTGATTTGCCAACGATCGCCAACGTTGAGTGCGAGTGTACGAATACCGTCTCCGCGCACCTGGCGCGCTACAGCGTGAGCTGTTTCAGCGCTTGTATCTCTGCTCATCCACACGTTGTAGGCAACTAATAAGCCACGCGCCCCAACGCACATCGCTCCCGCAGTTGAGTGTGCACCGGGACCACCGCGATCGGGTATCAACGACGACCACGCTTGGCGCCGAATGTCCGGTAACGACTTTTCAGTGCCGTATAAAAAGCAAGGTACGCCGAGCGTCGTCACAGCCCACTCAGCGAAATCATCTCTGGCCTGTGTGGCTTCGAACATCGTTGAGCCAACAAGGGGGACAAAGGGCACAACATCAACGACGCCGAGTCGCGGGTGCACACCTTGGTGATTCTTGAGATGCAGCAGTTCAACTGCACATTGACTCAGCCTGCGTGGCGCAGAGATCCCGAGCAGAGTAAACACACTGCGGTTGTGGTCGCCATCGATGTGCACATCGAGAAGATCATCCCCACAAGCTTCTGCGAGAGTACTCAATAGTCCTAGGTTGCGACCCTCGCTGATATTCACGACGCACTCAAGCACGTCAGTACTGTGGCACATCGGTTGCTCATTGTGCTGTTTGGTAGGCCAGCACTCACAAGGGGGTAGCCCTGACGAGATAAGGGTGCTACTCTCAAGAAATGATCGCAGCCCTTGGAACTCCCGAAATTATTGGTATTTGCGTTGTTGTCGCCGTTCTTTTTGGCGGAGCAAAGATCCCGAAGTTTGCTCGAAGCCTCGGACAGGCTCAAAAAGAGTTCAAGAAGGGTCTTGAAGAGGGTACCAAAGAAGACGGTGCCTCCAAGTCTGAATGACCACTTGCCGATCTCAGGAACGGCAACGAGTTTAAATCTTGGGCTTAGGCGGCGCGAACACTGATTCGGCGTCTTTTGCTAATACGGCGGCGCTCACGCTCGCTACATCCGCCCCACACCCCGTGGTCGATGTGGTTTTCCAGCGCATATTCCAAGCATGGTGCCGTGACTGAACATGTGGCGCAGATTTTCCGGGCCCTGTCAACGCCAACCCCATCGCTGGGGAAAAACGTGTTTGGGGGATAGGCGCGACATGCACCATCTGCCATCCAAGAGGCAATTGAGTCTTCATTCATGATGTATTTCTCCTTGTGCGAAGGTGGTTTCCGCCCGCTTCGCCCTCTGAGAAGTCGATGACTCGCTAGCCACTATGAGACGTTCATAGCGAACCCGTGAGTTCCCAACCACGATCAGTTAAGCACGCAGATGAGTCCAGAACCAGTCAGGGTCGGTTCTCACCGGGCAATGTCGCCGATAGAGTTTGGCTGACCTGCACTTTCCCGAGAAAGATTTTTTTTGGTTTCGTCGCCAAAGAAGACCTTTTGGGGCAAGTTTTTGGCCGTTTACCAAGAAGGAGTTCGCCATGTCAGATGTCCAGACCTCACACG
>BJGB01000233.1 GCA_014190215.1 Actinomycetes bacterium | reverse complement strand
GTTCGGACAATAGGTCACATCTTGGCTGGACTGAGATTGATCGCGAACAAATGCAACGTGCACCAGTGGGCACCCCATCGCGCCTGCCGATATAACGCCGAGACTCCCATCCGAGGCTGCTGCTAAAGCTGTGGCGATATTCTCTGCAGTTGAATCGCCAATCACTAAAATGTTTAGTGGCACAGACCGATTGACCGGTGCAGGCAAGTTGTCAATGGCACTTGTCGTTGTTTCATTATCAACAGGCAAAGTTGTCGGAGCGAGTGTTGCCAGCACCTCAGGTGCAGTATCGACTTGAGAAGAATTTGAGGCAAGAACGCTTGTTGTCAAGACAATAGATCCAACGATCGCCAGCGCTAAAAGACTTAATGACCCTCGCGCTGTTTGCAGTATTTTCCTTTGCCTAATCGGTTGCTCAATGAACCAATAGCTCGTGGCCGCAAGGGCAAGGCTCACAATGACTTGCGTAGCAAAAAGCGCTACTCCGTCTAGTCCAAGGCGATCCGAGTTTAACCAGACGATGACCGGCCAATGAATGAGATACAGCCCATAACTAATGTGTCCCACTTGTACCAATGGACGCAGCGAGAGAAAATTGCGTAGTGGCCCATCTTGGATTGCGCCGACGATGCATAATGCTGAACCTGCAGCGAACAAAGTAAGAGCCCCTGAATACAACCATGGCGAATTGATGGTTGAGAATCTTGCTAGAGCCAAAACTCCGAGTAATGGAAAAAGGTAAAAAGTCGCCCAAGGTGGAGGGGTTTTCGTTGCCGAACGTTCAAGGGCAGGACCTACTAAACACGCTAGAGCCGAGCCCAGCAAAAGTTCGGCGGCACGCGTATGAGTTGCGTAATAGATGAGTTCGTGATCAGAAGTGACTGCAGTAGCCACTGTTGAGACTCCAACAGCGGCGAGCATCACTATGCCGATGCCACGACGTCGCAAGCCAAGCAGATAAAGACCCACAACTGCCAATGGCACGATGACGTACAACTGTTCTTCGATTGACAGCGACCACAGATGTTGCAGTGGACTTGGTGATGCAAAGAGTTCACCATATGAATGACCAGAATAAATAAATCGCCAATTACTGAAATATAAAACTGCAGAAATTGCGTCACCTTTGATGCGACTGGCTTCGATACTTGTGCTCAACCAACTCGCGAATCCGACAATGCCCGCAATCACAACTAATGAGGCGGGCGCTAAACGGCGTAAACGTCGACCCCAAAACAATGTGAGGTTCAATCGACCCGTGTTCTCACATTCGTTAATTAACAGTGAGGTGATCAAAAACCCTGAGAGTGTGAAAAATACTGACACACCGAGAAAGCCGCCGGGGAGCCAACCTAAGCCTGAATGGAAAATGATCACCAAGATGACTGCCACACCACGCAAGCCATCAATGCCACGATGGTGGGCTAGTGAAACGCGTTGCTCGGCTTTTTCAATCACCGGCATTTGAGATATCGATCAAGATTTTGCCGGTGTTGGCGTTGGCACCCATAGCGATGTGCGCATCAGCAATCTGCAGGAACGGATAGCGACTGTCAATGATCGGCTTCAGTCGACCACTTTCAAATAATGGCAAGACTTCAGCGGCGAACTTGCGTGTCAAAGCCGCTTTTTCTTCGAGAGGTCGAGCTCGAAGCGTTGTACCTATCCAACGTGCACGCTTCATCAGCAACATTCCAACATTGACTTGTGTTGATCCTCCACCCATTAAGCCGACCTGGACGATGTTTCCTTTTGTTGCTACTGCTCTCAGGTTGCGTTCAACTTCATCACCACCGATGACGTCGAGAACGACATCAAAACCTTGTGGCACCGCACCTTGAACATCAGCCAACCAATCATGTGGCGAACGCTCGACAACAAGATCGGCACCAAGATCACGACAAGCCTGCGCTTTACCTGACGAACAGGTGACCGCGATACGCGCTCCAATGGCCTTTGCAATTTGAATGGCCGCTGTTCCGACTCCGGATGCTCCAGCATGTACCAGCGCCCAACGTCCCGAGGTCAGGCCGCCCTGCAGAACAAGGGCATCCCATGCAGTTAAGAAAACTTCTGGAATCGCAGCGGCGTCAGCCAGTGGAATATTGCTCGGCACCGCAAGTAGTTGGCGCTCGTGAGTACAGATGTATTCGGCATATGCGCCGCCAGATTCAATCGCCATGACGCGATCTCCA
>BJGB01000232.1 GCA_014190215.1 Actinomycetes bacterium | reverse complement strand
AGGTACATCAGTGACCTGCTTGAGTCGACGCGCTAATTCGGTAGCCGTTGCAGCCAAAGTGGTTCTCTCCCCCGTCACGCCCAACAGACCTACCGAATAGACAAACCCTCGTGCACGTGCGCAGACTCTCGGCAATCTTTCGTCGGGTGCAGTTGGAGCGGCCAACATAATCGTTGATAAACCAACATCATCGGCAGCCTGGCACCACAGAGCGGACTCCTCAAGCGGAAGGTCGGGGATGATCGCTCCGCTGATACCCGCCTGCACTAATTGCGCGGCAAAACGCTCATGTCCTGCGTGATGCACGGTGTTGTAGTAACACATCACCACCAGAGGAATTCCTACATCTAGAGTACGAACGCCTTCAAAAATCGAGACCGGCGTGGCACCGTCGTCAAGTGCACGCTGTGAAGCTTGTTGAATGATTGGACCGTCCATCACAGGATCAGAAAAAGGTAGTCCGATCTCTATGCAATCCGCTCCATGAGCCGCCGCAGCGCGTATCGCGTCAGTCCAACCTACGAGTCCCCCAGTGACATAAGGAACCAACAACTTGCGTCCCGCATCGCGCTTCGCACGAAGTTCAGTCTCCAAGGTTGTCAAGGTCGCAGGCATTAACTCAAAACATCCATCATCTGGGCAACGTCTTTATCTCCTCGACCCGACAAATTCATCAATATTGTTTGACCTTGCATATTTGGTGCTTCACGCGAAATCCATGCAAGGGCATGAGCACATTCCAAAGCAGGAATGATTCCCTCGGTTTTAGCCAATAACTGGAAACCAGCAATGACTTCTGGGTCAGTCACTGTCGGGTACTCGGCACGACCAATGGACGCCAGATATGAATGTTCTGGACCGACTCCCGGGTAGTCAAGCCCAGCCGATATCGAATGTGCCTCTTGCACCTGTCCATATTCGTCTTGCATTAGGTAACTGCGCATCCCGTGAACCACACCGGGTTGACCCCGACCCACCGCCGCACCGCCTGCGGGCTCAACACCGATTAATCGTGCTTTGGTGTCTACAAACCCAGAGAAAATACCGATTGCATTTGAACCGCCGCCAACGCAGGCCACAACCACATCTGGATCCTGACCGTAACGTTCGAGGCATTGTTCACGAGCTTCTGTGCCGATCACGCGATGGAATTCGCGCACCATCCACGGATAAGGATGAGGCCCCATCACGGAACCCAAGCAATAGTGCGTGCTTTCCACGGATGCAACCCAATCGCGCATCGCTTCATTCACAGCATCCTTCAAGGTTCGACTACCACTATGAACAGCCTCAACCTCAGCCCCGAGAAGTTTCATGCGAAAAACATTGAGGGACTGCCGTTCCACATCGACAGCGCCCATATACACCTTGCATTCAAGACCCATCAATGCCGCAGCAGTCGCCGCCGCTACGCCATGTTGACCGGCGCCCGTCTCAGCCACGATGCGTTTCTTACCCATGCGCTTAGCCAACAAAACTTGCCCAAGAACATTGTTGATTTTATGCGAGCCAGTGTGATTGAGATCTTCACGTTTGAGAACCAGTCGGATGCCCAACTTGCTTCCGAGTTGATAGCACTCAGTCAGCATTGATGGACGACCGGCATATTCCTTCAACACCTGATTGAGTTCCGCACGAAAACTTGGATCAGCCCACGCTTGGCGAAAGGAGGCCTCGAGCTCCTCACATGCTGGCACCAAAGTCTCGGGAACAAAGCGACCGCCGAACTCGCCGAAACGACCCGACTCGGAAGGATCAGACATCATTGACTTTTCTGCAATACTCACATCGCTCCTTGACAAGTAGACCTCTATGTTGGCATCTGATCGCTGCAACTGCCTAGTTGTTTAGCGATTTATTCATCTGCCCAATCATAGGGAAAATCATTGCCCGAGTCACCCGTCACATCCTCAACTGGAGCCGCAGCGCGAGCATTAGCAATGAATCGCCGAAGTTTCATAGCATCTTTCTTACCAGGAGCCGACTCCACTCCCGATGAAACATCGACGCCCCATGGACGCACGTAGCGCACTGCCTCGGCAACGTTGTCTGCTGTGAGACCGCCTGCCAAAATCATCCGAATGCCCGATGGAATCTCATCGGTCAGAGACCAATCGAAAACCAAACCCGAACCTGGTTCAGGAGCGTCCACGTGAATCAAGTCCGTTCCAAATTGATTGGCCACACGGGCTTCACGCGAACCAGCCGT
>BJGB01000231.1 GCA_014190215.1 Actinomycetes bacterium | reverse complement strand
GCTACTCCGTAAGAGTCGAATGGCCTGCAAAAGAACAGCCGAACGAGAATTGATTCCCTGCTCAAATCCATACTGATCCATAAACTCCACATCTTGATCGGGAATGCTCACGCTCAATTTCATATTTATATGCTACCAGCGGTACTACTTGGGTATGACTCGCTTGCTCGGACTTCGCGCCATAACGAAAGCATCTTCACACTGGGTTCGCCTTGGCCCCACGGATCGTGAGCGACGACCCGACAATATGCCTGCCATTCCGAGTGCAGGGCCGCCGTATCTCCACGATCGGATTGCAATCGCAGCCGCGTCGCCACTAAGTCTTCATGGCCCGGAACTGCCAATAGTCCCTTTGCTGTGGCCCAATAGACACCCTCGACATCGCCGACTTCGGCACACATCTCAGCCAGCATCTGCGCGGCACGCACCACCAAGATGGCCGACTCGGTCGTCAACCCAGTGGAGTCACTCCATATATATAGACAACTTTCAAACGATGCTCCCCGCACTAGACCCAAGCCATGGCGTAGAACCTCGATCCCCCCATCTTCAGGCCAACGCCGCGCATGCGCAACACAGGCGCGCAGAATATCCACATCGCTGACGATCCCCGCATGCAGTGCCAATTCATCGGTCATCGTGACTCCCAACCATTGCTCACCTTCAGGAGGTAACTGAGCCACGATCAAACTGCGTCGCACATCGGAGGTGACATTAGAAAAGGTCGCGTCCTTCACTGGCACATTCCACATATCACTACGCGCCAGCGATCGTCTCCGCTGAGTCGGATGCATGGCCAACCATAAAACCAATTCCTCACTCTTGGCTTTTTCAAAGATGACTCGTCGACCAGAGATATGTCGCACCTCAGGCGCTCCCAAAACGGCCGCCACAAAACTAAAAGGTGGCAACAATGCATCAATGGCTTGATGTCGAGCCTCTTCATGCCGCCAACGTTCAATGGGCCAGGGAAAAACGGCTTCACCTTCACCCAACAATGACTTGATGAGTTCAACTTCATCAACCTCACACCCAATGGGGGTGATCGCGACTCCTTGCGGTTGAAGAATCCAACCATGATCAGCGAACTCCAACCCGTCAGCGCTCTCGGCAATCTCTCCTCGGTAGACCGTCAACTGATCAAAGCGTTCATCGCCCTCAAGCAACAACACACTTGGCGATTCAAAGGCATGAAGGCTGTGGGCTAAAGCACCAACTTTCTCTGTCTGGCGTTCAACGATGACACGTCGTGCTGGTAATTGCTGCTCTTCATCACTGACAATAGAAACGTCATATGCAAACGGTGATAGCGAGAGCGACTGACAGATTCCTCTCCACACCGCGTCACCGTGTGGAGCTTGGCACGAGATACCAAAAGTCTTGACCTCATCGAGGTTGATCCACACGTCTCCAGCCAATGTTTGGCCAATGGGAATCAGAAATGGTGTCGGGCTTGGGGATCCACTTGTAAACAATGCCAAGGTCCCTAGTGGAATCTCCGCTGACAATTCAATCACCCGACCACCGCACTGAGTCCATGGAGCAACTGCCACTAACTCATGGGTGAACTCTGCGCGGATCAGACCATCCACACCATGGACTAAAATCTGCAGTCCCTGATGACCGTGAACGAATAGCGAACGAACGGCCAGATCGAGTCGAACTAGGGAAAGTTCTTCTCCTGAACGATTGATCTGTGCTTCAACCTCTAACGATAGAGATGGCACCTCAAGATCTTGGCGAGCAGCTACCTGTCGTTGAGAGCGCAAGCGAAACAAAACTCCAACACCCACAGCGAGAGAAACTAAAAAGGCATTTCGCCCGAGGTGATTCTCGCCGGCTCCAAGTGGTACCGCACAGTTCTCTTCATCATCAAGGTTTTGTCCGACATCTTGAGCGTGAGCTAAGCGCTGTGGTCCAAAGGATCCGATTGTCATCAATGGAGTGATCAACAGCAGATAAGAAATCAATCGACCCGTCCACGACTGAGAACGACTGACGTGATCGTCACCATGGCGGACATATCGGTAGAAGGCACCAAACACAGCGACAATGATTCGCACAGCACAGAACACGATTGTGATTAGGCAGATCCATAAAACCAGGCGAAAGTTCTGAGCGTTCATGAATCAAAGATCTCGGCCGTGCGCGTTGCCGACACGGTGCGACTCGAAATACCCACTAATCGCAAGAGTGTTGTGGCCTGAGTCATTCGAACAGTGACCGTGATCGTGCGATATCCCACAGTGACA
>BJGB01000230.1 GCA_014190215.1 Actinomycetes bacterium | reverse complement strand
TTGGGTCTTTGTCTTGGTCATGATTTTTCCTTTTGTTTGTGGGTTGTTTTGCTCTTCAGAAGTACTAACGATCACTAGGTTCAAAAATGTGCATCATTGAATTTCTTTTTTCAGACCGCAGCGGTCAAGGTCGGCTTTTTGAGGTCATATAAGGACGAACGAATGATCCCTTGCAAAATGTGCTGACAAACCACAGAATTTTGAGGAAAAGGTTAGTCAGTGTTGAGGCAACGCATGACTTCATCATCAACGAGACCCGTTGTGGCAATGACCGATCCAGGTCGGTAGACAAATTCGCCGTGTTCATCATTGATAATGACGGGTCGAAGTCGAGGTCCTCCGCCGTACAGCAAAACAGGAAGCCTCTGCCACGAACGCCAGCGTATTGCCAAAGTAATTTTCTTTAAGACCGTGCTCTGTGAACGGGGTAGGGCTGGATCAAGTAGTCGGCGCGCATCAAGAACCAGTTGGGCGCCTTGCTTGGCGGCGTCAATCCACGGCTCACAACCGGCCTCGAGACCGAGCGGATTCATGTTGACAACTGCCTGCCACCAGTCATCGGTTGGGCGGGCACCTGGCCAATGTGGATCATCGGGAAACGCCGTGCTACGTGCAAACTCGGTCCATCGGTGTTGATCAACGAAGTTCAACCATGCCGTGTACGGCTCACCGTCATTCACCCACGCCAAAGCGCTGACCAAAGTTGGCTGCGAAGCAGTGGCGAACTCCATGGGATTGATCAGCAATCCTGTTATCTCGGAGCGCAACGCTGCTTCGCGTCCAGCGTATGGGCCGAGGTGTAAAGCCTCGCTCATCATTGCGTCATTAACGGGCGTGTTATCCCACAATAATGGTTTGCGCCCACGACATGCCTGAGTGCGTTGACGTGCTTCATGGGCATCAATGGAATCGTTCACGACATGGACGCCTGTCCACATCACTAATACCTCTGGGTGTAAGCCATCAATCAACTGTTCAAGGTATGGCGATGAGGTGATACCTGCGTAATGAGTGGGGACGAGCCACACTTGAGTCTTCAAGTTTTCAATCAGAGCATTGGCGATTTCTTGATGCTTTGTCGCAGCATCTAGGGCTGGTAGATCATCGAAGCTCAGGACAACGCCATGGCAGCCGTGATCAACAGCCGGTTGCAGTTTTTTGATCACCTGCTCAGTCGTTGCATCGGCGCCGGGAGTCAGCCCGATCAGAACTTGCACTGTCTTCTGACGATTTGATAACTCGGTGAACTCGGTGACTTCTAATTCGGTGAATGGCTCGGCCCACAATTGGCGATGCCGAGGTTCTAACTTTGCAGCCCAGACATAGGTGTTGCCGCCGTACTCGGCAAGTAGATCAATGTTTCGCAGGCGTTCTTGATGTGTCCAGGGAGGACCATAAAAGCCTTCGATGATGCCTGCGATCATGAGAGATTTTTTCTCGTCAGCGCGAGATTACGAGACACCCAAGAACTCGTTGAGGGCGGTCATCGCTTGAGGCGGTGATGCAGCGTTAATACCGTCAGCGCCGATAGCCAGCAACTCACGATACAACTCAAGTGTTTCGCCACCATTGGGCCATACCCACGTCACGATGCCTTCTGATTTGGCTCGTGTTACATATTCGGGTGTGAACAACGTCAAACCTTCGTAGGTCGGCGGAATTTGCACGATGTATAGCCAGTCCGGCAGCGATACCCCGCCGAGAAAAAATGAAACCATGGCAGCTTGGCCCGGTGACACGACGACATTGGGTTGTTTTTCATGGAAATAATCAACAACTGTGTCATCGAAACTGGCCACAACAACGCGGTCAAACGCCTCGTACTTTGTGAGCAGCGCCATCAGTGCGTCAGCAGATGCCTTGGCGGCATCACCTTTATCTTTGATTTCGATATTCAACACATAATCGGGATACAACTTCATTAATGCTTCCAATGAGTTGATCGCGAAATCTTCAGCGACATAACCAGCGGGCGCAGGTTTGTCACCGGTACGAATCCCGCGGTAGATGTAGTCGGCTTCGGGTTGATCAGTGCATGTGCAGTTAGCGGTAAACCAGTAGGCGCTATCAAGAGCGTGCAGTTCATCGTAGGTGTGCTCAAGAAGAACAAGATCTTCGTTAGCAGTTTTGCCGGTATTGAGATCGTGATGGATCACTAGGACCCCATCGCTGGTCAACTGCACGTCCATATCAAGGACGTCAACACCCATCCGTGCCGCTTCACTGAAGCCAAACAAACTTGAGTGCGGATGAGTCATCTCGCCACTCGCATGAGCAAG
>BJGB01000229.1 GCA_014190215.1 Actinomycetes bacterium | reverse complement strand
TGGCAGTCATTTAGATCTTGTCCTGGGAAGCGACCATGGTGGTTTAGTCCCTCAACCTGACACGACTGCGCCACTGCGCTATCGAGCGTTATACGAGTTGATACGAGAAGGCAAGATCCATTCGGCTCATGACTGTAGCGAAGGTGGGTTGGCTATTGCCTTGGCGGAATATTGCCTCACCTCGCCATTTGGTCTGGATGTGGATATTCGCGCTGTGGCTGCGACGGATGTTGTGGCACTTTATGCAGAATCAAATGGCCGCATTCTTTTGGAAGTCGATCCACTTCTCGTCAATGAGGTGTGCGCACGATTGGGACTCGCCGTCCTACTTGGCACAGTCAGCGAGGACCCCGATTTGCATTGCCGGACGCATGACACACCATTTTCCGTGAGTCGCGCTCAGATGGCGACTGCTTGGTCGGGTGCGTCATGAAGCCGACCGTAGCGATTTTGGTTGCGCCGGGGACGAACCGGCATCAGGATCTAGCCTTTGCTTTTTCGCAGGCCGATTGTGATCATGTGTTCATTCAAGTGACTGATCTGCCAGAGGAATCCAAGAATCTTTCCTCCGCGCAAATCATTGCTGTTGCTGGAGGTTTTTCTTACGCTGATGCTTTGGGTTCGGGCCGAGTGTTTTCCGACGAACTTAATCATCGCATCGGCGGGATCCTGCACGCACGAGTTGCTGCTGGTGTACCAGTTATTGGCATCTGTAATGGCTTTCAGATGTTGGTTCGTTCTGGTTTATTGACTGGTGACCCTGAATCGCTGACGACGCAACAACAAATCGCCCTCGCCCACAACGATCATGGAAACTTTGTCTGTCGCTGGGTTACTGTGGCACCCGTCTCGCGCCGCAGCATCTGGACAGCGGGGCTATCGGGCACTATCACCTGTCCCGTCGCTCATGGTGAAGGTCGTGTGGTGGCCTCAGACAAAACACTGACCTACCTTCAAGACAATGACATGGTGGCTTTGCGTTATGTCAATCATGATGGAACACCGGCTACTGGTCGTGGCCCGATGAATCCGAATGGATCAATTGACGACATTGCAGGACTATGTGATTCGTCCGGCTTGGTTTTGGGATTGATGCCCCATCCAGAAAACCATGTCACCCGGCGTCAAAGCCGCTCTGGTTCGCCAACTGGTATCCATGGTTTAGCCCTCAACCTATTCAAGTCAGGAGTACAACATGTCAAATAATCATGATCAGCAGTACACGGATGTTTTAACCGACATTGAGTTGCCACTGGAAAATCGTCGTGTCGGTAAAGTCCGAGTGAGTTATGAATTACCGAATGGTCAAAGATTGTTTGTCACGACTGATCGGCTGTCAGCATTTGATCAAATCATGGCCACGGTTCCGATGAAGGGCCAAGTCCTCAATCAGTTGGCTAAGTGGTGGTTTGACAACACTCGCGACATTGTTGCGAATCACGCTTTGTCAATGCCGGATCCGAATGTTCTGATTGCCATCGCCGCTCAGCCGTTGCCTGTCGAAGTGATTGTTCGTGGCTACATCACGGGCGTGACTTCTACTTCTTTATGGAAACGCTACGAAGATGGAGCACGCGATATTTATGGATACGCCTTTCCTGATGGTTTGAAAAAGAACCAGCAATTGCCCGTAGCGATTGTGACCCCCACAACAAAGGCAGAGATGGGTCAGCATGATGAGGCTCTCACCTGCGATCAAGTTGTTGAGCAGGGTCTAGTTGAACCCGAATTGTGGGCAGAGGTTCAACGCGTTGCCCTCGCACTCTTTGCGCGAGGTCAACAAGTTGCGCAGCGCGCAGGCCTGATTTTGGCTGACACAAAATATGAGTTTGGTCTTGACTCGCAAGGAAAGTTATTGCTGATTGACGAAATGCACACTCCTGACTCTTCGCGATTTTGGGATGCTGAATCATTCCCAGAACGCTTTGCTAACGGTTTGGAGCCAATCAGTATGGATAAGGAAATCATTCGTCGGGCGTTAGCGGATGCTGGCTACAAGGGAGATGGTCCACCCCCTCAACTAGATCAATCTGTATGGCTGGAAACTTCGAAGCGCTACACCTCAGCGTATGAGGTTTTGACTGGTCAAAAATTTGTTCCAGGTGAACGCCCGATCACCGAAAGAATTAAGCGCAACCTACAAGGAGTGATGGGACTATGAGTTCACAAGTAAGCACTGAGGCAATGTTGACCTCGCCAGGAATTGTTGTGCTCTGCGGTTCGGGATCGGATATCGCGCATGCCACGCAGATCGCCCAAGCCGCTCGCGGCTTTGGCTTAGGGGCGGTGATCCGCATTGCCTC
>BJGB01000228.1 GCA_014190215.1 Actinomycetes bacterium | reverse complement strand
CCTTGTCAGTCGTCGCTTGAAGCATGTTCTCAATTCTTACGGTTCGAGTTTGTCTGTTTTGGGGGCGAAAGGTACGAGTAACTCGGCCTACATGAACCCGCAAGACATGCTTGATCATCAATTGGTGGAAGGTGATCTGATCGAGATTTTCTCTCCCCGAGCGTCAGTACACGGCTTGGTGGAGGCCGCCCCCGATGTTCGTCGGGGAGTCATTTCCATGGCCCACTCTTGGGGTGGATCATCTCTCACCGATGAGAAAGTTCGCGACATCGGATCACCAACGAGTCGCTTAGTCTCAGTGGATAAGGGATACGACCGCGTCAATGGCATGGTCGTTCAAAGCGCCATCCCAGTCCGCATCGCAATAGCCGAACACATCAATCACTGAGTCCAAATTTAAGGAGAGAAGTCATGGCACGTATCAATGTTCCAGAAGGTCAAGGCCTTGAAGCCCACCGCATGTGGAAACTGGCACCAGATATCGGTGTCGGCATGCATGCTCTCAGCGAAGCTGTTTATACCAAGTCAAGTTTGAGTGTTCGCGAACGAGAAGTCGCACGGATGAGAATCGCTCAACTGAATCAATGCGTTGTTTGACTGAATACTCGCGCTGCATCGGCGATGCAGCAAGGACTGACAGACGAGGCGTACAATTCTGTACAGCATTACCACGATCACCCAGATTTTTCTGACCGCGAACGTTTAGCCGCAGAGTATGCCGAACGTTTTGCTATTGATCACACCGCAGTAGACGATGAGTTGTGGACGCGTTTGCAATCCGTGTTCTCCGATACGGAACTTCTTGAACTCACAGTGAGTATCGGCTTCTTCGTGGGTATGGGGCGCGCATTTCAAGTTCTTGATGTGGCACGAGACTTTGACATACTGTGGAGTCGTGAACCTGTGATATCTCCAGAACCACCTAAGGAATAAAATGACTCCTCTCGAAACTGTTAACGCATTTATCCAGGCACTTGAAAACCGTAATGTTGACGTAGCGCTTGCTCTTGTCAGCGATAACTGTGAATACGACAATGTGCCGATGGGCAAAGTGTTCGGACCCGAGGCCATTTCGACAATGCTCAAACCAATGATTGAAGGTTGTAGCGAAGTTGCCTGGCCAGTTCATCGAGAGGCCGCAACTGGCAACTACGTCTTCAACGAGCGCACCGACAAATTCCATATGCCTTTTGGCTGGCTTGAAATTCCCGTCACCGGTGTCTGGGAAGTCGTAGACGGCAAGATCACGCTTTGGCGTGACTACTTTGATATGCAGACGTACTTAAAGCAATTACCAAGCGCTTAGTTACTTAGCGCCACCGAGATAACTAGCTTGAATCAGACTGCGATCCTTGTTGATCTCGGCGGCATCGCCTTCAAGGACCAACTCGCCGTGGCTGAGAACGTAAGCGCGGTCGGCAACTTGGAGGGCCATGTGCACATGTTGCTCAACGAGCAGGACTCCTGCTCCTGTCTCAGCGGCAATCTGTCGCAAGATCGGCAATAGGCGCTCCACGATGATTGGGGCCAAACCTAAACTCATTTCGTCCACCATCAGTAGTTTCGGGTTCACCGTCAGGGCTCGCGCCATCGCCAACATCTGTTGCTCTCCACCAGACAACAAACCAGCACGACGGTCAAGGATCGGCTCAAGGGCTGGGAAATAACCAAGCGCCTTCTTCACATCGGCTGAGCCCTTGGCAGCCCCGAGACGCAAATTCTCGGCAACTGTCAATTGATAGAACAGCGAACGCCCTTCGGGGACGTGAGCAAGACCATCACGAGCGATGAGATGTGGTCGACGACCCTTAATGGACTTACCAAAAACCTTGATCTCGCCGGAGATGATCGGCACCAAGCCCGATGCTGTCAACAAAGTGGTCGTTTTCCCGGCACCGTTAGGCCCAAGCAATGCCACAACTTCGCCTTCACTGACCTGCAGGTTCAAACCACGCACAACTGACACGCCGTTATAGCCCGTATTCAGATTTTCAATCTCTAATAAAACTGACATCAGTGATTTCCTTCTGTCGCGCTGCTTCCAAGATAGGCCTCGATGACCTTTGGATCATTTTTAATTTGGCTGGGAGTTCCCTCAGCGATTTTGATACCAAACTCAATGACGTATATGTAGTCACACACATCAAGAACAAGTCCCATGTCGTGATCAACAAGGAAGATCGTCAAACCCGCATCGATGATTTTGCGAAGTCGACCGCCGAGTTCTTGGGACTCGGCGGTGTCTAGACCAGCCGCTGGCTCATCCATACACACCAAATCGGGGCGACCAGCAAGAGCCCGGGCCGCAGACACCAATTTACGTTGACCTTGACTGATTTCATTTGGATACTTCTTAGCAAGATCGCCAATA
>BJGB01000227.1 GCA_014190215.1 Actinomycetes bacterium | reverse complement strand
ACAAGTAAAGGAGTGTGCATGTCCACCGAACAACCCGTTGTCCAGATGAACGCCGGCAACCTCACGCAACGACAGATCTACGTCGTCTTCGCCGGTGTCATGGCGGCTATGGGTTTGTCGGCTCTTGACGGCACGATCGTCAACACTGCCCTCGCAACAATTGTTGGCGATCTCGGTGGACTCAAGTACTACGCCTGGATCGGCACGTCGTACATGCTCACCAGCACCGTCGCCACACCCTTATTCGGAAAATTATCTGACCTCTACGGTCGGCGCCGACTTTTCCAAATTGCCATTCTTACTTTTCTTCTTGGCTCAATGTTCTGCGGAATCTCCCAGTCAATGTGGCAACTCGTGGTGGCCCGCGGCATTCAGGGTATCGGCGGTGGCGGATTGTTCTCATTGTCATTTGCCATCATCGGCGACATCGTGCCGCCACGTGAACGCGGTAGATACGTCGGCTTAATCACAAGTGTGTTCACTATCAGCAGCGTGATTGGTCCTTTGATAGGTGGCTTCATTGTCGATAACACAAGTTGGCGTTGGATCTTTTTGGTGAACTTGCCCGTCGGCATTGTTGCCTTGATGATCACCAACAATTCTTTGAAACTTCCGTTCACAGCAATGCAACAGAAAGTCGATTACATCGGTGCAACACTGCTCGTTGTTGCTGTCTCCTGCCTGATTCTTGGTCTCTCATGGACAGGCGGTTCATACGGCTGGTTGTCTACTCCAACAATTACTTTCTTCGCTGCCGCTCTGATCGTCAGTGTCGCATTTTTCCGATGGGAAATTCGCGCTGAAGAACCCATCGTCCCCTTGCACTTAATGAAAATTGATGTGGTGCGGGCAATCGTGCCATTGATGATTTTAGTCGGCGCAGTTTTCTACGGAGCAAACGCCTTCATGCCGCTCTATCTGCAGGGCGTCACTGGTGTTTCGGCAACAAACTCAGGACTCTTACTAGTGCCACTTGCTGTTGCAGTTGCGGGAACCGCAATCATTATTGGTCGCATCACTTCGCGTACCGGTACCTACAAAGTGTGGCCACCAGTTGGTGCTGCATTGACATTAGTCGGATTCATCATGGCCTCATTATTAGGTTCAACTCACGCGTATCTTTATCTTGCGATGATCGCATCATTTTTTATTGGTGCGGGCATGGGTGCAATCTTCCCCACCAGCACGCTTGCAGTGCAGAACGCTGTGGAGAGCCATGAAATCGGCGCAGCATCGTCGATCGTCATCTTTGTTCGACAACTTGGTGGAGCCGTTGGCCTAGCTATCTATGGTGCGATTTTCAATTCCCAACTTGAAGGACGTATTGACGAGAGACTTATTCAAACCCCACGCAATATCAAGCAACTTGAATCACCACTCCGCGAACAGGCTCTTGAAGTATTCACTCACGCTGTGACAACAGTGTTTCGCATGGCGATTCCTGTTCTCATAGTCACCCTAGTTTTATCATGTCTCATTCCTGGCCGTCAGTTGAAGGGGCGCGCAGAAGCAACAAGCCCATAACGGCAAATACCATGCCGCCGAAGAATGTGGACCGTTCGCCGAATAATTGACCGATCACGCCTAGCGCCAATCCGCCAATCACCCCACCTATTTCAAAAAAACTGGTGAAACTAGCCACGACTTCCACGCGCTCATCGGAGTCGCTACCTTCGACTGCCATTGCCAACAACGAGGGATAGAAAAACGAAACACCGAGAGCAAAAAATGTTGTCCCGATCCAGATGCCGATTTCGCTACCCAACACACCCACCGATGTCACACCACACAAAAGAAAAGACATGGCTATCCAGACACTTCGTCGCAGGCCCAAACGCTCAGGCGTTTTGGCACCAAATAGGCGAAGCACTAAACACAAAATGCTGTACACGGTAAAGAAGCGCGCCGAACCACTCAGTCCAATCGACTTAGAAAAGGTCGGAACGAAACTAGTGAATGATGTCCATGCCGCCATTCCCAAAGCAAGAATCATTCCTGGGCGCAATGATCGCGAATGAAACCAAGAAACCTTGCGGCGAATCCGTTCAGGTTTCGCGCCAACGAATGCCGGTGCCGTCAAGGACACCGCAGCAGCGAGCAACGAGGCTAAGGCTGTCACAACAAATACGCGATCAAAATGACCCGCCGACAATCCGCGCGCACCTTCGGGAACATCACCCATCACTAACTCGCCAATAATTGGTCCCACAGATAAACCACCGAAGACAGCAACCGAAAGATAACTCGCTGCCTCCGCCTTACGATTTTCCGGACTCAGTTCAACGACCAAAATCGCCGCACCGACAAAGAGTGCCGCTTCACCAACACCCATCAACGCACGAAAAGGCAAAAGTTGCCATGTCGCATTCACGACAGTCATTCCGAGAGCGGCCACCGTTGCCACTAGAGAACCCGAGACCATCATGGTGCGACGACCCCAGC
>BJGB01000226.1 GCA_014190215.1 Actinomycetes bacterium | reverse complement strand
GCATTTGCTCTCACCACACCGAAGCAAAATATCTAACGCAACAGGACTCTGACTTTATTGCCAGTAATCAAATGAGTTGATGTCGGTGGCGTCAATGCGATGTAATGACCACCCCGCATAAGTTGCGTCGGCGGTACGACATGACCACTGTGCCCAAGCCACGGTTTCTTCGACAGCAATCTGACTCACGCTCACCACACCACCGACTATCGGTGACCACGACTCTTCACGCTCTCGCCACAACGATTGCATGCGGACTCCTGCCGACCCGGTCATAGTGGTTCCCTGGTTGACTAAAGACGCACTACTTGCATCCGGGCGGCGATCCGAACGAATTCGTGCATATGCCGCTGCATCCACATAGTCGGCAACAAAACATACTTTCCCATCTCTCAAGCGATACAGGCTTTGGCCTGAAATCGGATGATTGACTTGATTCAACGGAACGACCATGTTCCACTTTGCCCAGCCCACATGGGAGTCTGCGGATGTTTCCCAATCCGAGAAATACACACCCATTTTTGGGATCACCCGTTCCATTTCAGACATGAATTCAAAAATTGCTTGGCGCCCAATTTGAGCACCAGCAAAAGGGTCGTAGTACACGGCGTCATCGGTGAAAAGGTCAACCAACTTGGTGTATTTTTGATCGTCCTCGACCTGACCGAAACGATTAATTATTTCTTCAGCATGCGTCATCAGCACACCTTACAGAGACCATGCGCAAACTCCGACGGCAACGGCGAGTGGAGACGAGGGGAATCGAACCCCTGACATCTACCTTGCAAAGGTAGCGCTCTGCCAACTGAGCTACGTCCCCGTTACGGCTCTGAAGTTTAGCCGAGAACAGGCGAAATACGCCCTTTCCAACGATCAACTGTCTGCAACCTTGCCGCTTCGCCCTACTGTGGACTCATGGCACACACTTCCAACCCTGGCGGACGTCCTAACCGACTGAAATTCGGAACATTTTTAGCTCCCCACCACCCTGTCGGTGAAAACCCCGTCCTGCAATTTCAAAGCGATCTTGACTTCGCGGCTCACCTTGATCGCTTGGGGTTCGATGAATTTTGGTGCGGTGAGCACCATTCCAGTGGATGGGAAATGATCGCTTCTCCAGAAATGTTTTTAGCGGCAGCTGGTCAACGCACCCACAACATCAAACTTGGCACTGGTGTCATTTCGTTGCCATATCACCATCCCTTCAATGTGGCGCAACGGATTGTGCAACTCGATCACATGACTAAAGGACGTGCCATGTTCGGCACTGGCCCTGGCGCGCTACCGAGTGATGCTTGGACATTGGGCATTGACCCTCTCCTTCAGCGTGACCGCCAGGATGAAGCGATGGGGGTCATTTTGCGTCTGCTACGTGGGGAGGATCGTTTTTCTCACGAAAGCGAGTGGTTCACCCTCAAAGATGCACAACTTCAACTTCTCCCCGTGCAAGATGAACTGCCGATTGTGACGGCATCAACTTTGTCCCCCTCGGGCATGCAATTAGCCGGCAAATATGGATGCGGAGTCCTCTCTATCGCTTCCAACAGCACTGCTGGTCTTGCGGCACTGCCAACACAATGGTCTTTCGCAGAAGAGTCTGCTGTCAAACACGGACAAAATGTCGATCGTAGTAACTGGCGCGTGATGTTGAGTTTCCACCTCGCTGAATCTCGCGAAGAGGCCCGCAATCAAGCCGTTGATGGTCTGCAACGGTGGCACAACGAATACAACGTGTGGACTCTTGGTCGACCCGGCGCACAGCATGTTGAAGACAAGTGGGAACTTATGGACATGATCACCGCGGGCGGCACGGCGATCATTGGCACACCTGATGATCTCGTGAAAGCCGTTCGTCATCTTCAAGAGATCACGGGTGGCTTCGGTGTCGTTCTCGGTTTCGCTCATGACTGGGCAAACAGAGAAAATACTCTGCGTTCATGGGATCTTCTTGCTCGCTATGTCATTCCAGAAATTAATCAGACCACCCTTGGCCAACGTGCGTCAATGAAATTCCTCAACGATAATCAGGCCACATTGATGGCCGGAGCTGGAGCCGCTGTGATGCAAAAGATTTTGGGTGACGAACGCGCTTCGGCTGAACTTGGCGTGATGATGCAACAAATGCAGGCTCAAACCGATGATCGTGGCGCAACTTTTCGACCTGGCGGGGGCGTACGCGAGGACCAATTGCCGACTGAAAAATAATTTTAGTCGTCTTTTGTCGCCACTGCGTTGGGCGTGACATTCATCTTCGGGACATACTCGGCCACTTCAACATGGCGAGCAGCAGCACCCATCGTCTCTCGCAATTGTGAGCGACATTGTTCGCCCGGTCCATAAAAACGCGCGTCGTGTAAAGCGTGACAACGCGGACATGTTGATGATGTGTGCGCAAGAGTGATGGGTAAGCCGTCTTCCATGTCTTACATCGTGCCACGCCCCT
>BJGB01000225.1 GCA_014190215.1 Actinomycetes bacterium | reverse complement strand
AAACTTTTCCAAGGAACTCAAGCGTGTCTTTCCATCCCTTGCCTCAATTGATCTGCCGATGGATCATCCCATCTTTCATTGCGTCTTCGACATTAAGGAAAAGCCGCAAGTACCGGGAGTGGACTGGGGAATCCGAAGTGAGTTCACCGGACAAACCTACGAAGGCCGTCATGGACCTGGTGCGGAAGAGGTCCACTACCGTGCCATTCTCGATGACAAGCAGCGCATCATGGTGATGATCTGCCACAATACCGATCTTGGCGATGGATGGGAGCGCGAGGGCGAGAACGAGTATTATTTTCGCGAGTTCTCTGAGAAGAAGGCGTATCCCATGGGTATCAACATCGTGTTCTACGCGATGACACATTAGATCCTCAAAGAAGACATCGGAGAACCCGGCGGCAATTGGTGCAAACAGCAATCGACTGGCACACAGCGCAGGCTGGTTTAAAGAAAAAGGCCGTCCAGAAGAACGGCCTTAGTCGAATTGGAATTGCTAAAACGTCTACTTTGCAGCTTCAAGCTTTTTGTCGTCAGCTTTGGCTGGCTCTGGCGCAGCCTCAACTGGCAAATCGACCCACTCGATGATAGCTCGCTGAGCTGCGTCACCCTGACGCTCGTTCAGACGTATAATACGAGTGTAGCCGCCCTGACGATCTTTGAAAACGGGGGCAATCTTGTCGAACAAGATGTGAACGACATCTTCGCTTTCACGCCACGCGATACGTGCCGTAGCACCTTTTCGCTTTGGTGTGCCTTTGAACAATGAACGTGGCTGCTGGCGCAATCGAGCTGCGACCAGACGTCGATCATGCAGGCTGCCACTTTTGCCCAAGGTAACAATCTTCTCGGCAACAGAGCGTGCTGCCTTGGCTTTGGCCAAGGTTGTGGTCACACGTTTGTGCTTGATCAGGCTGCAAACCAAGTTCGCCAGCATCGCATTTCGATGCTCAAACTGCAGGCCGAGTTTGGCAGTTCTTTTAAGGTGTCTCATAAAAATCTTACTCCTATCAGGAGGCTGCTTTAACTTCTTCCTTCGGGGCTTCGAGCAGTTCCGCCTCGAATGTCATACCCAAACTCAAACCGAGCGTCGTCAACTTCTCCTTAATCTCATTCAAGGATTTTTTGCCAAAGTTACGGTATTTAAGCATCTCTTGCTCAGTCTTCATCGCCAACTGCCCGACTGTGGTAATGTTGGCGTTGTTCAAACAATTCGCGGCGCGAACGCTCAACTCGATCTCGTTCACGCTCATGCCAAGCAATTTCTTCATCTTCGACTTGTCGTCGTCTTGCTTGCTCTCCACCTCCTCAAACTCGATGGCGTTTTTGTCATAGCCAACAAAGACGTCGAGGTGGTGCTGCAAAATTGCGCTAGCCTGAGTCAATGCATCATCAGGAGAAATGCGGCCATCTGTCCAAATCTCAACGATTAAGCGATCGTAGTCGGTGCGCTGGCCAACACGGGCACTTTCCACCGAGTAGCGAACGCGAGTCACCGGAGAGAATAGAGAATCAATGGCGATGACTCCAATCGGCTGATCGATCTTCTTATTCTCATCACCAGGACAGAAACCACGGCCCACTTTAACTTCCAACTCCATCTCGAACTTTTTCTTTTTGTCGAGAGTGCAGATAATTTGCTTCGGGTTGACCAGTTCAGTGTTTTGATTGAGTTCAATGTCTCCCGCTAGCACATGGCCTTCCTTGTTAACCGATAGAAGGAGGATCTGAGGTTCACGAACATGGCACTTGAAAAGAATCTTCTTCAAGTTAAGCACAATGTCGGTGACATCTTCAACGGCGCCGTCCACCGTGGAAAACTCATGCATCGCCCCGTCAATCTTTACGGAAGTGATGGCTGCGCCTTCCAATGATGAAAGGAGAACTCGACGAAGGGAGTTTCCGATAGTGTGTCCGTAACCAGTTTCAAACGGTTCCGCTACAAACTTGGCGTAATTGAGCGTTGCGGAAGATTCATCCTTCTGCAACCGCTTTGGCATTTCAAACCGACCTAGACGTACTGGCATAATTTTATTGTCGCAATTGTAATCTGACCAATCCCTAGTTTTCTTATTCCCGCATCAGGGATAGGTCCGTATAATTGCAGTCCACTCCCGTTCGGGAGCATCTTGGGTTTAGCGGGAATAAAACTCGACGACTGCCTGCTCGTTTGCAATCGGTTGGATTTCGTTGCGCGATGGAATTCGCATCACCACACCCTTGAACGCCTCGCGATTGAGTAAAAGCCAATCCGGAACCATCCGACTGGTCGATGATTCAAGGTTCTTCGTTGCCATCTGCCGAGCCCGCGTATTATCACGCACCTCGACAGCGTCATTCACACGGAGCGCGTACGACGCGATACTAACCTTCCGGCCATTCACTTTGATGTGACCGGGATTAACCATCTGGCGTGCGCCTGCCCGAGTATTGGCCAGACCAAGTTGATAAACAACGTTGTCTAGCCGCGTCTCAAGAATCTGGAGCATC
>BJGB01000224.1 GCA_014190215.1 Actinomycetes bacterium | reverse complement strand
TGATGAAATTCCTGTCGTGCCTGTGCGTGAACGCGGTGGCAACTCAATGACCGTTGTCGCCAAGATCACTGTTGACCGAATGAACAAACTGTTGAATCAATAGTTATTTGGCAGTGAAGGTCACGGGTACTTCATTCAATCCAAGAACGAAGTTTCCTCGCCGCGAGATTAATGGTTCATCTGTGGCGAGTTGCAGGTTGTCGAAACGGTTGAGCATCTCTTCGAAGAGAATCTTCAATTCAAGCCGTGCCAATGGTGCGCCGAGACAGTGATGACGTCCGTAGGCCCCAAAAGCCACGTGATCATTGGGTGTACGGGTGATATCAAAACTGTGTGGGTTGTCAAACACCTTGGCGTCGCGATTGGCTGAAGGGTAAAGCAATAAGACTCGGTCATTTTCACGAATCTGCATTCCGTTGACGATGACATCTTTTGTCGCTGTGCGATTCATATTGCGAATCGGTGACGCCCAGCGCAACATTTCTTCAATGGCGCTTGGCAGCAAGGACATATCATTTTTCAACAATGCAAGCTGATCTGGGTTCTGGAGAAGAGCCGCGGTCCCCGCGGAAATCACGTGACGAGTTGTTTCATCTCCACCCACAAGAACCAACATCGTTTCAAACATGATGTCAACATCGGAAAGACTTTCGCCTTCCCATTCGGCGTTGACGATCAAACTGACGAGGTCTTGGCCATCTTTGCCACGCCGCTCATTAACCTTTTTCATGATGTAGTCATTCCAGCCAATGACAGCCATCTGTACATCGGCTAGGGCGATCGTTTCGCCACCAGTCGCAAAAATGTCCGACCAGTGCAACAAGGTGTCGTTATCTTCTTCGGGGAGTCCCATCAACTCGCCGATCATGTACATCGGAAGGGGAGTCGCAATATCGGCCACGATGTCGCATGAGCCTTTGTCAATCACCGAATCAATCAGTTGAGTGACTTTTTCTCGTAGATATGGTTCGTGGTCGGCGACTCGGCGGGGTGTGAAACCGTTACCGACCAGGCGGCGACGTTTGGTGTGCTCGGGTGCGTCAAAGTTGATCATCGACGGGACCGAACTTTCGGGGCGTGAACCCTTGCTTGAACAAAAGGTATGCCATTCCCGACTCATCATTGAGACAAGTTCGTGGCTTGCGGCTCCCCAGATGCCGGTGCTGTCATCCCAGTACAAAGGTGCTTCTTGGCGCATCCATTCGGTGAGTTCGTCAAAGTTGGCGTAGAAGTCTGGTGACAGAAGTTGGATCTCGGGTCGCGTCGGATGACCTGCGGGTCCGCGTCCACCACCAAGAGCGACTGTGAAGTCGTGTACGGGCCCTACATCGGTTGGCGACGTGTCTTCAGATTCCATATGCCGAACTTAGCGAGTGGGGCGACCGCCAACGATGCTGGCGCGCTCCATGATGCGGATCTCTGGCCAATAGTCGCTGCTGGCGTAATGCTGGCATGCCCGGTTATCCCAAAATGCAATGGAGTCAGGTTCCCAGTGAAAGCGGCATTGATACTCAACGTTGTCACTTTCGCTCCACAGTTCAGTGAGCCAGCGATCACTTTCGGCCTCGTCAACTCCGATGATTCGGCTGAGGAAGATGGGATTGCAATACAAGTACTTGCGACCGGTGGCGGCGTGGGTCGGGGCTAATGGGTGAATGACGACTGGGTATTTTTCGCGCATCGCTTGCATCTGATCGGGCGCAACTTGACGACCAAATGACTGCACGAAATCGTGTTCGGCATCGTGAGAATCGACAAATTCTCGTTGTTCGTCGGTCAGACCATCGTAGGCAGCGTACATATCGCAGAACAACGTGTCGCCACCTGATTCGGGAACGTGAATTGCGTGAAGAACAGCGCCGAGGCTAGGGCATTCTCTCCAAGTCACATCTTGGTGCCACGTGTTCTCATAGCCCTTGACATCAAATGATTTTTCAAAACGGACAAGTTCTGGCTGGCCAGTATTGGAGGGGATAAAAGGGTGAATTTCCAATTCGCCGAAACGAGCGGCAAAGTTGACGTGCTGTTGTGATGTCAATGGTTGGTCGCGAAAGAATATGACCTTGAATTCGTGAAGAGCCCGACGGATGTCGTCAATAACCGGCTGGGGGAGGTCAGTTGTAAGATTGACTCCGCTGATCTCGGCGCCGATGGTGGCGCCCAGGCGTTTGATGCCAAAGTTGTTCCATGTCAATTGGGCGAGGCGAGCCCGCTCGTCGGCAAGATGCAGAATCGGTCCGACACGTTTGCCTCTCAGGGTTTGACGATCCTTGGTGATGTAGGCGCTTGGATCTTTCGTGGCAACAATGTCAGCGTGTGCGGTGTCCGATTGCATATTCCCCCCTGTTCGTAGTTTCTGACGGGTCATCAGAAACCTTAGACGATGGGAGCCTGGGTTCGTGCAGATCAGGTCACTGCCAGTTTGCGTGTTCGTATCGGACAAAATGGGGCAGGGACCATATAGGGGGCAAAAATGTCGGATCGTCAACCAG
>BJGB01000223.1 GCA_014190215.1 Actinomycetes bacterium | reverse complement strand
CAAGAGTAAACAGTCAGCAACTTGCTCGGCATGAATACTGTCCTGACCCCCTGAAATAGGTTCATATCCATCCCCCCAACCCCATTCTTACGGGATTACTTATCTCATAGGAGATGGACCTATTTCATGGGGTCAGGACAAGCCATGGAAACAAAACTGGTTCACACGAATTGGTGGGCTTCTCTTGCTAGTTGTTGGTTTCTTAATTGTGCGTGGTGTATTACTCGGCTAGAGAAGATGCTCTATTTCATTCAGTAATTTCGAAGATTGACCAGTGATTGACGATTTCGACTGATCTCCGTATCGTTCTTCAAATACTCGTTTGATCCCGTCGCGCCAAGAAACCTGGCACGGACCAGTAATTGATAGCCGCTTGCTGACATCAGCAATAGAGCCCCGCAAGCTGTTGGATATTTCAACGACACGTACATCTGCAGTATGCCCGGTGAGTTCGCCCATGTATGCGCACCATTCGTGTACTGATGGAGTCTCATCGCCACCCCAATTGACGATTGTTGCTGGCACGCTTGCTGCATCGAGAAGTGATTCAACGTGATTGTTGATGTCATCTTGGTGAATAAGGCTGTACCGGCAGGGATCCCACCGAGCGACTATCGGCTTGTCGGCTAAGACCCAATCGAGATGATAGGTAGGCAAGCCGCCATTCGGACCATATGAAGCATTCATGCGGGCGATGGTCACTGGCAAGTTGTAGGCACGCGCGCAATATCGGGAAACCGCTTCCTCGGCTATTTTCGAAATCGAATATGTGGGGCTCATGATGTAGTTGACATCTCCCAAAGGATCGGTTTCATTGAATGCGTGTAGCGGATCATCAACTGGTTTGTAGACCGAATGTGTTGACATTATGAGCGCAGCCTTGGCTTTCTGGCAATGCTTCAGTAACAAACCAGTGCCCTCGGCGTTGACAGTGAGGGCATGGTTGTAGTCGAGCCCTTCAGTTTTGAATGCAGCAAGGTGGATGACGTAAGAAAAGTCGTTGGGAATATCTGAATAGTCGCCAGTTGAGAGATCAAGAGATCGCGTGGTGACACCAATTGATTCAAGATTTTCACGTGAACCTGGTTCGTTGAATCGTGCGACCCCCCACACGTCGTTCTGTTTGGCCAGAAATTGAACGAGGGGGAGGCCAATCTGTCCTGACGGACCTGTTACGAGAATCCTTTTGTCGCTCAACACCTGCATCAGTCAACCACAAGGCGAATGATGATTTAGTATTGGAAGATCAAAGGAGTTAATCAATGATTTCCCTGTTCAAGTAATGTCCTCCTATGGGGAAAATTGTAAAATTTGTTTGCGTAGCCCTGACTGCAGTTCTTGCCCTTGAGGTTTGCGCTTTCAGCAATGTGCGAGCAGAGGACACTGTCCCACCAGATGCTCCCCCCACAACCGTTGCACCAACAACAACCGTTGCACCAACAACAACCGTTGCACCAACAACAAAAACCGTCGCATCAACAACTACAACAACAACGCCTCGACGGATCCTGAAACCAGAAGACATCATCAAGATTTCCAAGATTCAGACGAATAAGCCAATCGTGTTTATCACGATTGATGACGGGGTAACAGTCTCTCCAGAGCTGGCAAAGGTACTTGATAAATACCACACGCCTGTCACCACTTTTGCAATGCCAGAGATGCTTTGGCGTGCTCGCAGTTGGTATAGAGCCCGTCAGAATATGACTTTTGAGAACCACACCAATACTCACGCGCACATGACATCAATTAGTCCAAGTAGTCAAGTAATCGAACTCTGCTGGTCAAACAAAATAATCAAGGGACTATTTCACGAAAGCCCCATCATGTACCGTCCTCCACGTGGAGAATGGAGCCAAGAAAACAGAATCGCAATGGCTAAGTGCGGCTTAAAGTATGCAGTTCTCTGGAGCGTGGCAATCGAAAGTTCCGTTCCTGAAAACTTAGTTTTCCACAAAGGCGACATAATCTTGTTCCACTATCTTCGGGGATTGTCGACCGTACTGGAGCAAGTTTTGAATAAACTGAAAGAGCAAAAACTGCAGCCGGCCCTGCTCCGTGATTATCTGAAGTGAAAGCTTCTTCACCGCAATACGAGTCGGGCCGGGATGACAGCCTGAGAAGGACCAGTGGGACTTGGGAACCACCCGTCGTGTTGCCAGCGTCGCAGGGATTTCAGGGAGGTCTTTCTACTCTGATCGCACACTAGTAACCTTCACATAGATGGTGATGCAGGTGTGGCGGCGAATTTCGCACCACATTTCGCACCATCCCCGACCGAGCCAGTCGACAACAACGAACCGTGGTTTCATGAACTCCTACATGCCGATGGCATGCCATACGACGCGGAGGAAATAAAAGTATTTCGCCGTCTCGCAGACCAACACATCGATTAAAACATTCTGAAAAAAGGTTTGGATGTTCTCTCCGTTTAGTACGCAATATAAAAAAAGGCCCCGCCACTTTTGGTGACGGGGCCTTTTTTTAAATTCTTCTAGCGTGTATCGCCTGACCTTGCTTTTGCAATGTTCAGAATCATGATTCCGTACAGAGCTTTCGCAGTAATGTCGGCAACTGTGTATGCGAGTTGACGTCCTGCCTCAGCACCTTGGTGTCCTGCT
>BJGB01000222.1 GCA_014190215.1 Actinomycetes bacterium | reverse complement strand
CGCAGTGAGCATAAAAGATCCATGCGATGTGCTTGCGACGGCACACAGATCAAGCGTCAGATATGGCCGCAACTCGCTACAACGTAATTTTTCCATGGCGAAGTCGGCGTCACCTTTGAACTGCCCATTAAACCAAGATCCGTCGAGATTGGCCGGGCGTGCACCGCTCGTGTCGGATGTGATTGGCGTCTCTTCGCTATAGGGGTCTCCGACAGGATTAGTGGTGCTCGTGCTCGTCGTGACTCCGGCGGGCACAACCTCTGACGTTCTGTCTCCGAGCACGGCTGCCACCGAGACCGCGCCCACAATTAATACGACGACCACAGCAAGGCTGAGATTTGTTTTTCGTGCTGCACTCATTGTTGTAATCGTAGTTTGTTGACATCTCCTGGATGCGTCTTGGGAGGTTTTACCACACAACAACAGTGTCGGTCTTGAACACTGATGATGTGGCTTTAAGGTCTCCGAAAATGATTGGACTTATGCGTTCACTTGAATTATCTGCGATGATTAAGGAGAGTTGTAGCTGGGCTTGTGAGTTTTATTGCCTCGGCCATAGCCACAGCCCGTGTATTCATTTACTCAGAAACACTTAAACTATTTGTTTTCAAGCAAGCACGACCAAGAGTGTCATCCATCCATTTTTTTCGAACGACGGTAATTGTTGCACAAGTCTTGATTTGAGTTTTGCGCCTTAACACGTGTTCTGATGCATGGACTACCTCTTGGATTCCCGTTAACAAACATATGTTGCTCGGTTATCTCCACGCTCGGAGCAATGTCTTCTACTTCAAGGGCAAAAACGGCATCGGGCGTCATTGCGATGATGTTGTATTCCTCAGGTTGTTCTGTGCGAGTATAAGGAATCGTGAGGTTGGGAATAAAGATTACTGAATCAGGCAGGGTCTTGGTCAAGAGGTCCAAGACGTGCTGTTCTCCAGCGTTAACGGGTCTGGGGTGATCTGCGAGCCCAAAAATAACTTCGCCACGTTCCGATTCTGGCCTAGATCGAACTGGGTTTGGGCAACACTTAAGCTAAAAACCATGGCTTTTTATGACATCAAAAGTGGTGATTTTCTTGGGATTTCAGGCAAATAATTCCAAATAGCAGGATTATTTGCGGAACTGTTTGAGCACAGTTTGCGAAATAGTTGGATAATCTGTATAATAATGTTGTTAAAATACAGAAAGGCCTAGAGATTTGTCGATCAAACGAGAGAACTTTGTAAGACTTGCCGAAGCGAGAGTCTCGCGCGCTCTTGACTCAATACGTGTGATCGGGAATCTCTCAAATAGGGGCAATTACGAATACGACGATCAAGACGTTAAAAAGATAATCAAGACACTTCAGGATGAAGTGACCTTGGTGAAAATAAAACTTGAGGCGAAGTCGGGGATTTCGAAGCAACAATTCAAGCTGGGGAAGTGAGTGGACTCACATGGGACACAAACGGGTAAATCAGCGTTGGGTATACTCGTTGAGATGGTGGGAGTATCTAGGGTTTTCCAGGTAAAAATTCAGTGTTTCAAAGGATTGGAATGACCGATGACATCAAAAGTTGATAAATGGGTTTGGTCAGCCGAAAGCCCACTAAGGGATGAAATTGACGGGAGTATTGTTCGTTTTTTCAAGGCAGAGGGAGTAAAGGCGCCAGGTGTTCTAGCGATTGGGGCACCCCCAGACGCGACAACGCTTTTTGCGCGCGAAGCAATTCAAAATAGCTGGGATGCGGCCCGTGAGTGGCAGTCTCAGTGCGCGGATGTCGATAGACAAGTACCTCCATTTTGGATTGAGGTCATCTTTTCAGCTGTAACAGGAAATGAGAAGTTGGCTCTTGTTGAAGAGTTGGGCTTAGGCGAGCACGAAAGCCACCTTGGCTCTGGACAGGAACGTGGCTCGAATCGTTCAATAATTGGTCTGTTTGGCGATGACTGTCTTGATCAGCTCAGTGATCCAGACAAGCCTCTAAAGATTCTTAAAATGATTGAGCATTCATCATTGGGAATGCCTGGCAGTTTTATGGCATCTGAATCGAGAATGATGTTCGCGCTTGTACGAGTTGGATACACGTTGAAGAAGGTGGGCGCAGGGGGAAGTTTCGGTTATGGAAAGGCTGGCCTTATCTCATCGTCACGGGTTCGAGTTGTATGCGCTTACTCATGTTTCGAATCTGCAGTCGGCGACGAGGGAATCACTCGGAGACTGATGGGGGCCACATACTGGGGGCATCACAAAATGAATGAAAAAAATTTTACGGGATGGGCTCGATTCGGGTCAAAAGAAGGCGACTCGGCAAAGCCGTATGAGAATGACACTGCAGATTCCATTGCGCAAAAAATTGGAATTCCAACTCGTGATCCTAAAAAACTTGATGACATGGTGTCTACGTTCTTGATTGTTGACCCAACGATTGAAGCGCATGAGCTTAAGACCGCCATCGAACGCAACTGGTGGCCGGCAATGATGGATGACACCAACGGTCTAAGAATCCGCATTACCGACTACGACGGAACTGTTCTTACGCCGTCAGTTCCCAAGAATGATCCAAATCTGCGGCCTTTCGTTCGGGCGTACGAGCTTGCAAATCGACCAAGTGATGCACAGACCGCAACTGAACGAGCCATTTCACT
>BJGB01000221.1 GCA_014190215.1 Actinomycetes bacterium | reverse complement strand
CCCGATGGCGACGATCCACCCTGACCAATAATTTCTTCAACTTGAGCGCGTACTGCTTCGAGCGAAATACCCAGAGTTTCCAAAGCCTTAGCGGCCACTCCTTCACCTTCGTGAATGAGTCCGAGCAAGATGTGCTCAGTGCCGATATAGCTGTGATTCAGCAATCGGGCTTCTTCTTGGGCCAGCACAACAACACGACGGGCCCTATCTGTGAAGCGTTCAAACATGCTTTACCTTTCGTCGAAGTGAAGTCACTTATTTGTCACTCTATCTGTGAGGGGTAGGGGTATGAGGTGGTGTGGCACACCGAAATAAATGTGAGACATGGCTCACTGAACGTCTCAGAACAGTGAAAATGTGCGCATTTCCTCCAGGGAATCTTTGCGGGGGAATAAGACCTAGAGTCGGTATGTGAACAACAAAAACTCGCGATCATTCGCCCCCGATCATTCGCAAACTGTGACATTGGCAGACGGGCAGATCGCCCATCGCCAACACGCTCAGCAATCTGAGGTTTTGCTGCGTCGCTTTTACGAAGTTCGTCCTGGAGTTTGGACTTTTGTCGGTAATGGACTTTCTAATCAGACATTTATTGAAGGTCCCGACGGCATTATTGCTATTGATACCGGTGATTCGACAGAGGAAATGCGGGCCGCTATCGCCGAATTACGCCAAGTCACAGACCGCCCAATCGTGGCCATTATGTATACCCACTTCCACTACATCATGGGAACCGACGCCATCTATGAAGACGGGAGTCCCCGCTCAACCCCTGTATATGGGCATGAAAAGGTGGCCTACAACCGTGCTCGGGCAAGTTCTGAGATCGCCACGACCTACATTCGGGGTCTGATTGAGCAGTTCGCCATCATGTTGCCGAAATCGGGTCCCGACGGCGTGGTCAATGTCGGATTGGGGCATTTTTATCACAATCCTGCTCACGCCCCATTTTCCTCAACTTTCACGCCGCCCGACCACACTTTTGGCGATAAAGCCTCAATCACGGTGGCGGGACTGCCCGTTGAAGTGACCTTGGCGCCGTCTGATGCCGACGATTCGGTGACATATTGGTTCCCGACCCTCGGGGTAGCGGTGCACAACTTGGTGTGGCCAGTTTTGTTCAATATTTTCGCCATTCGTGGTGAGGAATACCGTGACCCGCGAGTGCTGGTGACGGGTATCGACCACCTCTTGTCATTGAAAGCCGAACATTTAGTGGCCGCCCATGGCCCGCCAATGTCAGGCAGCGCCGAAATAGCGCAACGTGTCCTGCGGTATCGCGATGCAATCCAGTTTTTATGGGATCAAGCCGTGCGACATACAAATCGTGGCACCTTGGCGAGTGATCTCGGTCATGTGATTTCCTTGCCAGCACATGCCGACGATGATTTCATCACCAGCGAGGGTTATGGAGTGGCCGAGCATCACGTCCGCCAAATTCGTAACGGACTTTTCGGCTTCTTTGACGGTGAAGAGTCCGAACTTTTCCCTCTTCCTACCAATGAGCGTTCGAAGCGCATGATCGCCGGGTTTGGTGGTCGATCGGCAGTGCGCGACTTGGTGAAAAAATCCATCGCCAGTGATGACATCCGCTGGGCCACCGAACTTGCCACCTGGCTCGTGCGCTCAGAAGAAGGCGATAGTGAGGATCGAGCGTTATTAGCCACCTGTCTGCGAACAATCGCGCAACGTACGCCTGCAGCCAATATTCGTAACTGGTGTTTATTGCGCGCCATGAGTTTGGAAGGAACGATTGATACATCGCGGATGTATCACCACGGTTTTCATCGCCATCAAGTGCTCACCTCGCCCGTCGCGAGTTCGGTACACATTTTGCGCGTCTTACTTGATCCAGATCTCGCCGAAGGCATTGACTTGCACATCGCTTTCGCTTTTACCGATCGCGAGACAACTGGACTTCATATCCGTCATTCGATCGCTTGTCCCACCGACGGAGAAAATGCCGACGCCACGATTCACTGCACGCTGGAAACTTGGGCTGACATTTTGATCACCAAGGTTCAGTTGTCCGAAGCAATCCAAGATGGAGCACTGACGATCACTGGCAACGCACAGTCGGTGATCTCCGCTCTCGGTGTCTTTGAAATATCGAGTCTGCAACAGTGACAACATCGTTGCCGCGTCCGACACCTCAGTTCACGGGTGAAATTGGTCGATTGATGGGGGAGTCAACGCCCCGTCGACTTGAGGTCGCGCAAGCGCCAGAGGGTGCACCGAATGTGATGGTGATTCTTTTGGATGATGTGGGATTCGGATCATTCGGAACATTCGGCGGTCCCATTGCGACCCCAGGTCTTGACTATGTGGCCGCTCGTGGTATTCGCTATAACCAGTTTCATACAACAGCGTTGTGCTCTCCAACGAGAGCCGCATTATTAACTGGTCGCAATCATCATTCAGTACATATGGGTGGCATCACCGAGATCGCCAATTCATTTCCTAGTTACGACAGCGCCATCCCACCAGAAGCGGCAACGGTTGCGCAAGTGTTGCGACTCTCGGGATACAGCACATCATGTTTCGGTAAGTGGCACCTCGCTCCATCGTGGGAGCAAAGTCCATCTGGACCATTTGATCGTTGGCCGACCGGAATGGGCTTCGATCGCTTTTACGGCATTCTCGGTGC
>BJGB01000220.1 GCA_014190215.1 Actinomycetes bacterium | reverse complement strand
GGCTAAGAAGACGCGATGTTGCTGACTACCAGACAAATCGCAGATGTGGCGTTGCACTAAGCCCCCAAGTCCGAGTCTTTCAAGAACTTCTTCAATTGCCTGACGTTCAGCTGATGATGAACCAGGCCACCATGACTTTTGTGGGCGACTCATTCCGACTACTTCGCCGACTGTGACTGGGAAATTCCAATCGACTGTCTCTAATTGAGGCACATAAGCAACCCTCAATCCTGATGTGAGCGTCACACTGCCATGAGAGGCCTTAATGGAACCCAGCATCGCTTTGAGGAGGGTGGTTTTTCCTGAACCCGATGGACCCACGATTCCAACAAACTCGCCGGGATGAACTTGCAGGTCCACGCCCTCGATCACCGTGCCGTTGCCATAAGTGCACGACAGATGCTCGCATGCGATCAAAGGTGCTGTAAAAGCATTCCCAGAACTATTCAAGGCGCTTGGCTTCATTGTGCGTAATCCGCCGTGTCTAGTCCGACGTCAGAAACATCAAGTGCCTTCAAAGCCGATGCGTCTCCACCAAGAGATTCAACCATCGTCCGGTAGTCAAAACGCATCAGCGCAAGCCACGAGTGTTCTGGGTCTCCTGGGGCACCGATCAAATCATCATCGCGCAGAACATCGACATAACGAACGCCCGCTTCATTGCCGATTTGTTGGAGCACGCTTGATGGAAAAACCTCGCTACCGAAGATTGCGGGAACACCAGCATCTTTAACCTGATCAATCAAATCGGCAACCTCCCGAGGAGTGGGCTCTTCGAAGGATGATAACTGAACGGCGCCAATGATCGTCCAGTCATAGGTGCGAGCAAAGTAGGCATACGCGTCGTGGTAGGTCAGCAACTGTCTCTGTGAGCTTTCAATAGTTGCCGTTGCGGTGATGATGGCCTGATCTAACTCGTCAATCTTGATCGCTAAGTCTTGATAATTGCCTTCATAAATGTCGCTATGTATCGGATCCGCCGAGACCAACGAATCGCGAATCAGAGCCGCATAGTCTTTTGCCATGAGCGGGTTAGTCCACACATGAGGATTTGGCTTTCCCCCATCTCGCGGAAATGAAAAGTCGAAGATCCACTCATCGGCGGGAAGCGTCGCTGTCCCCAACTCGCAAATAACGGATCCGTCTTGCGCATTTGCTTGAGCCAATGATTTCGTTGGCTCTTCAAGATTTAACCCATTGATGAACACAATGTCCGCATCTTCAAGCGTCGCCGCCACACTTGGTGGAGGCTCATAGGTGTGGCTATTTGTGCCTTCAGGAACAATGCCATGAATCACCGTGCCACTTCCTGCAGCGATGTTGGCGACCAAACTTGTAATCGGCGCAACGGTGGCGACAATCACTAAAGGACGCCCAGTGACGGCAGTTCGAGTGGGGCAAGAAGAGGTCGGATTGGGGGCCGAGGAGCCGTCACCCGCTTGGCCATCAGATGAACACGCCACCATGTTGACGCATCCCACGACGAGAAAAAACATCAGCAGGGCAGCCTGTAAGCGACCAAATGGGGACCACACGGTTAGATATTACTAGCACTCGACGAAGGACCGCCCACTTGTGCTCTATAGTTCCGCTATGAGTCGGTCACGCCGATTCGCGTGTGCCTGAGGGGGAAATAACATGAACATTCGTCGACTTTCAATATGGACTGCTGCCATCATTTTTGCTGGCAGTGCTTGCTCAAGTAGCGATTCGGGTTTGACCGATACCCAGGCGCCGACCAGCGTTACCACACCAGTAAGTCAGACTCTCAGCGCCGAGTTGCGCTCGGCCGTTGAAGAGGCATTGGCCCTCAGTCCCGTCGGCTGCGATGAACTTGATAGCTCTCAATGCCTCTTGCCTTTCCCCAGCAATCGCTATGCAATTGCCGATGAATCAACTCCAACTGGCTTGCGTGTGAATATCCCTGATTCTTCAATGCCAGCTAATGCATCGGGTGTTGCCATTGATGCCACAGATTGGAATACCAATGATGGATTCAGCCCAAACAGTTCAATCCTCACGCACATAGATGGCCTAGACGCTGTTGCGTCGGCTCTGCCTTCGTGGACCGATCTTGAATCATCACTCGCCGACAGCGCCTCGGTGGTCATCATCGATCAGGACACGGGGGACAGAATTCCGTTATGGGCAGAACTCGACGCCATTGTTGATGGCGAAAAACCCCTGCTGATGATTCATCCCGCTATCACCCTCAGCGACGGTCACACCTACATTGTGGCATTACGTGATCTCAAGACAAGCGCTGGAACAGATGTCATCCCCTCACCGATATTCCAGTACTACCGCGATAACTACGAGTCAGATATTGAACAATTAAACACCCGCACTGCCGATATGGAAAAGATGTTCAGCGCATTGCAGAGCGCCAAGATTGATCGCTCCACACTCCAACTGGCGTGGGATTTCACGGTGGCATCCACAGAGAATCTCACGGGTCGCATCTTGAAAGTTCGCGACAACACCCTTGACTGGCTGAATACAAACGCACCTCAATTTACAATCACGGCAGTTGTCCCCGCTTCGCAAGAAGATGTTGCGGTACAAGTTGCAGGCACTTTCAAACTGCCCACTCATCTCACAGGCGATGGTTCACCAGGTCAGGCCTTCAATTACGCACCGTCAGATACAGGCCCAAATCGACTGCCGATCATGGGCG
>BJGB01000219.1 GCA_014190215.1 Actinomycetes bacterium | reverse complement strand
GCTTTTCAATGCTGGTCTCTCTTATCATGTCTTTAAATGTGTTCTCGAGTTTATTTTGTGATTGGGCTTCCTGAATGCCTGTTCCCCATAGTTGGTAGCCGACAAAGAGAAACATCAGTAGTCCTACACCAATGAGCATGAATCCCAGATTCTGGATGAACCAACGGAAGTCTTTTTTGGCCCTCGGTCGCTCCCAAAATGGGAGTCGTGGATGGGCTTCTTGGCCGTTGGGTGCGTGATCCAAGTTCGGGGGCGGAAGGACCGTCAGATAATCGCTTGAATCGAACTCATTTCCGGTACCCACAGGCTCGTAACAATACCTGTGATTGTGTGCAACCTCTGTTCCGCCACGGGTGAGTCAAGGCGTTCAGAGGTAGCGTCATAAGGGCATGTCGACGGTCTCACACGGTCACGATCCAGCCACACTTGAGCCAGTTGTCGACCTCTGTGATGCTGTCGCCGTACTGGGTTCTTTTCCCGCGTTGGCTGGGGCGACGATGACTGTTCTGCGCGGTGAAATTGTTTTGCTGAGTGGACCTAACGGCGCTGGAAAGACGACCTTATTGCGACTCTGCGCTGGCTTGGTGGCCCTTGAGCGCGGTCGGGGTCGGGTACTCGGTGTGGATCTATCTATTGATCGAGAATCGGTGCGTCATCGGGTTGGCATGATCGGACATAGCAATGGTTTATACGGTGATCTGACAGTCACCGAAAATGTTCGCTTTTGGGGGCGCACAGTGGGTGCCAGCGAAAGTGAGATTGACTTAGCGGTGAGTCGGATGGGCCTTGATGGTCGTCTCGCTCACCTGTCCGTATCTCGTTTGTCGGCAGGTCAGCGGCGACGGACGGCACTTGCTGGTTTAGTTGCTCGTCGTGCAGAACTGTGGTTACTTGATGAACCCCACGCTGGTCTTGATGCGGCGGGACGCGATGAGTTGGATTCTGTGTTGAAGATGGCAGCAACTGCTGGAGCAACTGTCATCGTTGCTAGCCACGAACTAGAGCGCGCGAGCAAATTAGCAACTCGTCAAGTTGAAGTCATTGCTGGCCAAGTTCGCAAAGTTGTTGGTCTATGAGTAGCGCCGGTCAACAGCGATTCACTGGCACAACAGTGATCGGTACGGCCCGATTGATTGCCGCAAAAGATCTACGCGTGGAATTACGCAGCCGAGTGCTACTCAATCAAGTTCTGCCATTTGCTTTGATCGTGATGGTGATGTTTGCCTTCGCCCTTGACAGCGACGCGGTTCTTGAACGAGTTGCACCAGGTCTTGTGTGGCTAGCGGCATTGTTCAGCGCCTTGATCATGGTCTCGCGATCGTTCGCCGTCGAGACAGCCGATGGAGCACTTGATCAACTGCGTTCGGCGGGGGTGCCTGCGATGGGGATTTTTATCGGCAAGATGATGGCCCTGATGGCACAACTCGTGGTCCTTGTGACCTTGCTGATCATCGCCGCAGTTGTGCTGTATCGAGCCGAATTGTCGTGGGCGGGGAGCGTGCTCTTGGTCACGACTGGGCTCACCGCTACCTGTGGTTTGGCCGCCGTCGGTACCCTATATGGAGGTCTAGCCGCTGGGGCCAAAGGTCGGGAAACGTTACTCCCATTGCTTTTGTTGCCAGTGGTGGCGCCAGTGTTGATCGGGGCTACTCGGGCAACTGAGTCTGCGTTTGGCACTCGTGGAGTTTCAACTAGTCAAGGCTGGCCTTGGCTGGGTTTGCTAGCAGTGTTCGCCGTGTTGTTCAGTGTGTCAGGTGCAGTTGCTTTTGGGCCACTGCTTGATGATTGAGAGAGGAGCAAATAAATGAGCAACGATCGAGTAACTTCCACACCGTTCACGAAGGGCCTCGGGTTTTTTGTTCTCTTGGGTATTGCACTCCTCATCATTCTTGGAATCTTTGTTTCGCCAGCTGATGTGAATCAGGGTGAATCAGTGCGCATTATGTATGCCCATGTGCCCGGCGCTTGGTTGGCTTATTTAGCTTTCGTCATGACCGCAGTATCTTCGGCCGCCTATTTATGGAAGCGAACTCGCTCGCTCACATGGGATCGCATCGCTGGGGCATCTGCTGAAGTTGGTGTGTTGTTTATGGGGATCTCACTTGTCACCGGCAGTTTGTGGGGGCGTCTGACTTGGGGTACGTACTGGACATGGGACGCCCGTCTGACGACAACAGCATTTTTATTTGTGACCTACATTGGGTATTTAGCGGTGCGCGGTCTTGGTGGCACACACCAACAGCGGGCCCGCCGCAGTGCAGTCTTAGCACTGTTGGCAGTTCTTGAAATACCACTTGTGCACTTCTCGGTGGAACTATGGAACACGCTTCATCAAGAGGCCAGTGTGGCTGGTCGTGGCACCGATGTTGAGATGAACGGTCTGATGCTGTTCACTCTGTTCTTGGGTGTCGTGGTGTTCACCTTGATGTATGTCTGGCTTGTGTTACATCGCCAGCGATCATTGATGCTTGAAGACATGCTTGAAGACAGTGGTCTCGATAGCGCTCTTTCTGAACGACGCGCTGAAGCAACGCAAGCAGGTCGCTGATGGATGATCTTGGTTTCATCGTGGCAAGTTATGTCGTTACCTTCGCCAGCGTGGCGCTATATGCCCGTGGGGTGCTGCATCGCTCACGCAAGGCAGCACGCGATGTTCCGCGCGATAAGAGGCCTTGGTTATGAGCGAATCCGATTCGCTTGATGACATCGGTACATCACCCGACTCGCTAGATCTTTCACC
>BJGB01000218.1 GCA_014190215.1 Actinomycetes bacterium | reverse complement strand
TCAACAACATTGATGACTACATTGCGTATCGCGATCAGCCAGATCACAAAGCGTTCATTGCCGAGTTCACTGCTCCATTTGTGGCGACTCGCGCTTCCATTCAGTTTGAAATCTAAGACTCTTGCTCGCCGCCACACTTCTCGCTCTCGGAGCTGCCGTTCTGCATGCTGGATGGAATCTCAAGATCAAGCAATCGGGTGACCGCTGGCTGGCGCTGTGGGGACTCTTTGTCGCTGGCGGATTGATCGGTCTGCCGTATGCAGTCATCGCCACATTGCAGGGAGATCTCGGTCTCGCAGCATGGGGTTGGGCGACAGCGAGTGGCGCAGTGCACGCCTTCTACATTGGGCGCTTGGCGCGTACATACGAGATCGCTGACTTCAGCGTGACATATCCGATTGCTCGAGGTGGTGGAGCATTAGTCGCGGCGATCGGTGGAGTCTTTTTTCTTGATGATCACTTATCGCCACTTTCGATTCTCGGCATCATCATCGTGGTCACTGGACTGATCATTCTTTCTGGCCAAGTTAATTGGAATCACGTGTGGCCGGCGCTGATTGTTGCCAGTCTCATTGGGGCCTACACCGTGATTGACAGCAAAGGGTCACGATCAACAGTTGGCAGTGCGTACGCAATGGCGATCTTTGTCACTGGTGGCATAGGCACAACTATTCAAGGTCTGTATCGCGGCAAGTGGACCGCCATGAAAGCCAGCGTTGCACCAATGTGGCGCCAATATTTCTTCACCGGACTCGCATCTCTCATTACTTATTGGATGGTTCTACTCGCGGTGCGTCGTGCACCAGTTGGTTACGTGACCGCGTTACGTGAATCAAGCGTCGTCTTCGCGACTTTTATCGGCTGGAAGGTACTCAAAGAAGACAGCGGGCTGCGCCGAATTCTCTCGTCGATACTTGTTGTCGGTGGACTCGTGACGCTGGTGCTCGGTCGTTGACCATCCACTATTAGCGACAACAGTTCTCAGACATACAGATGATCAAGCGCTGTCACCGACTCAATAGTCCATGTCCGCCCGCACAGGCCATCGTCAAGCCAGTCACGGACGACCAAGGTCGCGACGACGTCATCTTCGTTATATTGCAAAAGACGATCGCGCATTTCTTTGCGTTCGTTTGCATCGGCAGAGTTCATTGCCTTTTCAAACCACAAGATTGAGTTGTCCCCACCTGCGTCCTCGCTATGCCAAGAAAAGTCGGCTAACGGAGCAATTTTTTTCAGGCCTAAGCCGTCCGTCGGCCAAACAAACCTGTCAACAGTCTTTTTCAGATCAACCCAAAATTCGCTCGTCACAAACTCCTGAATCTGATCAAGTGTTGGCATCCCCACAAGATTCGCGTGCCGAGTTGCGACCTCATTCATTTTATTTTCTTCAGCATTCGTATAACAGTAGAAGCGAACACTGTTGCCATTTTTGTGACCCCAGTCAATCAACTCATGCATCCAGTTCCAGAGCAATATGAATTGCCGACCTTCTTCAAACTCGTCGAGTCCGTCAAAAGTGTGAAACGGACGATAGCCAGGCTGAACAAGAGCGGAAACTGTTGCGACATCACGATGATCAGTGAGATAGGTGCCCCACAAATAGACAATCTCAGCATTCTCCATGTCAACGTCGACCTCAATATCTCCGCGCGAAAGGCTTGACAAAGGATCGTTCCGTTCCGAATATGGGCGCCTATCGCCCCGAAGGCGCACGCGTGCTCCGTCAATACTTGAAACCAAGCGGGTAAAAGGCTTAATCAACAATGCCTTGGAATTCAATGTCAGGAGATCTCCAACTGTAGTGATGCCGACTGATTCAAGATATGCAGGCCCATTTTTCTTTTTTCCCGTGAGCACCGTGACAGGTTCACTCGGATGTGAATAAGCGTGCGCTGAGGCAACCAATTCTGCCAAATCAATATTGTTGGCTTTCGCTCCGACCATCAGTTGTGCTGTCCGTAGATCCACGGCAGCAAGTTCCTCCATCGTCACGATGTCGGCCGCTCCAAGCAAGTGAACGTTATCCAGAGTGACTCCAGCGACTAGCGACACATGTTTGATCGCATCCAACTCTTCATAACACACATTACTCCACGTACATTGGGCGCAATTGCCGTGCAGGATTGGTTCTGTTAAACGAAGTTCTGCCTTTTGTTTGAGAACAATACTGATCGCCTGCCAGCGAAAAGACCATTCTAGATTGGATATCTCTAGCGCCGAACGTTGTTTCGTCTCTTGAGTGATCGGATCAGGATGTTTCCACATCGGCTCATCAAGTCGCCGCCATAAGAGAATTCCATCTCGATCAAAAATGCCACCAAGTGGATCGGTTGAGCCCGCATGCCCAAGATCGCACAACATCTGCCAGTAGTGAGCCAACTGCAATGAGTCATTTTTTTCGGGCGTTCCCTTGCCTACCTCAGTGAGAACGCATGACTCCCACCAAGGATCATCAATTGACCCAACCTTCCATTCCTTAGGTTTAGCCGACCCATCAAGTGCGGAATGGAACTTCACATCAACGGGAAGATACTCCCACTTTCCCTCTGCATTTTTCTTCTCTCCCACACGAACCAAAATGTCTGGACGTCCAGATCGTCCGTTCACGGTTGATAGTTGCGATCCCAGGATCAACCGTTCACCTTTATGCATTGCCAAAGTTGTTTGCTGACCAAGGTCAGTTCCGCTGTCGGGAGACAACCTCGTGACGCCATGCGCGCGTTCAAGAAGTGAGAAAATCTCATCTTCATGTTCAAGTCCTT
>BJGB01000217.1 GCA_014190215.1 Actinomycetes bacterium | reverse complement strand
GTTGCCGTAATCATCAACATCAAATAGTTCGGGGGCTAGGGCATAGCAACGATTATGTCCCTGACATTTCTCGGCATCTACGTGAATTTGCATGAGGATCACGATACCCGATAGTGCCATAGAGTTGAATTTGTACCGTGAGTCGAACGTCATCTCCTATTGCGATTCTGCTGCCCCCCTCTGAAGGCAAGGCCGAGGGTGGGGATACCCCCAAATGGAGGGCATCCACGGGTGACTTCGGCAAAGCACTTGGCACATACCGTTCTCAGATCGTGATTGCCCTTGAAGAACTTGGTGGCGGGGACACCAAGTTGCTTGGTGTCGGGGGCAAACATTTGCTGCGTGCTCAGGAAATGAACACTTCAATCGCTGGTGCTCCAACAATGGCGGCCCATCAGCGCTACACCGGTGTCGTTTGGGATCACATGTCGCCCGCAACGATGAGCGCCAAGGTTCACGCCCGAGCGACCGAATCAATCATCGTTCTTTCTGGGCTGCTTGGTCTGGTGGGGTTTGACGATCAGATACCAGATTACAAATTGAAAATGGGTGCGTCGTTTGCCCCTATCGGAAAGTTGTCGACATGGTGGCGCGAACCGTTGTCAAAGACTTTGAACGCGCGTCTCGCTGGTCACCACGTGATTGATTTGCTGCCGAATGAACATCGTGCCGCGTGGACTCCAACACCTGACACATATGCAAGCTTGAGTTCGGTGACCTTTATTGAGAAGTCAGGCAAGATTGCCGGTCACGATGCCAAAGCCGCAAAAGGTTTATTGGCTCGGCACCTACTTGAATCAGGTGGCTCACCACATGCTGCACTTGAAGACTGGGAGCATCAGCGCTTCACGCTGACTTACTAGTTGCTTATGGTCGGAATGAGAGGATTCGAACCTCCGACCCCCTGCTCCCAAAGCAGGTGCGCTACCAAGCTGCGCCACATTCCGTAACGCTTTCAGTCTATCGGTCACGAGCGGGCAAGCGCACAGTCGCTCGCTACCAATGCGCTGAAACGGAATCCTTCATTGTGTTCTTTCTAAATTCGCGAAGCATTACAAAATAGTTTGAGGCCTGCCAGCAAGCTGACAGGCCTCAAACACTTGGTGGCGGGGACAGGATTTGAACCTGTGACCTTCGGGTTATGAGCCCGACGAGCTACCAGACTGCTCCACCCCGCGGCGGAAACCTGAAGTGTACGGGAAGATAGAGCCGTCACCAACGCGAAGCAAAATTGCCCTAGCCCTCAAGATCCCATACCGAGCGAGGGGCGCAGAAGTCCATGATCTTGAGCAGATTCTCCCCCAGTTTTCGAGATGCCATAGTCAGGTTGGCGGTGAATTGTTCTGCTGTCGCCGTGGGATGGTCGACCAGATCAGTGATGGCTTTAACTGCCATGACTGAGGTTGACATCATTTCGCAGACATAGGCCACAGCGGCGGCTTCCATATCCTTGACCGAACCACCTGACTCCGCAATCAGCCGACGATCATCATCGTTTTCGTCGAGTGAGTTACTTGTCGTAACTATTCCTTGTTTGACATTCAATGCCCGCGCCAAAGCGCTCACAGGCACAGCGGCGTAGGAACCAATGCCATATTCTGAAAATCCGGCGATCCCGATGCGCCTGTCATGATGCACAAACTTTTGATCGCTGAGATACACATCGCCGATCACCGCCCCAAGCGCACTCCATCCACCTGCGGTGCCTGCCGAAATAACTAAATCGGGTTTGAAACGATCAATCACACAATACGTATTAAGTGCCGCGGACTCAGTTCCAATGGAGTCCACTCCGTGATGTTTGTCCACCCCATTCACCGAAATGATGATCCGACATTCACTGCGGTGAGCCTCATAGAACTTGAAGGGCAACAACGGGACCGCCGAGATTTCTTGAGCGTTAAGTGCCCTCAGAATCGGTTCCGCCTCTGATGACATGGCAATAACAATGGCGATGCACTTCACGCTCCGATTGTAGAACTACCCTAGAGGTCGCATGGGATTGTTTAAGCGAACACCGAAGACTCCTCCGGTTGACCCGGCCGAGGTCGTCGAACTGCGACGGCAGATTGACGAACTGCGCTTTCAACTCAACACTTTCTCGTCCACCGAAGCGGAGGCATCTCGTCGTCTCCAAGAGGTCGACGGAAAGATCATCAGTCTCAATGCCCGTGTCACTCAAGTGGGCAGCGAAGTGACCCATCAACTCAGCGAACTCTCGGGCGACATTGACACTCTCGGACAGCGCACCACGGAGATTGCAGTCACGGTGACTGAACTTCCACAACAGATTGAAGCACTACATACCGATCAAAGTCGGCTCGCCGCCGAACAAGTTCGTTACCAAATTGCGTTTCTTGAAGACCTCACCGAGGTTGTTGACATGATCAACAAAAAAATCTGAATCGCCAGAACTATTGCCCCAGCAATGTCAGTGCTCGACTGATGAGGGCTTGAGCCTCGTCAACCTTGCTCTGGTAGGTACCCAAGTCACCGTCGCGCAGCGCCGCATCGGCTTCGTCAAATAGAACTTCCGCTGCTTCCAATAACGCCACTGGATCATCAGAGTTCGGATCTATTTCAGGATCAGTACCCGGATCAGTACCCGGATCAGTACCCGGATCAGTACCCGGATCAGTACCCGGATCAGTACCCGGATCGGAACCTGAATCGCCAACAACTTCACCTAAATCAACTTTTGACCTTGGGAAGAGGCGATTGACAGCCTCGGTCAGAGTGTCGCCGATGACAGCTTCGCCGTTGTACC
>BJGB01000216.1 GCA_014190215.1 Actinomycetes bacterium | reverse complement strand
CATATTGACGATATAGCTGAGGTTGAGCGGACCTTGATTAATGACACGCCCATCAAGACCCATCTCGCGCGTGGCTTCACGATCCCAATGCACGCGATATGGATCGCGCAAAATAGCGGCCATTGTTGTCATGCGCGCGGGATCAACACTTGGGACTACAAACTCAGGTAATTGATCGCCAACATTGATGATGCGACTCATGCGCCCACGACTTTTCTTCGACGAAATCGCCATGTGTTGGTTATTCGCGCGACTAATACTGAACCATCAAACATCTCAATAGAAAAACTCATGGAGTCATACGGCTGATCGCGTTCATCCACAAGACTTTCCCAACGCACAATCCCACCCTCCATGCGGTACTCAACGCCCACCCGCAAAGGATGCATGTACTCCCAGTCGTAGCCGTCAAGACCCACAGACCCAGGCCCCTCGGCACCACAAATTTCGAACAACTCAGCGATGCTCGTGCCTGCGCCAAGAATCGGGACATGGAACAAGGACACCGGATGAGCAAGATTCTCGGGCAGCGCTTGCGCCGTTGTGCAATCAGTCAGTAGCCAGTTTTCCCAGTGAGCAATCGTGTATCTGCCACCAGGGAAGCGATATCCGAGGGGCGATGTTGAATTGCTCACGACATATCAATACCACGACTTTCGGCCTCGGCAGCCAACGAGAGCCAGGAGTCCTCCGCAGCATCGACTTTTGTTTGCGCTATTGCTAGTTGACTACCAATTTTTGCTAGCAAGTCATGGCTGGCTGATGAACTTGATGCCTCGGTGACAAGCTCGGCACTACGCATATCACGCTCGGCGATGGCCTGCGCGAGGGCTTTTTCTGCTTGCCCAACTAGCCGCTTCAAAGTGCTTGGGCTTTTCATTGAACCCGATTTCGCTGGCATAGGGATCACCGGTGTAGCGCCTGTGTTTTCAACTTTGCCGTTGCTCACACTCTTGGTCCCCTGCGAAGGCTTTGACCCGCGTTCGATTCGCTGTTTAAGCCACCCCGCAACCCCACCGCGCACAAGCGATGCACCGCCCTGACCATCAAGAGCCAAGACTTCTTCAACCGTGCGGTCCAAAAAGGCTCGATCGTGGCTCACCACAAGAACAATGCCTGGCCAGTCGTCGAGGAAATCTTCCATCGCTCGCAAGGTGTCGAGATCAAGATCGTTTGTCGGTTCGTCTAACAATAAAACATTGGGCTGTTCAATCAGAGTTAACAACAATTGCAAACGACGGCGCTCACCTCCCGACAAAGTTGAGATTTCAGCGAATTGAGAATCACCATCAAACCAAAAACGCTTCATCAAGTTAATGTCTTCAAGAGACGGAGAGCCCTTATCCCCCGCTACCGCATCGCGCACTCTCTGAGTGACATCTAGTTCTCGACCCAATTGGTCGTAGTACCCAATCTTGACTGTGCGTCCGATATCAATCGTTCCTTCGGTGGGCGTGAGGCGTTGCGAAATGAGATCTAGCAAAGTGCTCTTACCCGCGCCATTTGGTCCAACGATGCCCAAACGGTCGCCCGGCTCCAGCATGTGCTCAAAGGGTGCCAAGACTCGCTGACCATTAGGCCAACTAAAACCCACACCGTGTAATTCAATTCCTTTTGAACCAAGTCTTTTCGATCCTAGGTCTCTGCCTAAACCCAATTCGCCTTGACGCGCTGGGGCTTCGGCTTTGGTGTTCACCAGAGCAGTCGCTGAGGCCACGCGAGATTTTGCCTTGGTAGTACGCGCTGGTGCTCCACGGCGTAACCACGCCAATTCAGTCTTTGCCAAGTTCTTGCGTACCTGCTCGGCAGTGGCCGCTTGTTCCTCTCGCTCACTGCGCCCTGAAAGATACGCCGCATAACCAGATCCAGCGTGCCAGCCAACTGGGACATGGAGATACGCCTTGCCACGATCAATCTCAAGAACCTTGGTTGTCACTCGGTCTAATACATGGCGATCATGAGTGACAAGTAATAATCCCCCGTTGTAATGAGCGAGCCATTCTTCGAGATAGGCAATGGCATCTAAATCAAGATGGTTGGTTGGCTCATCAAGAATGAGGGCCTCCCACTCGCCAATCAAAAGCGCCGCTAAGGCCACCCGCTTCTTCTGGCCACCAGATAGTTCATCGGTTTGGCTCTCAATCAGACCGCTCATACCAAGGCGATCCAACATCGCTTCACCCTGCCACGTACTGCCGACAGCCTCACGAACAGTTCCCACGGGCAGAACTGGGGTCTGCCCAAGGATGCCGACCCGCGCATTGCGCCCACGACGAACCACTCCTGCTTCCGGTTCAAGATCCCCGCTGATCATGCGCAGCAGTGTGCTTTTTCCACATCCATTGAGACCCACCACACCGATACGGTCGCCATCACTGACGGTCAGTGAGACATCGGCGAACAAAGGTCGATTGGGACGCGATGCCTTGAGTCCCTGAGCGTCGATCACAATCACGACTTCTCAGGCTACGAGCACAACTAGATCACAGTGTCATGTCGATCATTTTGCGGATGTGTTCAGGCGTGCGAAATGTCTCGTTTTGACGCTGAATACGCGCCAGGGCGAAATCGTCGGCTGAAATCTTTGTCACATCGTCCATCGTCAGGGCCCCCACATGTTGGTAATTCCCGGCGTCAATCTCGCGGCGAACATGGGCCACTGAGCCATTGGAGTCACCCATTTTCCCCGTCCCTTGGTACCCATATCCCTCAACCAAATTTGCCGTAATCTGCGACTGAAATCCGAGACGCCAGAGCAACTTGTCACTCGCATTGGCCAATACTTCT
>BJGB01000215.1 GCA_014190215.1 Actinomycetes bacterium | reverse complement strand
CTGGAAATATGGGTGGTTCGGTGAGCATCACGGTCTCGTGGAGTACAGCCACATGTCAGCTCCCGAGGTTGTCATGGGGTGGGTGGCAGGTCAGACCGACTACATCCACTTATGTTCTGGTATCACCAGTTTGCCGACTTTGAAAGAACACCCGGCGCGCATCGCTGAGCGTGCCGCCATGCTCGATCACATGACCAATCGTCGCTTTGAATTCGGCACAGGTCGCGGAGCGGGAAGTCACGAGTTGAAGATGTTCAATGTCATGGACACCGACATCACAAAGTCAATGTGGGATGAAGTGATTCACGAAATTCCGCGAATGTGGGAACAAAAAGATTACGACTTCCACGGTGAACACTTCACGGTACCAACACCACATAATGTTTTGCCAAAGCCATACGGCCAAGGACATCCGCCAATTTGGGTGGCGTGTGGTAATCCCGGCACTTACACGAAGGCTGGCGAAATGGGCATTGGTGCTATTGCCTTTAACTTTGAGCCGATTTACGCCTTGCAAGGACGTCTTGATGCATATAAAGAAGCGATCCAATCACCCATTGATCAAGTTGGACAATTCCGCAACGACAACATCATGATGACGAACACCATCGTGTGTCTGAGCGATCGCGAGCGTGCTCGCGAAGTCGCCAAGCGCCAAGGATTTGGTTATCTCGTGAGTTTGGTGAACCTCTATCACGACACCATGTCACGTGACCCCAACGCTGCTGTTTGGCCAACACCGGCGGCACCACCCGAGTTCCACATGGATGATGAAATGTTGGACATGTTGATTGAATCCGGACTGCTGATGGTGGGAACTCCAGATGATGTCAGCGAGCAATTGACACAGTACGAAAAAGTCGGCTGTGATCAGTTGGTTTTCGGATTACCGATTGAACAGATGCATCCTGAAGAGGTATATGAAATGTTGGAAATCTTCGGTGACAAAGTGATCCCCGATCATGATCCAGACCGCATCCATTCCACTGACCGTCACCGCGCGACAGCGAAGCCAAAGTTCCCGATGTTCCAGTATCCAGTGGCCGAATTTGATATTCCGGTGTTGCCACCTGGCGCCCGTATCGGCAAATAGGGCAACGCTATTTGATCGCCGTCGGGGCGATAGGTCCTCCCACTGAACGAGTCAATGGAAGTGGGCTGGCTGACAACAGAAAATCGTATTGACCATCTGATGCACAGTCGGCGGCTAATTCATCGAGAACCCAGTTCTGTCCTTGGATGAGTCCCATATCGCGCAGGTGGATCATATGCACGGGCAATAAAACATTTGGATCTTCGCAGGGCCAGCATTCAAAAGCCATTGTGTCGGTAGCGATGGCGGCAATGTCGGTATCTCTTGCCCACTGAATTGATTTCGTCGAGAGTCCAGGATGTTCCGTGGTGTACAGCACCTTGTTCCCAGACGTCAGGTGATACTGATGGCCAGTGCGAACACAGGCGATGTCACCAGGTGCCATCGTGATTCCACCGAGAGCGCAGGCGGCCTCAAGATCATCACCGGTGATTGGATATCCACCGGGGAGAAAATCGACTCCATGAACTCGGGCTACATCAAGCAGAACTCCACGAGAAACAATGGGACCAAAAGTTTCAACGCCATGTTGATGACTTCCATTTTCATCAATGGTTGAGTCCGAGACCCCGTTATATAAAAGACCTTCGTATCCGACGTGGGCGAGTGTGTCCCAGTGCGTAGATGACTGAACGCCCATGGTCACCGAGTCGTCACTGGTGCAAAAATTTGTTGGGTCCCCGGTGTACGGCACATTGATCATGTGCATCGCTCGCCGCGGATTGTCGCGTCCAGGAACTTCGCCATTCTGAATGCCATTTTCATCGTATGGAAGTGAGAGTAAAAAGGATCGGCCTTGACGTGCTGCCGCGAGCCCACGACGAATAGCAGCATTGTCGATGAGGTTGAGTGTTCCGCGGCGATCATCTGCACCCCAACGTCCCCAATTAGAGACTCGGGCGGACAGTTCTTGGAGGTGAGGAGGTAGGGACATCAGGGGGCGCCTTTCATGAAGTAGTTATGTGGTTCTCTAGCATCGCAGACTGTGCCGATTGACTGTGTTTGCTGGCTGTGCGTGAGGGTGGCTGAGGGTGTATTTTTTTCTTGCTCGGCGTCCATCTTTGGTGTGACTAGGGTAACATAAACTAGCGTAAAGTAAAGCCAACATTTGTTGGTCTAGGACTGGGATCGGTGCAATGAAATTCTCACTCATTTTTGAGGGTCAAATGAATGATGCTTCGCCATCCAATGAGCAAAAGGTTCTGCGCGACTGTGTTGATCAGGCAGTTTTCGCCGAAGAGATGGGCTTTGATGCAATTTGGGCTGTCGAACATCATGCCCTGACCTGGTACGCCCATATGAGCGCACCAGAAATTTTTCTCTCTTTCGTGGCCGCCAAAACCAGTCGGATTCGCCTCGGTCACGGTTGCGTCTTGATGCCATTTGGTTTTAATCACCCCGTTCGTGTGGCCGAGCGAGTGGCGATGCTCGATGTTTTGTCCAACGGTCGTCTTGATGTGGGCGCCGGTCGTGGCGCCACGCAACAAGAAATGGGTATGTTCGGCGTACAAGCTCAGGACACCTACCCGCAAGTTGAAGAGACCTTGCGAATTCTCAGCCAGATTTGGCGAGAGGAACGCTTTGAGTGGTCAAGCGATCTGATGACGATTCCAAATCGTCCGATTCACCCTCACCCGGTTCAGACACCACATCCACCGATGTTCATGGCCTGCACAAAGCGCGACACTGTCAAACTTGCAGCCGAATTG
>BJGB01000214.1 GCA_014190215.1 Actinomycetes bacterium | reverse complement strand
GATCCAGTTGTGAGCCATCTAGAACGCTCTGGAGCGACGATAGGCAACCCCTCGCCGCTACTGGGCGAGAGTGGTCTCAGCAATGAACATGTTGGTTGTTTATGGTGGGACGATTGTCTCACAGACGCCTCCGGAGTCGGGTACATCATTGTTCGTGATGAGAACGGATTGACAATGGCTGGTCAACAACGTGTTGCTCGTGCCATCGTGGCTGGTGTGCAGTGATACAAAAGTTCAGCACGCGTCTCTTTGTCGGAGTTCAGAGTCGAGTTGCCGAGCGACCTCGCTTAACCCTCATTCTCTTAGGAGTTTTTATCGCTCTTCCAGGATTCGTGGCTATTGGCTCGATGATTGGCGAGCGCTGGTATCCCACAGGTGATGTTTCGCATACTGAACGTATGCTGCGAGCGATACCAAACCATTTCCCGCTTATTGGGGTGGCGGCTCGCGTCGGCAATGACCTCAATAATCAAGGGTCAACACCAGGTGCATCAATGGCGTATGTGATGTATCCCGTGTACTTGCTCTTTGCACGTACAAGTTTTGGGGTTTTGGTTTCATTGTTAGTAGTACATGTGCTTGGGATTGTGGCTGCTCTGCATCTTGCGAAGAAATTTGGTGGTCAGGCCTTGGCCATAATTCTAGCTTTGGGGATCGCGGTGATGATTCGTTCTCTATCTCCCCGTTTTTTTCTTGAACCATGGAATGTGTGGGTGCCGGTGTTTACATTCTTTGTTTTCGTGCTCTTGATTTGGGGTCATGTGTTGGGTGCGCATCGTTGCTTGCCATTGGCAATTGCGGTGGGAAGTTTCTGTGTGCAGACGCACATTTCCTATGTTCCGCTTGTCTTAGGCCTATTGGTCCTGAGTTTGTTTTGGAGAATCTATGAGGATCGGTCTGCCACGCCAAGAACCTCTGCACCCTTACGCCGCTCTCTGAAGTGGTCAGTGCTGATAGGTACGGTGATGTGGTTGCCGCCAGTGATCGAGCAACTCAGGCCAGGTCCGGGCAACCTCCAGCGCCTCTGGCAACACTTCACAGACCCACCATCGGACACTGTTGGATATCGAGCAGCCTTGAAGGCGATGATTGGCGAATTCAATCTTGCTGGACCATTTGTGACAGGTCCCGGCAAGGCACCCTATGACTCGCCGAATTTTCTTGGCTTTGCTGGATTCTCTCTCATCATCATGATCGGAGCATGGCTCGCCTTGCGTCGCCGAGATCGACTCGTTCTCTCTTTGCAATTTGTGATGATGGCGACAACCCTGATTGGTTTAGTGTCAACGGCGAGAATCTTCGGACGTTTTTATGACTATGTCATTCGCTGGATGTGGGCTCTCGCGGTGATGTGGCTTGTGGCCTCCATATGGTCAATGTGGCGCGCGGTTAGCAGTCGATCCAAGAAAATTGTCAACGACAAGCGCTTGATGGCGGGTGCGCTTGCCGCTCTCACGATCGCCATAACAGCTAGTGGAACAATCGCTTCGGTAGGGGCAAATCCGCCGTATCGCAACGATTCAAAATTGGTGGGTGGGCTCGCTCCGCAACTCACGGAAGTTCTGAGTCGGCAAACCGATTACCTGTTGCGCTGGCATGACCCAGCGGCTTTAGGAGGCACAGCATTCGGATTGCTGCTTGAATTAGAGCGTCGTGGTGAACACCTTTTTGTTGATCAGTGGGCTAGCGCCGCAGCCCGCCCGTTTCGTGTGCGAAATGAACCTGAGACGGACTCGGTGTTGTGGTTGGTGACGGGGCAAGAGAATATTTCTACCTTTGCGTTGCGTGATGATGCTGCGCAGTTGGCTTTCTTTGACCCTCGTTCACATGCTGAGCGCATTGAATCTGACGATTTGCGTATTCAGATCAACGAAGAAATGTCCGCTCTCGGTCATCCAGAATGGGTGACATTGCTTGATTCTCAATATGGGCATATGCAAATCTTATTATTCACCCAAATCCCTGATGATCTTTTTACCAAGGTGGCGCGTTATAGCGAGATCCGGCTGCCGGGTGCCGTATTCGAAGTTCCACTCGGGGCGGATCTATTTCCATGAGTGAGATAGCGGATACCTCAGATAGTCTTTCTCTCGTCGAGATGGCTGGTGAAATGCTCGACAGCGGTACCCGTCGGGTTCATGTTTTGGCTTGGCGTGATTTTGATGACGACGAAGCAGGTGGTTCAGAAAATCACGCTGATGAGTTTATGAAACGTTGGCAAGAAGCTGGCCTCTCTATTTTGCATCGAACATCCCATGCCGTGGGTTTACCCGCAGTCGCACAACGAAACGGGTATGACGTAGTTCGTCGTGGTGGGCGGATGACCGTTTTCCCACGAGTCATGGGTTCTGAACTCACGGGTCGAATGGGGGACTATGACGCTCTTGTGGAGATCTGGAATGGGGTGCCATGGATGTCGCCCTTATGGTGTCGTAAACCGCGCATTTTGATCCTTCATCACATTCATGGACCGATGTGGAGTCAGGTCTTTCCTGCTCCGCTGGCGGCACTTGGGCGGGCCTTGGAAACGAAGTTTGCTCCACCCTTTTATCGGCGCACTCCAACTGTCACGACATCGGATGACACACAACAAGAACTCATTGAATTGGGTTGGAAGCCAAATCTCGTGACGACGGGACCCGTTGGAGTGGATGCTTTTTTTAGCCCAGGTGGAACTAAGACTGATCATCCGTCAGTCCTCGCGGTGGGCCGGCAAGCGCCAGTTAAACGTTTTGTGGAACTCCTTGAACAAGTGGCAGTGGCAAGAAAACGAGTCCCAAATCTTTCTTTAACCTTGGTCGGAGATGGACCACAGCGCCCACAAATCAATCAATGGATTGAACGCAAT
>BJGB01000213.1 GCA_014190215.1 Actinomycetes bacterium | reverse complement strand
ATTGCAATGTTCGGCACTTCCTTAGTGATGTTGCAACGTTTGGGTCGCTTTACTATCTCACCGCGTTTCATCGCTCGCCCTATGTCTGCCGTGGCACCATGATCTTTTGGGGTGTGGGCGCTGGTCTCGGAGGGTTATTGATCCGCCAATCTCTACGTCGTCCTGCCTTAGTGACAGTTCTCCCCAAGTACGGCTCAGGAGCAACAGCGAGTCACTCGCAGATGCAGTTACTAGTCAGACTCATTGAAAAACACTTCTCGGTCTCAACATCTGATCTGGCAATGTGTGATCGAACTTTGACCGAGGTCACCACTGAACGGCTGTTGGGTGCTCTCATCGGAGCGATTCTGCCACTGGCAATGTTGGTGCTGACAACTTTAGGTGGGTCTGGATTACCTCTACCACTACTGATGGTGTGTTCGTTGATTCTCGCAGTCTTAGGTTTTATCTTGCCGGTGATTCAATTACGCACTCGCGCATCGGCTCGACGGCGTGAATTCAGAACAGCATTATCGGCTTTCTTGGATTTGGTATCAATCATGTTGGCTGGCGGCGCTGGAATCGAAACGGCCTTAGTGAGTGCATCTCGAGTTGGGGACGGAGAAACATTTATTCGGATTGCTGATTCTTTAGATGTGGCACGTTCACGTCGTCAGTCATTGTGGGAAGTGTTGGCAGTCGAGGGAGAGCGACTGGGCATTGAAGAGTTGCCCGAGTTGGCTGCCACCATTCGTCTCGGTGGTGAACAAGGGGCGCGGATGACGGCCTCTTTAGTTGCTAAAGCCTCATCCATGCGCTCGAAGCAGTTGGCCGAGATTGAGGCTCAAGCGAATTCGGCGACCGAGCGGATGGGCTTACCGATGGTTCTGCTGTTCTTGGGATTTCTCGTTCTTCTTGGCTACCCAGCATTACAAATGATCAATTCCGGATTTGGTTCTCAATAAACAAACACAAGGAAAAGGAAAAGATATGGAAAATTTCAAGCAACTATGGCAGTACTACACCATTCGTTTACAGGCGTCCCAGGAAAGTGATCGTGACCGTGGCGAAGTCAGTGCCACAACAGTGGTCATGGCCGCCGCTCTCATCGGCTTAGCAATTTCAGTCGGGGTCATCGTGTCCGGCAAAATCAGCACTAAAGCCAATTCACTGAACCTGGGCTGAGATGTCCTTGAGCCAACGAGATAAAGGTGAGACCTCGGCGCAAGTTGTTTTAGTCGTGCCGGTGATCATCTTGATCTTGATGTTGGCCATTCAAGCTGGACTTTATTTTCACACCTCAAATGTCGCGGGTGCGGCGGCGGCCCAAGGTGCAACCGCCGCATCCTCGGTAAATATCACGAGTTCAGTTGCAGTTCAACTTGGTCAAACATCGGCCAGCAATTTTGTGACGGCCGCTGGAGCGCAATTATTTGCGACACCGCTTGTCGTGGTCAGTGCAGGGATCGTGAGCGTGACAGTGCAGGTCAAAGTTCCGCGGATTATCCCCTTCTTTTCTAGCTCCGTTGGTCGATCAGTGATTGAGCCACTTGAACGTTTCACTTTTGAGGTCAATCGATGAAAAGTGATCGGGGCAGCGCGGCAGTGGAGATGGTGTTGCTGACACCCGTACTGGTGATGTTGATGATCTTTGTGGTGCATGCTGGCCGCGCTGGTGAAGGACTGAACGAATTACGCCATGCGGCTGATCAAGGTGCGCGGGCGGCCTCATTGGTCTCACCTTTAGGTATGAATGTTGTGGCTACAAATGCTGTCGTCAAGGACTTGACCTCATCGGGCTTATCGTGCGTTAACCCGGTGGTCTCCACGATCTATCTGAAACTGGGTAATACCGGTTCGGTCACCGTCAACGTGACCTGTCGGACCTCCACTGCTGGTCTCTCGCTACTCGGAGCCAATACTGTGAGTCTGCAGGCCTCTTCAACTGAAATAGTTGACCGCTATCGAGCCGATAACTGAGATGGTCCCCGCTCAGTCCCGAGATAAGGGTGTGATCACGGGTTTCGTGGTGGGATTAGTTCTCTCATTTACTGCCGTTGCCGGCTTGGCAGTTGATAGTGGGCGAATTGTGTCGGCGCGTGTATCGGCTAGTGATCATGCAGAAAACGCTGCCCGCGTGGGTGCACAAGAGGTCACACTTTTACGCCTCGGTTGGCGATTCCTTGATCCAGTAGCGGCGAAAATTGCAGCCCAACAATATTTGCAACGTTATGGCTTAGTCGGAGATGTCACTGTGGGATATCGCACGGTCACGGTCACCGTGCGAATGACTCAGGCCACGACACTCTTGCGATTAGTGGGTATTTCGAGTCGCACCGTGTCGGCAACGCGCACGGCAGAGATCTTTGATTCATGAACGCTCAGAACTTTCGCATGGTTTTATGGATCTGCCTGATCACAATCGTGTTTTGTGCTGTGCGAATCATTGTCGCTGTGTTCGGTGCCTTATACCGCTATGTGCGCCATGGTGACGATCACGTCAGTCGTTCTCAGTCGTGGACAGGCCGATTGATTTCCTATCTGCTGTTGATCACTCCATTGATGACAATCGGATCCTTTGGACCACAGCGCTTGGCTCTCGCTCAGGATGTCGGACAAAACCTTGATGATGAAGAGAACTGTGAAGTACCTCCGGGACCGAGCGAGAATCACCTCGGGCGAAATGCATTTTTAGTTTCTCTTGCCGTTGGCTTGGGAATTTTGTTCCGCCTGCGTTCTCAACGACACGTAGCGGCTCGTCAAGATCTTGAGGTACCTCCTCTATCGTTAGAGATTGAAGCACAGATCAATCGTTCAGGAGACGAACTTTCTTTGGTTCGACTGGATCTGGCCGTTCGTTCGCTTTTCGTTCATGGCCATCAGGGACTACGGACGTTGGTGCATGGGACCGATGGTCTGATCCGCGCAGAG
>BJGB01000212.1 GCA_014190215.1 Actinomycetes bacterium | reverse complement strand
GAATGCTTTCGTGCCCGACGTAGCAGCCAACATATGGACAGTTTCGTTCCAATCTTTGTTGACGGCGAGTCGTTCACCCGTACGTTTCTCGCTCCCATCAGCCAAATACTTCATGACAGGAAAGCCCGCAGCTCCGACCAACATATTGACCCGAAACTCTTCGGCCACAATCAAAGTGCTGGGCGATAGATGACCGAGATCGCTAGGCACGGTCACCGCTGTTGGACTGACCTTGGCGTGCATCATTTCGTGAGCACGGATGCAACGCGATGTTTCATCGGCTCCCATGGGTACCTGCATACGATGCGCCACCAAATCAGTGAATGCTTCGCCTCGCTGCGCCTTTCCAGCGACAACAACCCAAGGGGCGGCATCACGGTCGAGGCGCGTCAGCCACTCGGGCATGGCATGACGCAAGTCCATCAAGATGCCTTTGCTGCTGTGACCGAGACCTTGTCAATGAGCAATGCATCCAATATGTCCGTGGCAAATTTGCCGAAGACCAGGCCGGCCGCTCGCTCGACAGTCAGGCCCTGCTTGACCAATTGGTCAAATGCCATGAATGAGCGAACGCTAAATCGACGTTCCTTATCTGCATCAACAGCTGCCGCTGCTGGGGCTCGTAGATATGGGGAGAGTTGTGCCAGCGCTCCAGGGTGGGGTCGGTCGATACGAATGGCGATCGGGAAACGGTCACGTAGTGCAACTGGTAGGTCGCGCATGTTTTCAATATTCGTCGTCATGATCACCGAGAAGCCGCGTAGGGGTTTGAAGACTTTGCCGGAATCGGGGTGTTGCCACGAAGCACTTTCACGATTGTCAAACATGTTCAGCAATAAAGAGAGCACATCACCTGAGGCACGATCGATTTCGTCAGCGACGATTCGACCACCACGAAGGCCATCTCCTTGCCAAGCTTTGAGCACACTTCCCTCAAGCCATTTCCATGTTCCGTTAGCTGTCGGCATGAAGTGGCCGGTGACATCGGCAGCAGTCATGTCCTCGTTGCATATGAGACGAAACGCGCCACCCTCGACATCGCCGACGTTGAGCCCAGCAAAGGTCTTGCCAGTTCCTGGAGGCCCGAACAAAATCAAGCGATCAATGCCAGCGGCGAGGGCGTCATTGACGTCTTGCCAGCACTGTGGAAGTTCTAGACCTTGATCTTTAGGTTTGACTTTGGCTCGGGTGGGTTTCGTCATAGATGGTCCCTTTCTTGTTGTGTGATGTTCCACTGAGGGAATAGATGCTCGTGTCTCGGTATCCGTGGCTGACTCGATGGCGGTGGGGCCACCGAGCGAAATCACTCGGTGGCCCATTGCTGCAGTTACCTCAGACTTCATCGGCGTCGTCATCGGCGTCATTATTTCCCAGGCTGAAAATTTGGTCGCGTACCGCAAAGCGGCTCTCAAGCGGCATCACACTCAGAAGACGAAGGGAATGGGAGGCTGTTGACAAGGCGTAAGCCATGCCCTCTTCTGAAGCTTCGAAGTCCATGATATTTCCCGCATCAAAACCAACGCTGCCACCGGTCTCAAAGGAGTCTTGATTCGCCCCTAAGAAAACGAAAACCCAGCCTTGGGCTTTGCGCTCGTCAATCAGTTTGAAAATGTCTGTTTGGCTGTATCGGCGACTGGCATTCTCGCCACCATCGGTAAAGATCACGATGACTTGTGACTCTGGCGTTTTACCAGCAGCGACACGCTTGGCGATGCGGGTGTCGGCTTTGTCAATGACGAGTCCAATCGCATCGTACAAAGGAGTCATTCCGTTAATGATGTAATCCTCTGGGGTGATGGGACGGGCCTTTTTGACATCGGTCAGCTTCAAAATGCTGCGGATTCCTGGGTCACCGTCGCAGGCTGGGAACTGAACGATGCTGACCTTCGAGACAGCTGGTGACTTGGCCTGTTCGGCGATGAAGTCATTGAGTCCTTTGATCACAGTGGCATGGAGGTGATCCATTGAACCGCTGGCATCAGCGACAATCGAGATGAAAGTGTCCTGGAGCACGGTTGCGGTATCAGGCAGTTTTTGGGTCTTTGTCTTGGTCATGATTTTTCCTTTTGTTTGTGGGTTGTTTTGCTCTTCAGAAGTACTAACGATCACTAGGTTCAAAAATGTGCATCATTGAATTTCTTTTTTCAGACCGCAGCGGTCGAGTCATAGTGCGATACTCACTGACGCTTTTGGATGCCGTGCTGAGCGCATCTCGAAGACCAGTAGGTGAAGATTCAAAGGTCAAACTGTCGCCGCGAGTGATTCCTATTTTGGCGGCCTCGGTCCACGCCTCTTGATTGCTACCGAGGAAAATGAAGGCCCATCCATCGGCTTGCAGACGTTCAATATGCTCAAAAACAGACTTTCTGTGATGCCAGCGCGAGGCGTTTTCTTGCCCATCAGTGATGATCACGACGAGTGGGTCTTGGCAAGGTAGTCCCTGTGAGATTCGTTTGTTGTTGTCTGTTTCGGCGCGCCGCAATAACTCGCCGAGGCTGTCGTACAGCGGAGTATTGCCGTTTGGGGAGTAATCATCAGGGGTGAAAGAGACCAGGGAACCTGCGGCAACATCGTCCACCAAAACAGTGATCACACCAGCAGCCTTGCGAGCGTAGGGAACGCTGGGAAAGGTGTGAATGCTGATGGCCGTTGCGGGATCGGTGGCGGCTTGTTCGGCGACGAAAGCGTTGAGGCTCTCCACAACATTGAGTTGCAGGGATTCCATCGATCCAGAGGAATCAAGGAGCACCCAAATTCGTACGGGGGCGGTTTCAGGTTGTGGGGGAGCACTTGGCTTTTTAGCGGTCATACAAGGATGAACGAATGGTCCCTTGCAAAATGTGCTGCCAAACCACAGAATTTTGAGGAAAGAGTTAGTCAGTGTTGAGGCAACGCATGACTTCGTGATCAAC
>BJGB01000211.1 GCA_014190215.1 Actinomycetes bacterium | reverse complement strand
AATTTTCGGCTTGATCTCTGGTCGAACGCCTAACTTGAAACCATTCACTTCAAAGGTGTCATAGGACTTGGCTACCTTCTCACCAGACAGCGCATCGTTCAAAAAGCGAACAACATCGCGCACCTTTTTGTACGGCTCGACAAAGGGAACACCGTTCCACTTCTCCACGATGACATTGCTACTTGAACCAATTCCAATGGCGAAACGACCAGGGGCGGCATCTGCCATGCTGGCCACGCTTTGCGCAAAACAAGCTGGCGAGCGCGTATATGCGGGAACAATTGCAGTGCCCAATCGCAGTCGCGGTTCCCAAGCCGCTGCCATCGCCAAAGGTGTGAAAGCGTCGGCACCATCAGACTCGGCTGACCAAATGTCGGTGTAGCCCATCTCCGCTAACTCATTGAGGCGCTCACGATGAGTGTGCAGATGACCAGGGAGTGGAACCGTCATACCGGGACGGCGAGGTAACGAGGAAGGTGCAGATGTCATGGCTTCATTGTTACCGACAACAACCGCCATCAAAGACTTGGGCTATTTCTTCGCCTTACCAGCGGGCCCTGGGCCAGGCATATCGCGCCAAAAGCGCACGATGCAACTTTGACTTGCTGTGGCCATCAGTGTCCCATCTTCGGCAAACATGTGCACGAGACCATGACCGAAACCGCGCCCAACCATATGAATCCGAATGTCAAGTAAGACCCATTCGGTCGGCACCAAGGTGCCGATTCGCAAGGTGTTGTCCAAACTATTTCCACCACCGCGAATGCCCAGCGACTGTCCGACACCCATGGGCACAAAGTCACCCAAGATTGCCAGAGTTGCGGCGTCGATGCCCTCAATCACTTCAGGTATTCGCGACCACAACAAAACTTGTCCGTCACCTGGCGTCCCATCAAGTTCTTCTATTTCTTCACGACCCTTGATGATCCGCTGATCCATACGACCACTGACCGTGCCCGACCAATCCAAAACATGGGGGCGCTCTTTGCACTCATGCGGACGAGGAATATCAGTTGGCATTTTCTCCCATTGACCACTTGCCTCAAGATCACGATCTCCCAGAGCAGCATTCACAGTCAATATCTCGCGATCACCGACATGGCAGACCGCACGCGCCTGAGTGATCTGATGACCGTGGACTGCGAGAGTCACATCAATGTCCATCACCTCGCCGGGCTTGGCGTAGGACAAATACTGAGCGGTCGCCCACACGGCTCGCCGACCAGATGTACCCTCCATAGCCGCTACGGCAGCACCGAGACCACAGCCACCATAGAGAAAGCCTCCGCCCGTTGAGATCCCAGTCACCACAGGGAGAACCCAACGATGGGGATTGTGCGTGGCTTGTAAACCTAAGAACTGTCGGCTATCCATCGTCGTGAACTCTAGACGGCGACTAGCGTCTCAACCCATGGCTGTGACTTCTCACTCAGGATCAAATCCAAATTCTTCTTCAACATGGCAAGGCGATGCCTGCTCGCTGGTGGAGGCCTTTCGCTCGGGTGAGCGCTCCCCCGTTGAAGAATTGGACGCCACATATGCCGCCATCACCTCAAGCGATCTCAACGCCTTTGGACATCTCGATCAAGAACGGGCCTATGCCGCCGCACGTTCAGCAGATATCAACTTGCCCTTTGGTGGCGTTCCGATCGGCGTCAAGGAACTTGATCAGGTAGCGGGTTGGCCAGATACCGAAGCCTGTGTGGCACTCAGTGACATCGTCGCCGATTTTTCATCGGTCATGGTTGAGCGTCTCGAAACTGCAGGGGTCGTTCTCATCGGTCAAACCACGGCCAGCGAATTCGGTGGCGTCAATGTCACGCGCACGGTGATGCATGGAGCAACTCATAATCCTTGGCAGCATGGGCGTACGCCCGGTGGTTCATCGGGCGGTAGTGCTGCCGCCGTGGCAGGAGGTCTCGTCACCTTGGCTACTGCTGGCGACGGTGGTGGATCTATCCGAATTCCCGCAGGCTTTACTGGGCTTGTTGGCTTGAAAGCCACATACGGACGCATCCCGCGCGCTCCCAAAGTTCAACTGGGAAATATCACCACTGTCACTGGATGCGTGTCTCGCAGTGTGCGCGATACGGCACGTTGGTTTGATGTCACGTCTGGCCGTGATCCGCGCGATCCACTCAGCCTGCCTTCGGTTGCGCCGTGGGAACCACATCTTGGTTCCTTCACCGATGCTCTGCGCGGACTTCGAGTCGCAGTTGTCCCCGACTGGGGTGGCGCAGTGGTCTCACCAAAAATGTGGGAAGTGCTGAGCGCTCACGCTGATCGTTTAATCAAAGAGCACCAATGGAAGCGCCTTGACATTGACACAACAGTGCCGAGCATGGGTGCCGCCTGGAGTATCAGTGGCATGCTCTCCATCCACGCCCAACTTGGTGAGCGTTGGCCCGACTGCGCTGATGTACTCACACCAGAAATTAGTTTTGGCTTAGCAAGCACGATGGAACGTTATGGCCCCGAAGCACGTGCCCGCATTGAGTCGCGGCGGACCGCTGTGAATGAACGTATGGCCGAGATATTTCACCTCACTCATGGAGTTGATCTGGTGATCACCGCATCTAACCCAGATGTGGCATTTGCGGCTGAGGGTCCCCTGCCATCAAACTTTGGTGGCGTTCACGGAGGTGCAGGGAACAACGGTCGCTTGACCTTCCCCGCCAATATTCACGGCAACCCGGCTATTTCCATTCCCTCGGGCTTCGTCGACGGCCTTCCTGTCGGCTTGCAAATTGTGTCGCGCCATTTCACTGAACAACTCCTGCTTGATATCGCACTCGGTGTCGAACGTAACCAACCATGGCCACTCGTTGCTTAATGAGTCCTGCTTAACTCAAACGCTGAAGCCGAAAAAATTTGTTGTTCTCGCCACCGAAGGCGGCGAGAACAAAAGAAATTAAATGGATAAATAGATAAATAGTTAAAAAGCCCGCACGGGA
>BJGB01000210.1 GCA_014190215.1 Actinomycetes bacterium | reverse complement strand
AGCGCAGATCTTCCAGCGTTCGGGCACCTTGCAGGTCTCGTTCAAGGACAAGGGCATCACATCGCCCGCAGACTTTGCTGGTAAGAACATCGGTAACTGGGGCTACGGCAACGAATTTGAAATCTTCGCTGCTTTGACCAAGGCCGGTCTCGATCCCGCCGCTGACGTCACTCTCGTTCAGCAGTCGTTTGACATGGCGGCTTTGCTCGCTGGTGACATCGATGCCGCTGAGGCAATGACCTACAACGAATACGCACAGGTGTTGGAAGCAATTGACCCAGCCACTGGCAAGCAGTACACCGCTGACGACTTCAACGTCGTGAGCTACGAAGACGAGGGTGTCGGCATGTTGCAGGACGCCATCTGGGCTTCAGGTGAGCGTCTTGCTAGCGATGCTGCGTACAAGGACACCGCGACCAAGTTCGTTGCTGCCTCAATCCAGGGTTGGGCATTCTGCCGTGATAACGCTCAGGCTTGCGCCGACATCGTTGTTTCAAAGGGTTCAAAGCTTGGTGCATCGCACCAGTTGTGGCAGATGAATGAAGTGAACAAGCTCATCTGGCCCGCCTCCGGTGGTGCTGGCATGATTGATGCTGCCGCTTGGGACCGCTCTGCAAAGCTTGCTCAGGAGACCAAGAACCTTGAAGGTTCAACCGTCCTTACTGCAGCACCCGATGCTGAGGCTTACACCAATGACATCGTCACAGCCGCTCTCGCCATTCTTGATGGCCTAGGTGTCGACACGAAGGGTTCAAGTTTCACCCCGATTGACGTGACATTGAATGAAGCAGGCGCCTGATTAATCAGGCGCTTCCCTCTGGAAGTGTGAATGGGCGGGTCGCGAAAGCGGCCCGCCCATTTCGCGCTACGCCATCTCTCATGGTGGCAGCTGCTCCCGTTGTCTTTGTGTTGCTGTGGAGTACTGGCTTCATTGTGGCGCGTTACGGTACACGCGATGCAGGGCCATTGACATTTTTGTTTTTGCGGATGGTGATCGCCGCCGGCGTTCTGTGGGCGATCGCTCTCGTAACGAACGCTCCAGCAATATCACCAACCCAAGTGAAGTGGGCCATGCTGACTGGTTTAGGAATGCACGCGATCTATTTAGGAGGCGTGTTCATTGCTTCCGATCTCGGTCTACCGTCAGGACTATCTGCGCTTATTGCTGGTCTGCATCCAGTCGTCACCTCAGTTGGCGCACTCTTGTTATTGAGTGAGAAATTGCGACCTCAACAATGGATCGGAGTCGGGTGTGGGCTTGGTGGTGTGGTCGCAGTTGTCATTGATCGTCTGAACGCGGGAGTCAGCGGAATTACCGTTGGGGCGGTTGTGGCGATGGTTGTATCAGTTGTTGGAATGTCGGCGGGGACTTTGTTGCAACGTTCACGCGGTGTCACGATGCCTTTGTTGCGCGGAACTGCCGTTCAATACGTAATCTCCGCTGTTGTTCTCGGTATCGGTTCTGTGAGCGTCGAGCATTTTGAAGTGCGCTGGACAGCAAGATTTTGGTGGTCGCTGGTGTGGGCTGTCGTTGTACTCTCCATCGCCGCGGTACTCATCATGCTGTGGTTGTTGCAGCGTCATGCAGCTGTGAAAGTCAGCAGCCTGTTCTTCTTAACTCCAGCATTGAGCACAATCGAGGGAGCGGCGTTATTTAGCGAACGTTTGGGAGTCCTAGCTATCTTTGGCTTGCTTGTGGCGCTACTTGGGGTAGCACTCACGACGCGTCAGCCGACGTAGTGCGCGTCAGCGAGGGCGAGAACTTCGTCGAGAATCGCGATTCCTGATCGCACATCATCGTCGCTGGTCGTCAAAGGTGGCACGACATGAATGCGATTGAAGTGGGCAAAAGGCCACAAGTTTTTTGCCTTACAGGCGCCGATCAGTTCGACCATTGGGGCATTGGCTGGGCCAGCAGCGTTAAACGGCACGAGAGGTTCACGTGTCTCGCGATTTTTGACTAACTCAATCGCCCAGAAAACACCAATGCCACGAACATCTCCGACGCTCGGATGATTGGCTTTCAATTTCTCAAGTTCGGGTCCAATGACGTCACGACCAAGGTGCCGGGCGTTGTCAATGATCCCTTCTTCTTCGAAAATATTGATGCTCGCAACAGCTGACGCACACGCCAATGGATGACCGCTATAGGTCAGTCCACCAGGGAACTGCCGCTCGCGGAAAGTGTCGGCAATACGATCGCTAATGATCACGCCGCCCAATGGCAAGTAACCAGAGTTCACACCTTTGGCAAAACAAATCAAGTCAGGTGCGACTTTCCAGTTGTCAATAGCGAACCATTCGCCACATCGACCGAACCCCGACATCACTTCATCAGCAATGAACACAATTCCGAATTCATCACAGATTTCACGCACGCCGGCCATGTACCCCGGCGGCGGAACCAGAATTCCGTTCGTACCAACGACACCTTCAAGCATGATCGCAGCAACAGTTTGTGGACCTTCAACCATCAATGTGTCGCGCAGGTGTTGCAGTGCGCGTTGTGATTCTTCAATATCGCTGCTGCTGTGAAACGCCGAGCGATAGGGGTACGGGCCCCAGAACTTGACGACTCCTGGTAAACCGGGTTCGCTCGGCCAACGGCGTGGATCACCAGTGAGTTGAATCGCTCCACCAGTTGCTCCGTGATAACTACGGTATGTTGTCAAAATTTTATGACGCCCAGTATGAAGTCGCGCCATGCGCAGTGCATTCTCTGTCGCCTCGGCCCCACCGTTTGTGAAAAAGACCATGTTCAGATCACCAGGTGCACGCTCGGCAATGAGGCGTGCGGCTTCACTGCGCGCGTCGTTAGCGTGGAACGGCGCAATCGTGCATAAGCGATCGGCTTGTTCCTTAATGGCTGCGACTAATTTTGGGTGCTGATGTCCAATATTGACATTGACTAATTGGCTGGAGAAGTCGAGGTACTTTTTGCCTGCTTCATCCCAAAAGTGACTTCCCTCGGCTTTACTGACAACGATGGGGCTAATCAGAC
>BJGB01000209.1 GCA_014190215.1 Actinomycetes bacterium | reverse complement strand
TTGGCGAACTTCGAGGTCAACCCCATCGACTGCTTTGACAATGTTGGCACCAGAACCAAAGTGGCGAACCAATCCGCTAGCGAGAATCGGGGAGTCAGACATAAGGTTGTATCCTACAAGTGATGGATTTGAGGCGACTCAAACACGGGGATTTGTCAATTTTTATCTCAGCGAGCGGCTTGGATTGCTTGCCAGACGCGCTCTGCGGTACAAGGCATTTCAATATTGCGCACGCCTAAATGTGAGACAGCATCAACAACGGCGGACTGAAGTGCTGGCGTTGAACCGATAGTGCCCGATTCGCCGATGCCTTTGGCTCCCAACAAGTTGATAGGGGTGGGGGTCTCCATATGCACCACAGTCACGCTCGGCAGTTCGGCCGCGGAGATGAAGCCGTAGTCCGCCAAGTTGGATGTGATGGGGTTGGCATCAGCGTCGTACATAACTTCTTCAAGAAGGGCTTGAGCGGCTCCCTGAGCCACGCCACCGTGGATCTGACCCTCTAGGAGCAACGGATTGAGAACCTTGCCAGCATCGTCACAGGCAGTGTGCGCGATATGGCGAACTTTGCCTGTCTCAGTGTCGACTTCCACGACAGCAACATGTGCCCCAAAGGGGAATGTTGCGCCGGAGACATTGATGACATCGTTATGGTTGAGACCACCAGTTGATTTTTCAGCGACGGCGAGATCTGCCCAAGTTTTTGTGACCGCTGGTGTGCCCACAACATGGAAGGCACCGCGATCCTTATCCAAGACGACATCGGCTTCGCTCACTTCAAGAATGCGCGCCGCGACTGATTTGGCCTTGTTGACCAATTCGCCGGCTACTGCGAAGACTGCGTTTCCACCCTGTTGCAAGGATCGTGAACCCATGGTGCCCGTACCGATTGGAACGAGGTCGGTGTCTCCCCAGACAAGTTCAATCTTGTCCATTGGGATGCCAGTCTGCTCTTGAACAAGCATGGACCACGCCGTGTCGTGACCTTGTCCATGTGGAGATGTACCTGTGTAGACCACAGCGCGACCATCATCAAGCACTTCAACTTTTGCTGATTCGCCGTTGCCGACGCCACCAGTGATTTCGACGTACACGCTGACGCCGATTCCGAGTTGCTTGGCGTCACCACGCGCACGACGCTTGGCCTGCTCGGCGCGCAACTCGGTGTAACCGGCGACCTGCAATGCCTTGTCGAGTGCAGTCTCATAATCGCCAACGTCGTAGGTCTGACCGACGACAGTGGTGTGTGGCTCAAGGAACTTAGGAATCAAGTTGATCCTTCGGACTTCAGCGGGATCCATGCCAATCTCAAATGCAAATAGATCCATGGCGCGTTCAATCGCTGCGGTTGCTTCAGGACGGCCAGCGCCGCGGTATGCCACAACAGGAGTGGTGTTAGTGACCACAGAGGTCGTACGACATTCAATATTGGGAATTGCGTACACGCCACTTGACATTGGGCGAGTCATGAATGGGGCCAAGATCGTTCCCATATCAGCAAATCCGCCGGAATCTTGAATTGCCCACAACTGGTAGTGGGTGACTTTGCCGGCTTTAGTTCCGCCCAAAGTGATGTACTGCAGTTGTGCGCGACCGTGGCCAAGAGCGACCATTGACTCGCTACGCGTCTCGCGCCACTTCACGGCACAACCAACTTTCTTGGCGATCACACCGAGAAGAAGTTCTTCTGGATAGGCACCAATTTTGGCTCCAAATCCGCCACCAACATCGGGGGTGAGAATATGAACTTGAGTTTCGGCGACACCGTTAGCGGCAGCGATCGGAGCGACGGTGCCTTGAGCATGCTGAGTTGACAGCCATTGTGTGAGCCGACCATCGTCGCCCCATACGGCAGCAGCACCACGAACTTCTAACGGGCAAGGTGCGACGCGCTGATTCAGGAAGCGACCTTTCACGATGACTTCGCAACCTTCAAAGTACGCGTCACCGGTGTTTTCTGGAATACCAAGCGCTGTTGTATCAAAGACAACATTGCTTCCAGCGGATTCGTAAATATGTGTGCTACTTGCCATTGATGTTTCAAGGTCAACGAATGCTTCGAGATAGTCGTAATCAACGATGATTGCCTCAGCGGCATCTTCACCTTGTTCGCGAGTTTCAGTGACGATCGCCACGATTGGCTCACCGACATATCGCACCTTGTCACTCGCAAGAAGTGTGCGCGCCACCATTGGGTTGAAGGCCGCTGGCACAGGCTGTAACTCAAGCGAGGCTGCGGTGAAAACTGCGACGACACCCGGCATTGATTCTGCTTCTGAGGTATCAATTGAGTTGATGCGGGCATGAGCCGCCGAGGACCGCGCATACGTGACGTGAAGGCCCCCCACAAGGCGCGGCTCATTTAGTAAGTCATCGACATACTCTCCGCCAGTTGTAAGAAACTTTGGATCTTCTTTGCGAAGAACACGATTACCAAGAATGCTGCCACCAGTCACGATTGAACCCCTGTGTACAAGTGCTGAGAACTGCTCCCAACAACTCAGACATTACTCCTATGAAGTGCTCATCATTACTGTCGAACTGCGATTTTGCGGGGTCTCAGGGGGCCTGCTCAGAAGCCTCAACGACCACCTCGGCAACCTTGATGGTCACGATTTGGGTGATCAGATCGTACGGCCAGCCCTTGGGGAGGTCAACTGGTGCTCGGTTGTCGCCAATAATCTGTCGGCGTGATTCACCCGCCAAGATGAAGCCCAATTCATCTCGGGCTGCGTCCTGCACCCCAGCAGTTGTCTTGAGTCGATCAACTTCGGTTTGCAGTTCATCATTGGCCTTGCGAATAATCTCCAGTTCTTTTTCCCGCCCCGAGACTTCGCTCCGTTGCCCAAACCAAGACGTGGCGGGCAGGACCAAGAAAGAGTTGCCAAAGGAAATCAAGACCACTAGGGCGCCGACGCCGATCGCAACGCGTCCGAGAATCTTGGGAACAATTCGTTCAGAACGCGGCGTAGGTCGGGTGTGATCTGCAGCCGAAGCTATTTTCGAGCGGGTCTTCTTTGTTGGAGTTTTCTTGGAGCGTGCTTTAGGGCGCGGAATGCT
>BJGB01000208.1 GCA_014190215.1 Actinomycetes bacterium | reverse complement strand
CTGAGGCGAGGAATTGCAGCAAGATGAGCACCAGCATTGGGGATAAGTCAAGTCCACCCATGGGAGGTAACTTTCGGCGAACTGGTGCAAGAACTGGCTCGGTCAGTTTGTACAACCACAATTGAATTGTGGCGAGGACTCCGCCTGAAGAGGACGGTGGGAACCAAGAGATGATCACCCGTAGCAACAAGACATAGCTATATAAGCGTAAAAGATCTCCAAGTAAACTCATCTGAATCAGTACTCAGGCTGAGTCGAACGAGCAGCAGGCTTGAGGAGATAGACGCCTCTCGCAACCTTCTCAATTTTGCCATGCATCGCGTAACACAGGCCACTGGAAAAGTCGATCATTCGGCGAGCGACTTCGTCGTCGCAACCTTCAGTATTCAAGATGACAGGACTTCCATCGCGAAAGCGATTCGCTACTTCTTGAATGTCATTAAACCGAATCGCCTTGACGGTATAGGTCTCGCCTTGCACCGAACCCCCAAGAGTGCGCACGGAGCTATTGCGTTGGGTTTGACCAGGTCGTGACTGTCCAGACGAATCATCAAAAACCGGTCGACGCGGCGTCGGTACTGGTTCAGTATCTCGCGGCGTTACTTGGCGGACAACTGGACGGGAGCCATCGTCAAACTCAGAACGACGCTGATCCATAGGTCGGACACCTGCACCCGTGCGATCTCCTTGAATCTCATCGTCATAGTCGTCGTACGCGTCTTCTTCACCCAGACCTAAATAATCCAAAGCACGACGAAATATTGACATCGGAGAGAATAATAGTCGGTGTTATCAGGCGATGGGTGGACGGTCTCCAAAGATCGCTGAACCTACCCGAATCAGTGTGGACCCAGCGTCAATTGCTACCTCCAAGTCGTTGGTCATCCCCATTGAAAGTTCCTCAAGCCCGAATTGGCGACTCAATCGGGCTACATCTGCAAATACCTCTGCGGTACGCCGAGTATCTCCATCACTCGGGCCCACAGCCATAAGTCCGTTAACTGTTAACCCGCGTTGCGTCGCCAACCCGAGGAGGCGCTCAACTTGATCTGGTGGGCAACCCCCTTTGTCAATCTCGTTGGTGGCATTGACTTGAATAAAGATTTGCGCTCCTGGCGAACGCAGGGCCACCTCGTGAAGGACGGAGTCTCGATCAACTGATTGCCACACCGACACCACATCAGCGATCTGACGAATTTTATTGGACTGTAAACGTCCAACGAAATGAACCTCGGGAAGAAAATCTCCAGGAACCTGCGTCGCACGATAATCATCAATTTTTGCCAGCAGTTCTTGGGCGTAGTTTTCACCGATCGCCGAGCAACCGGCAGCATGCACCGCACGAATCACACTGGCGGGAAAAGTCTTCGTCACAGCAACCACTTTGATCGACTGACCGCCACAGCGACGGACACGCTCAAGGAGTGCTAGATAATTGTCTCTAATGCGCTCGGTCTCACTCATATCAAGGTGAGACCGACTCTCTACTTCACTTCAAAAAGGACGGTACGTCAAAATCATCGTCGCCATCATCGCCAGATTCGCCATCGGCGCTAAAGATGTCCTTGGCTGGTGCTACCGGCTTGGGATCCCGTGCTGGGGACGCAGTGCGACCTGCTGGGCGACCTGTTGGACGCACTTGAGGTGCGCCTTCCCAGCGATCAAAACCTGCAGCGATGACCGTGACTCGCACTTCGTCTCCCATATCGTCATTGATAACGGTTCCGAAAATAATGTTCGCGTCTTGATGGGCAATACCGTGAATAATCTCGGCTGCTTCGTTCATCTCCATCAGGGTCATTGTCGAAGGACCGGTGACATTCAACAGCACACCACGTGCTCCCTCAATTGAGGCTTCCAAAAGGCTACTTGACAAAGCCTTCAGAGCTGCATCACGAGCACGACTATCGCCACTCGCCGAGCCAATACCCATCAGCGCTGATCCTGCATTCTGCAACGTCATCTTGACGTCGGCAAAGTCAGTGTTGATTAATCCTGGGTTCGTGATCAGTTCAGAAATACCAGAGACACCGCTGTACAAAACCTCATCGGCACGAGCGAAGGCTTCCATCACCGTGTCACGAGCGTCAACGACTGACAACAAGCGATCGTTAGGAACCACAATCAGTGTGTCAACTTTTTCTTTCAACTTGGCGATACCGGCGTCAGCCTGCACGGCCCGCTTACGGCCCTCAAAAGAAAACGGACGGGTCACAATCGCAATTGTTAAAGCACCAGCAGCCTTAGCAATCTCGGCTACGACTGGGGCGGCTCCGGTTCCCGTGCCACCACCCTCGCCAGCAGCGATGAAAACCATGTCAGCGCCCTTGAGAGCATCTTCAATTTCGTCGCGATGAGCCTCTGCGGCCAAACGACCAACCTCGGGATCACTACCTGCACCAAGACCTTTAGTGAGTTCACGACCGACATCAAGTTTGAGTTCGGCGTCACTGGTCATCAAAGCCTGAATGTCGGTGTTGATGGCAATGAATTCGACGCCGCGCAAGTCGCGCTCAATCATTCGGTTCACGGCATTGACGCCGCCGCCACCTACGCCAACAACTTTGATCTGGCAAATATAGTTTGTCTGTCCACCAACCATGTCGGGAGACTCCTCCGCTTTCAGGTGTCGGCTAAACCGACATTGAGTTGCATTTCACTAACAATTCCGTGCTTAGTCTCGCATCTCTTGATCCCCAATGGGGGGATACTTGCCCAAGACTCTCCATTGAAGTCCTGCTCAAGGGCCTGTCTCACCCATGCTGAGTACTCACTCATCGAACACTGGGCTCGCCACTTGAGACATCGAGGACCGAATAGCGGTTCGTGCCTTGCCTCTTTATTTCGTTGACAATGCCAACTAATTTGATCTGGAAATCATCGGGACTGCCGAAAAGCACCTCGACGTTTCCCGACAGCGAAAGTGAGATGTCGCCTGTCGGGGTCACCGAAACCGACTTCAACCGCTGCAAAAGGTCAAATGGTAAGGCATTAATGAGCTGCGCTGAACCTAAAAATGGCTGTTCGGCGAAGCTTCCTGCCGACAGGTTCGGTCCAGTTCCAATAATCGGCGTGAACTCCGTCGGATCACCCTCAATGACATCAAGGATC
>BJGB01000207.1 GCA_014190215.1 Actinomycetes bacterium | reverse complement strand
TGGCGAGATGATCCGACAAAATGTTCGAATTCACACCTGCTCGTGAGGCAGCGACACTCATCTTTGTGCCTGGGTGATCGTGACCCCAACCATGAGGCAAACTCACAACACCAGAACGGATGTCATCTGTGAGTTCAATGTCCACTTCAAGCGATCCAACGCGCGAACTCACGATCGCCCGCTCTCCATCGTTCAAACCTAAATGCGCAGCATCAACAGGATGCATCAACAACGAACAACGCATACTCCCCTTTGTCAACACGTCGATGTTGTGCATCCATGAATTATTTGACTTGAGATGACGACGACCGATCAACACCAAACCGCGTTGTGATAACTCTGCGATTGCCGCATACAAGCGATCCACATCGGCCAATAATTCTGGCGGAGCCAACTCAATCATTCCACTGCGGGTGCGCAGAGCGTCAGGTAAACGCGGTTCAAGTGCGCCAAAGTCAACTCCGTGAGGATGTGACAACAACAACTCAATGCTCGCTCCATCGGGATTTGATCCGAAGCCAGCACCATAGGGACCGGTTTGCAACATCATGTCCAACATTCTTGCTGGTCCAAATCGCCCGTCTTTATTGAGTAATTCAATAATCTCATCGGCATCACGTCCGTGAATCGGAGATGATGGATCGCCGACACTGTGACGAACTAATCCATCAATAGCGAGATCGTCAGCCTGAGTAGGATCAGCATCGGGCCCGAAACCTTGAGCTATCAATCCCAACTTCGCAAGTATCTCCCACTCATCAGGCTGTCCATCATCAAGAGGTAAAACCGCTGGGCTGTAGTTCGCTACATTGCGAATCGCAAATTGCAAAAGCAACACATCGTAATGATCGCGCTGTAATTGCGAAGGCGAAGGAAGAATGATGTCGGCATGACGCGTCGTTTCATTGAGATAAATATCAACACTGATCATCAGTTCAAGTTGCTCAAGGGCGCTTGACAACTGGTGCGAATGAGGAGTTGACAAAACTGGATTACCAGCAACGGTGATTAAAGCTTTAATTCCAGATTCGCGGACGTCAGTAATTTCTTCGGCTAACGCAGCGGCTGGATATTCGCCCATGACTTCGGGGTATCCGTTAACTTTGGTCTTTCCCCCACCCCGCCCGATACGAAAACCTGAACCCTTACCAGAGGTTCCGCGCGTGGTGGGCCCACCCAACACAGGCTTAGCGAACATTGCTCCGCCGACGCTGTCCAAATTGCCTGTCAGAGTATTGACGACATCAACGAGCCAACTTGCGGTTGTCCCGAATTCGGTTGTCGTGGTACCGATGCGTCCATACACCGCAGCACTCGAGGCTGCGCTCATGTCGCGCGCCACTTGACGAATGGCTTGCGGATCGAGACCCGTCGCATCACTTACTGCCTCAGGTGTAAAACGCTGACACACTCGACGAATATCCTCAAGCCCATTCAGTAAGACGGCTATGCGATCTTGAATCTTCACTAAGTCCTCGGCAAACAAAACATTGACCACAGCCATCAGAAATAGGGCATCGCTCGCTGGTCGAATTGCCAACCATGTATCAGCCTCTTGAGCCGTACGAGTAAACCGGGGGTCAACCACAACGACCATTCCGCCACGAGCCCTAATGCCTTCAATGCGTCCAGGGAAATCCGGTGCCGTGCACACACTGCCGTTTGAAGCATACGGATTGGCGCCCAAAATCATCAGGAAATCTGTGCGATCCAAGTCAGGCACTGCAACGTGGACGCCAGTGCCAAACATGTAACCAGCGGCGACTTGTTTAGGAAGTTGATCAACCGTTGAGGCACTAAAACGGTTGTGAGTGCCCAGACCCTGAAGCAGAGTTCGGTTGTACAGCATGGCCGACAGGCTGTGGGCGTTGGGGTTTCCGAGATAGACGGCCACAGCATCACGGCCATGTCGTTCGATGAAATCTTGTAGTCGCCCAGCCACTTCGACCCAGGCTTCATCCCACTCAACTTCAACATGCACACCATTGCGCTTAATCAGTGGTTTGCGTAAACGATCTGGATCTTCATGAAGTTGCTTGAGTGTTGAACCTTTTGGACAGATAAACCCGTGTGAAAAAACATCATCCATGTCACCGCGAATACGACCAATGCTTTCGGTCTTGTTGATGACTTGCAAGGGCGAAGTTTGGACTGCGATCTCTAAGCCACAACCCGCCTCACATAATGGACATGTTCGAAAGGCAAGACGGGTTTCACTCATAGAAGAACTCTAGAACCCGGCGAGGTCTATCAACTGACGGGCGACTTATCGAGCAGAGCTGCTTCTCGCTGAAAGTCTTGCGCCCCATCGAAGTTCTTATAGACGCTTGCGAAACGCATGTAGGCAACTTCGTCAAGTTCACGTAAACGGTCGAGGACTGCAAGTCCCACTCGGGTACTTGGCACATCGCCACCGCCACCAAGTCGCAATTCTTCTTCAACCGAGTCTGCAAGAGCGTTCACTGCGTCATCATCAATGGGTCGACCCTTGGCCGCAGCCATCACACCAGAAATAAGTTTGCCGCGATCGAAGGACTCGCGCGTGCCCTTGGTCTTAGTGATCATCAAAGGAACTTCGTCCATACGCTCAAAAGTTGTAAACCGATGCATGCACTGCGGGCATTCCCGACGACGTCTAATTGCCCCGCCATCTTCGGCAGTTCGAGAGTCCACCACTTTAGTGTCTTCATGACGACAAATAACGCAACGCATGAGCACAGCGTAGTGCAAAAGTCTCAATAAAACTAGACTTTTTTCGCCAATCAGCCGAGTATCGCCGTGCTATTTGGCGGGCAACACAAGGCGTTGGCCAATATCAATCGACGCCCCACCATTGAGGTCAACAAGTTCGTCGACATAGTTTCGCAAATTGCCGTCTGTCAGCGATGAGGCAATGGACCACAAGGTGTCACCCTGTTGCACGATGTAAAAATCAGTCCCCTGGACATAAGCCAGCGAAAGATCGAGAGACACTGGATTTATTGCCGCGTTGTCAATGCTCAGCGATTGGGGCGTCACCGCGGGGAGAGAGGCAGTCCCATCCCCACGGCTCGCCAAAGTGCGGATGCCGAGGCAGACGGCAACCACAACTGCAATAACGGCCAGACCTGCAACAACTCGCCGACGAAGATAGACGTCGTGCGACACATTGCCAGCTGG
>BJGB01000206.1 GCA_014190215.1 Actinomycetes bacterium | reverse complement strand
GAAAGCGCATCAACGATTCCTCGACTGTTGTATTTGCGAGCAGTGAAAATTGATGGCATCTAAGGCGCAGATAAAAATTGGAGTGCAATTTCAGACCCATGGTGTTGACGCACCACAGTTTGAAAAGTCGGCGCGAGATGCAGTCGCTCTTGGTGTGGATTCCGTATTCCTGTGGGATCACCTCGTGCCGTTCACAGGCGAGAAGGATGAGACCGCATGGGATTCATGGGTTTTGATCGGGGCCTTAGCTAGAGAGTTACGCACTTCTTCAGTCGCACTAGGTGTGCTTGTCTCGCCTTTGACATTTCGAAGTCCAATCATTCTTGCCCGTTGCGCAGTAACAGCGGCCAGACTCGGAAATGGCGAGTTCATTCTTGGAGTTGGAGCTGGCGGATTTATTCACGACGACGAATTGATGAACATAAAGATGTCGTTGAAGGAGCGAATGTTTTCTTTTGCCAATCAATTGGCGGTACTGCGAAGAGAAATCGACATTCAAAATGAAACGTTTTGCACGCGTGTGAAAATTTGGGTGGGTGGGGATGGAAAGAACGTGACCATTCCGGGGGCAGTGCACCATGCCGATGGTTGGAGTGGATTTGGACCCCCAGCGCGGTTCGAAAGCCGTCGACAAGTTGTGGATCAGTTGCGTTTGAAGTCGGCACATCCGGATAGCGAATTTGAAATCAGTGTTTTGTTGACCCGTCAAGATGAGCGCATACTTATCAATGATTTTGCTGAGGTCGGAGCGCTCCATCTAATAAGAAGTTTGCGACCAAGTCCTGATGGCACATTCGACCTTCAGCCAATCCAAGATTTATTGTCGCAACGATTGTAAAGAGTGAGTAGTTTGTTGGTGTGGCAGACATTCTGGTAATCACGGGTCTTTCCGGCGCTGGGCGGTCGACGACTGCTGCGGTCCTCGAAGACCTTGGCTGGTATGTCGTCGACAATTTGCCGACCTCGTTAGTGGACACGATTGTCGAGTTGGCGGGTGCGCCTGGCTCGGGGATTGAACGGTTGGCTCTGGTCGCTGGTCGTCAGCATTTGGAGTTAATGCCCAAGGTAGCGGCTATGCGCGCCGCCGGCCATCAAGTTCGTGTTGTCTATCTTGACGCCACCACCGCTGAACTAGTGAAGCGCTATGAGTCGTCGCGTCGGCGCCACCCGATGTCAAATGATAGTGACGGTCTGCTGGAAGCCATTGAGATAGAGCGGACTCTGCTGGAGCCAATGAGAGGCGATTGCGATCTCATCATTGACACCAGTGATCTGAATGTGCATCAACTGAAAGCCAAACTCATGGGGGCTTTTGAAGTCTCTGTCAGTGAGCGTCTGCAAGTGGCTGTGGAGTCCTTCGGCTTTAAGCATGGCTTACCTTTGGACGCGGATGTTGTCATGGATGTTCGTTTTCTGCCAAACCCGCACTGGGATGAGAATCTTCGACCCTTAAGTGGTTTGGATCAAGCCGTCAAGGATGATGTCTTATCAAGACCGCAGGCGATCGAGTTTTTGCGCAACTTTCAGGCTTTATTGCAGAGCGTTTTGCCGCATTACGCCAGTGAAGGCAAGAGTTATCTGACTATCGCTGTTGGTTGTACAGGTGGACGGCACCGTTCCGTAGCAATCGCAGAGGAAATTGCCCACGGGCTTCGGGCCTCGGGGCAACCAGCACGGGTCAGTCATCGCGATCTCGGGCGGTAATCCTCAGTTAGTGACCTCTGGCGACTATGTTTTAAGTGTCTGAAGTACCCCCACATGAGATAAGGAACCGCTGTGACTGTGCGAGTTGGAATTAATGGATTTGGTCGAATTGGTCGGAACTTTTTTCGTGCCGTGCAGGCGCAGGGAGCCGACATAGAAATCGTCGCAGTAAACGATTTGGGTTCAGTGGCCACGATGGCCCACTTGTTGAAATATGACTCGGTGATGCGTCAGTTACCCAATGTCATCAAGGCAACCAAATCGGGAATCAGCGTCGATGGCGTGGAGATCCAGGTTCTCAGTCAGCGTGATCCGAAAAATTTGCCTTGGGGTGATTTAGGAGTTGACGTCGTGATTGAAAGTACTGGATTTTTTACCAAGCGGGACGCTGCTGCGGCCCACCTTGAAGGCGGAGCGCCTTTGGTGATTGTTTCTGCGCCCTGTGATCAGGCCGATGCCACATTTGTTTATGGTGTGAATCACAAAGACTTTGATTTCAAAAAGCACAAAGTGATCTCCAACGCCAGTTGCACGACTAACTGTTTCGTACCAATGGTGAAGGTGCTCGACGAAGCGTTCGGGGTCGAACAAGGTCTGATGCAAACGGTTCATGCCTATACAGGGGATCAATCATTAGTCGATGGGCCTCACAGTGATCTGCGTCGGGCACGCGGAGCGGCGATCAACATTGTGCCAACGGGTACAGGCGCAGCGCGAGCGACAAGTTTGGTGCTTGAAAGTATGAAAGGCAAACTTGATGGGACGTCATTGCGCGTTCCAGTTCCAACTGGCTCAATTGTTGACTTCACGGCTAACTTAAAAAAGCCTGCCACCGTAGCGGAAATAAATGCGGTGTTTAAGAAGGCTGCTTCATCGGGACCTCTGAAGGGAGTTCTTCGCTATACCGAAGACCCCATTGTCTCAAGTGACATTGTCGGAGATCCACACAGCAGCATTTTTGATTCTGGGCTGACGATGAGTCTTGGCAAGATGGTCAAGGTTCTGTCCTGGTACGACAATGAGTGGGGCTACAGCAATCGCTTAGTGCAGACAACCTTGTTTGCTGGTTCAAAGGTTCCCAAGCGCGCTCGTCGCTAGTACAAATAATGAGCGGTGCTATTCCTACTTTAGAAGATTTGGGTGATGTGTCGGGTAAACGCGTCCTCGTGCGTACCGATTTCAATGTGCCAATGGAGACGAATGCTGCGGGTGAGCGAACGATTACTGATGATTTTCGCATCCGCGCAGCCTTGCCGACAATTGAATGGCTGATTGAACGCGGCGCCACTGTTGTGTGTTGCAGTCACCTTGGAAGACCTCAAGGAAGTGTGGTCGAGAAATATTCGATGCACCCAGTCACGATACGGCTAGCCGAGTTGGCGCCTGGTGTGGAACTGCTGGAAAATCTCCGCTTCAATCCAGGGGAGGAAGCCAACAGTAAAGAGTTTGTAGATGCGCTGATTCGAGA
>BJGB01000205.1 GCA_014190215.1 Actinomycetes bacterium | reverse complement strand
TACCGCTGAACAACGCAAACTTGCGAGGTCGGTGCCCGACTCGGGTTCGGTGTAACCAATGGCGAAGTTAATCTCGCCCTTCATAATGCCTGTGAGATATTGATCTTTCTGAGCCTGTGTCCCGTGAGCCATGATCGCTGGTCCCACAGTGTTCACTGTGACAAATGGAAACGGTGCATGAGCTCGTTGAATCTCATCAAACATGATGAATTGATCCGTGGCAGGTCGTCCTTGCCCACCAAACTCTTTTGGCCACCCCAGACCCAACCAGCCATCGGCCCCAATCTTGCGCACTAGTTCACGAAAGAGCGGCTTGCCTTCACCAGATTCACCAAGTTCAGCGCGAACCTCTGGGGTCAATAAAGCGGCGAAATATTCTCGAAGTTCTTTACGCAATGCTTGCTGTTCGGCAGTTTCGGCGAGATACATAGCCAAAGATTACCCCCGTTCTGACATAGCGTCAGAAACCGTACGGCACAATTTTTCAAATATTTCCGCTAGACAATAGGGGTGCTCATGCTTTTCCCGGAACCTGGTGAGATTTCTCTGGAGATCGCGTATTCCGCCGAGCATCGCGTGCGCCAAGGAGATCGGCCATGGATCGTGATGTCGATGATCAGCACGGTGGATGGGGCAATCTCTCTTGAGGGCAACTCCGCTCTTTTAGGCGGGCCCACAGACAGGGCAGTTTTTCTCCATCTCCATCGTGGCGCTGACAGTGTGCTCGTGGGAGCACACACAGTTCGTCAAGACACCTATTCACCACTCCCCGCTCATCAGGTCCTTGTGGTGGCGTCAATTTCTGGTGATCTAGGCCGCAACTCCCAGGCCCTCCTGGCGTCTGGCAACACGCGCATTGTTTCGGGCGATGTGCGCGACTTCGTCAAAGACTTACCTGGCTCGGTCTGTGTTCTTGAAGGCGGACCCGATCTCAACGGGCAAATGCTGGCTGCTGATCTTGTTGATGAAGTGTGCCTCACAATCGCCCCACGTTTTATTGGAGGCCAGGGTGGGCGTATCAGCCAAGGTTCGTGGGCTCTACGCGATCCGTGGCATCTGGCGCATGTGTGTCAAGACGAAGGGTTTTTATTTCTGCGTTATTTACGTTCATCCAACAATGGCTGAGACATTTTTGGCAAAGAATTAATCGGTGGACGACTCGCAATATTTAGTTGCATCGGATCAAGCGTCTTGCGATGCAACATAGGTATTGCTTCGGCGAAACTAGGCGGCTGAGCAACGCGCATCAACAATGTGGCGGCAACTTCAGCGGCCTGAATTGCCAATGTTTCCAACTTGTGGTGGCGATGCAGACGTACGCCTAAATCCACCTGCCCAAGACTCGCTGGACCAAACTTGGCGGCCATATCAATCAGCATCCCGATCTCCACGCCCCACCCTGTGGCAAAGGGAATCGCCTCAAGCATTGTGCGTCGACCAGCGAACTCTCCAGCCAATGGTTGCTGGAGATCAGCGATCTCAGGGAAATACATCGACAGCAACGGACGCGCCACCAACTCAGTGGTGCGCCCTCCGCCACCCAAGTGAGATGGACGCTCATAATTTGCCTTAACTAAACCAAGTTCGTCGTCAATCAATAACGGCATCACCAAACGAATAATCCATTCGGTTGTGAAACTTGTGATGTCTCCATCAATCCATACCACGATGTCGCCCGAACTGACCAACAAACTGGCCCACAGAGCGTTGCCTTTGCCGCGTTCTACGCCATGAAAAAAATGCACATAGTCCACCGGGATAACTGTTGCGCCCGCTTCAGCGGCGATCTCACCAGTGCCATCGCTTGAATCATCATCAAGCACGATCAACTCGTCAATCAAAGTACCGAGCAAAGTTGGTTCGATCATGCGTACTAAATCGCCGACGGTGCCGGCCTCATTACGACACGGAATACAGACCGATATTGTGCGCTCACCTTTAGCGGCGATTGCATGAGCAAGAGTCCATCCCGTTGGGTCAAATGTCTTGATAGCGCTCATCTTTGCTCCATCGCGTAACCTGAAAAGCATGTTCTTGTATGGCGTTGTAAACGCTTCGCCTGACTCATTAAACCTTGATTCAATCGCAATTGACGCTATCTCTGCCACGCGGAGGGGTGAATATCTGCTGAATCATGGATGTAATGGAATTGATCTGGGCGGTCAAGGTTCAACCGACAATGCCACGGTCATTCCATGGCAGGAGGAATGGGCAAGGCTCAAGGAGATCATCTTAGCGCTGGCCTTATTCAAAGTTCCCGTGAGTATTGATTCATGGAAGCCCGAAGTCACCCGCCTCGCCTTAGAGCACGGAGCCACGGTCATCAACGCCGCCGATGGGATGCAGAGCACGGAAATGTGGCAGGTAGCCGCCGATTTTCAGGCTCCCATTGTCTTGCCCTTTTTATCGGGTCCGAACCCACGCCAGATGGAACTCGTCAAAGCCGATCCAGTACAAGTGATGTTGGATTTTTTTGAGGCGCAATTGAAGATCGCCGATCGCTACGGCTTGCGCAAACTGTGCATCCTCGATCCAGGCACTGGCTTCGCCCCATCAAATTGGCCATGGGAAGAACGCTACCGATATCAAAAACGCGTGTATTCACATCTCGATAAGTTGCGCGTCTTCAATTTGCCTCTTTATATCGCTCTACCCTGGAAAGAAACTGCTCAGCACGATGAACTCTTAGAAATTGTTCTTCGGCAGCAACCTGAATTTGGTCGCGGGCATTACCCAGAGAAAATTCGTCGTGTCGAAAGCGAACTCGGACTTAACTAGCGACAGTCGTTCAATGGCCCGCGTCCGTAGACGGCATCGGGAGGAAGATTGATTTCCCAATCAATTGGACAACGCTGAGGGGCCACCTCACTCAACGGAGCTAGCACGAAACGGCGCTCGCTATAACGCGGATGTGGCACGGTGAGTTCTCCTCCGCTGATGCACACATCATCAAAGAACAATAAATCAAGGTCAAGAGTTCTTGGACCCCAATGGATTTCGCGAACACGCCCAGCATCAGCTTCGATTCTGTGCAACCAACGCATGAGCGCATACGGATCTAACCCAGTCTCAATCACTGCCACCATGTTGAGATACGCCCCTTGATTGTCTGGCCCACCGATGGGATCAGTTTCAAACACCTGTGACTGAGACAAGACGCTGTCGCCTAATTGA
>BJGB01000204.1 GCA_014190215.1 Actinomycetes bacterium | reverse complement strand
ACTCACAACGGGAGCAAAGGCATCAATTTGATCGTCCCCCACGATGATGTACGACAAGCCCCAACGTTCACGTCGAGCGATCAAGTCTTCAATCAATTTGCTGGGCGGGCCAACAAGAGCAAACGGCGTTTCTTCAACCATGCTGGGTTCAACGCCGATCATCGCGGCAATGTCGGCAGCGGCACTAGTGGCATCATCGGTGATGTTGACAAGGAAGGCGCGCACATTCATTTCGATATCGGCTAAACGTGGCCCTGCTGCAACACGGACAATGTCAACTTTTTCATCGACGGCTTGAGCAGTCATGGTCAAAAACGTGTCAGATCCAACGACGCCAGCAGACATGGTGGCATTGATGCCGATGATGTCTGCTTCACGGGCCGCGATTGACAAAACTCGCTTGCCGCCACCACCGATCAAAATCGGCGGGCATGGGGCCTGGATCGGCTTAGGAGTTCCGTTGTATCCAGTAATGGTGTAGTGCTCGCCTGAAAATGAGAACGGGCCTTGCGCCATGGCGCCTCTGATGACCTTGATGCCTTCCACGAAACGATCAATACGCACTTTCGCCGAGTCATAGGGCATGCCCATTTGCTCGTAGTCACTGATCATCCATCCAGCACCGATACCGAGTTCGAGACGACCATCGGACAGCACATCCATGGTTGCTAGTTCTTTGGCAAGTACTGCTGGATGTTTGTAGTCGTTGTCCCAGACCAAGGCCCCGATACGCAGCGTTGTGGTGACATTGGCCGCCGTCATCAACGCTGGGACGGGCGCCAGTTGTTCGTCGTAATGGTCGGGCATCGTCAGGCATGAATAGCCTTGGTCCTCGGTGCGACGGGCTATGTCGAGCCAGTCCGCTCGCGTTTTAGCACTTGACGATTGAACACCGAACCTGAAGGGGCGAAGAGGAAAAGACATAGATCAGACGGTAGTCCGTTGAGGGTGACACTGCTCTGCCCAGAATGGCTACTACCGTAAAGGTGTTGTGCGATTGATCACTTGGTGGATGCGTCTGTGCGTCGTCGTTGTGGCGGGAGCACTTATTGTGGCGGCGACCGTCGTCGCCATTGGACCTCGTCTCTGGAACGCTACGAACGCCCATTCCGAGTATCCAGTGGATCTGCCCCCATGGGAGGGGATCGCCGAGCGAACCTATGTCTATGACATCGCTGGAAACGAGATCGCCGCCTACGAGTTAGAGAACAGCCAGCCGGTATCAATCGGACAGATCCCTCCCGACGTTTTGGCGGCAGTTTTGGCAGTTGAGGATCGCGAATTCTATAACCATCACGGGGTCAATGTCAGGGGCTTATTTCGCGCGACATTGTCCAACTTTGAAGGTGGCGCACGTCAAGGTGCGTCAACGATTACACAACAGGTCGTCAAGGTTGAATATCTCGGTGGCAGCGAACGTGATGGCCGTTACAAGTTGTTACAGATCGTTTATGCCTTGCGCTTAGAAAAAGAACACAGCAAGCAAGAGATTCTTGAGCGGTATCTGAACACTATTTATTTTGGCAACAACACCTACGGCATCCAAGCTGCCGCCGAAGTTTATTTCGGCAAAAAGGTCCAGCAACTGACATTGATTGAGGGCGCATTTCTGGCGGGCTTGATTCAAGCACCGTCAAGTTACGATCCGATTCGTAGACCCCAACAGAGTCGCCGTCGTTTTGCTGAGGTGCTTGACGCTCTCGTGGAGGTTGGCCTAACGACAGCGACTGAGGCTGAAGCGATCACGGTGTGCCTAGATCCGACTGCGCCAGAAGCCGAGAGTGAGCAGTGTGTTGGAAGTTGGCAAATCCCCGAAGTCGTGCGCACGATCACGGAAAAAAAGATCACTCGCACGCACTTCAGCGAAGAAGTGAAGTCGTACCTTTTAAACAAGAGCAACATTCTCGGTGAGACATATCAAGAAAGGTACAACAAGCTTTTCCGTGGTGGCCTGAAGATTTACACAACCCTTGATCCCGTGGCACAGACTGGCGCTGAGGCGGCGCGTGCTACTCAGTTGCCGGCCAACTCAGCGGGCATTGAAACGGCGATCGTCACATTGGACAGCAAGACCGGCGCCGTGAGGGCGATGGTGGGCGGCAAGCCTTTTGTGGCTGGACGAAGTGAAGTCAACATGGCCCTTGGAACTCGGCAAACTGGTTCCAGTATCAAGATGTTTATTCTCGCTGCAGCGGTACAAGCAGGCGTACAAAATGATGACCTCATTGATGGGGCGCTTCCCTGTCCGCTTCCCAACCCAGATGACCCTGAGAATGTTTTTGAGATTACTGAAGGTGTCAGTCGACCTCTCGGACCGCTTGAAGAGATGACATGGTATTCCATTAACTGCGCGTACGCCCGCTTATCGCAAATAGTTGGTCTCGATCGAGTCGTTGACACCACCTATCGCATGGCCAAGAACTTGTATCTATATCCCGAAAGAAATCCTGCTGAACGCGATCCGTTGCGTCCGTATGCATCGTTCGCTACGGGGGCAAATGAAATGAGTCCGTTAGATATGGCCTCGGGTGCCCAGACTTTGGCGAATAACGGAATACATATGCAGCCTTACTATGTTGAGCGGATTGAAGGCCCACAAGGCACCGTGTATCAACACCAGGACGATGGAGTAGCAGTTCTGACTGCCGAGGCGGCGGCCAAGACGACCAGTATTTTGTCCGGTGTACTGATCTCGGGCACGGCGCGACGTAGTCAACTTGAGGGTCGGGTGGCCGCAGGAAAAACTGGAACACAAGATAACAACACCAACTCTTGGATGGTGGGGTATACGCCTGATTTAGTCACCGCGGTGTGGGTCGGTCATCCAGACTTGTACTTACCGATGAACAACATTCCAGAGTTTGTCGCCGTTGGTGTAACGAGTGTCGTAGGTGGTACTTTCCCGTCGCGAATTTGGAAAGCAACCATGGATGCTGCCCATGCGGGCCGGCCAAGCAGTGTCTTTGCCACGCCAGTCCCGAATCTCCGTTTGGGCATGCGGTTGTATCTACCGGGCACGGACTGTTTAAGTTCGGCGACCACTGTTCCGCCGTCAACTTTTGCGCCCCCTGTGACAGTGCCCTCAGTTGATTCCACCGATCCCTCTGGCTCAACTTTGCCGACCACGACCACGACCACGACTTTGCCGCCCGCGACCACAACCTCAACGACCTTGGTC
>BJGB01000203.1 GCA_014190215.1 Actinomycetes bacterium | reverse complement strand
GGGATGAAGCATGAAAGCCCCTCCGATGGCACCCACTGATTGGCCTAAGAGCTTGGTGAGTTGTAGGTCGCCGGATTCACGGTCGGGAGAGTTGGTGATCACTGGCACACAAACATTCTATGAATGCGCGCTTCTTGGTGCGGAGACGAACTAAGGTGATTTCGTCGTTAACCCCGACCGGAAGAGTTGCAGTGCAGCCAGCACCGTAACGCCGAAGGAGCAACCTCCCCGGAATCTCTCAGGCACATGGACCGGACGGGTGAGACAACGCTGGAAAGTAGATCTGTTATTTGGATCTCACCGACGGGGAAAGGTTGATGTCGTACAGACATCAACTGAAGCTCTCAGGTCTGCCCTAGGCAGAGAGACAGCGGGGGAAGCACAGGAAATTCATTATCTGGAGGCTTCTATGACCCGTTATTCCCTTGATGATCTGTTTGCACGTGATGCGTTCGCGCGTCGCCATATCGGCACCCTAGTGCCCGAAGATTTGGCTGAGATGTTGGCCACGATCGGTGTTGCTTCGCTTGGCGAGTTGATTGACAAAACAGTCCCTGAAACGATTCGCTTACGGGGCGACTTGAACCTCCCCGAACCGATGGCGGAGCATGAAGTGACCAGCGAACTGAAGCGCATCGCAAGTCTCAATCGCCCACGGCGGAGCATGATTGGTATGGGCTATACAGGCACCATCACTCCCCCAGTCATTCGGCGCAACGTTCTAGAGAATCCAGCGTGGTACACCTCGTACACCCCGTATCAGCCCGAAATAAGTCAAGGGCGCCTCGAATCATTGTTGAATTTTCAAACGATGGTCAGTGAACTCACTGGATTGCCGATCGCAAACGCCTCGTTATTGGATGAGGCGACTGCAGCCGCTGAAGCAATGACCATGGCGCGTCGTGTGAGCAAGGTTGCCAGTAACAAGTTTTTTGCGCACCGCGATACACATCCACAAACCCTTGCCGTGATGGCCACTCGGGCCGAACCTTTGGGCATTGAGTTGATGATCGACGATGAGAGTGCACTCGTTCCAGGCGACGTCTTTGGAGCGCTATTTTCATACCCGTCTTCAACCGGTTGTGTAAGCGATTGGTCCGAGACGATCAGCGCAGTCAAGGCACTGGGAGGAATCACGGTCGTCGTTACTGATCTTTTGGCCTGTGTGCTCTTGACATCACCAGGTGAATTAGGCGCTGACATAGCGGTGGGATCAGCGCAGCGTTTTGGGGTACCTATGGCTTTTGGTGGTCCCCACGCAGCGTTCATGGCAACAACGCAAGCGTACGCCCGAAGTTTGCCAGGTCGCCTTGTTGGCGTGAGCACAGACACTGCTGGACGACCAGCCTTACGCCTCGCGCTGCAGACTCGTGAACAACATATTCGACGCGAAAAAGCAACGAGCAACATCTGTACTGCTCAAGCCCTGTTGGCAAATATTGCTGGCTTTTACGCGGTGTGGCATGGAGCCGAGGGACTACAACGCATTGCTCAGCGGGTGAATCGATTGGCATGTATCACGGCCGCAGGGTTGCTCAGTCGTGGACTTGAGTTGCGCCATACGACGTGGTTTGACACCTTGGCTGTCAATCTTCCCAATGGTTCCAAGCCGGTCGTACAAAAGGCTCGTGATCTGAACATTGATCTACGAATAATTGACGAGTTTACCGTGGGGCTTACTTTTGATGAGACATCTACTTTGGAATTAGTGAGCGATATCTGGGAAGCCTTTGGTTTCAACGACATGGGCACTCCTGATTCGTACGACGGTCAAGCCCTAGGAATGAGCGCGAGTTCATTGCGCACCGATGAGATACTGACTGCAAAAGTTTTTCATAACTGTCAGACCGAGCACGAAATGCTGCGTTATCTGCGACGCTTAGCTGATAAGGATCTAGCCCTGGATCGAACGATGATTCCACTTGGGTCGTGCACCATGAAACTCAACGCCACGACGCAGATGGAACCCATCACTTGGCCCCAGTTCGCCGATGTCCACCCATTTTGTCCAGTTGATGAAGTCGAGGGATATCTTCAACTGATTCACGAGTTGGAATCCATGTTGGTGGCCGTGACTGGTTATGACGCCGTCAGTTTGCAACCGAACGCAGGAAGTCAGGGCGAATTAGCAGGGCTCTTAGCGATCCGTGCCTACCACCGCAGTCGTGGTGATGAGGGTCGCACAGTCTGTCTGATTCCATCAAGTGCACACGGTACAAATGCTGCCAGTGCGGTGATGGCGGGAATGTCCGTGGTCGTTATCAATTGTGATGACAACGGAAATGTTGATCTTGAAGATTTGCAGCGCAAAGTTGACACGGCTGGTTCTGCACTGGCGGCGATCATGGTGACATATCCCTCAACGCACGGAGTCTTTGAGGATGGCATTACGGAAGTGTGCCGCATCATTCACGATGCTGGTGGTCAGGTGTATGTCGACGGTGCCAATCTCAACGCCCTTGTCGGTCTCGCCCAACCAGGTGTCTTTGGCGCTGATGTCAGTCATCTTAATTTGCATAAAACTTTTTGCATTCCCCACGGAGGTGGAGGTCCAGGTGTCGGACCTGTGGCGGTACGCCAACATTTGGCTCCATTCCTGCCGGGTGATCCTTTGGCCTCCATTGGTTCGCAAGCGGTCGGACCAGTGTCGGCATCCAAGTTTGGGTCAGCGGGAATTCTGCCGATCTCATGGGCTTACATTCGCTTGATGGGTGCCCAAGGCGTGCGCTTAGCCACGGAAATGGCGATCCTTAACGCAAACTATGTAGCCCGTCGTCTTGATGCCCATTTCCCTGTTCTGTACACCGGAACACATGGCTTTATTGCCCACGAGTGCATTATTGACTTACGTGGGATTACCAAAGACTTTGGTGTCACAGTGGATGATGTGGCGAAGCGTCTGATGGATCACGGATTCCATGCACCAACGATGAGTTTTCCAGTCTCAGGCACGTTGATGATTGAGCCAACCGAAAGCGAGACCAAATCAGAGTTAGATCGTTTCTGTGATGCCATGGTTGCGATTCGTGCGGAAATTGATCAGATCGCAGATGGCGCTATTGCTGTAGAAAACAGTCCGTTGCGCCACGCACCCCATACCGTGGCCGATTTAGTTGGTGATTGGGATCGCATGTATCCACGCTCGCACGGCACCCCAAGCCTGTCTAGTTCAACGGGTTATCACGCCCCGGTCA
>BJGB01000202.1 GCA_014190215.1 Actinomycetes bacterium | reverse complement strand
ACCGAGCCAATCTCGTGGAGCACCGAGGCCCTCTGGGTGAGGCCAGTCACTTCCGAGAAGGATTCGGTCGGCACCAATGAGATCTCGAAGGATCGTGATGTCGTCCTCGTAGAACGGGGCGACTGACACATGAGAGCGCAAAGTTTCTAACGGATCTCTTCCATACAGTTGAGGAGTTTTACCGTATGAGCGCTTGAACCGCTTGACCAATTCGGGAACCCAGCCTGCGCCTAGTTCGACGGTGGCGATCTGAAGGTTGGGAACTCTGTCAAAGAGTCCATGACAAATCAATGAGGCCACGAGGTCAAAGACTGGACGTTCAATATGCACGCCCATCACTTCACTCAAAGTGGACATCTTCATTCCCGTGTACTTCAAGCTTTCGCCCCAGCGCTCAAGATAAATGCCGTAGCCAGAGTCCGCTCCGTGGAAAGCGATCGTGACACCAGCATCGGCTGCAATATGCCAGAAACGGTCATAGATCGGATCGGCAAGTGATCGGTAACGATCAGGGGCCTGCACTGGTGCCGGACGGAATGTCACAAAACGCGCACCCTTTTTGATCACTAACTTCAGTTCTTCTTCAGCCTTCACGGGGTCAATCAGCGACATCAACGGTCCGGTGAGAATCCGCCCATCCCGGTTGTAACCCCAGTCCTCATCAAGCCACTGGTTGTAGCTATGGAAGACCGCATACAGCGCATCAACATCCTTAGCCAACATTTCCTCAAGGCCAAGACCCAAACTCGGAAGCACCCATGCCAAATCCACACCTTGCTCATCAAGCTTGGCAACTCGCGCCACGCGATCGCGGGCCGCAGGTGGAATTGGCGCCATCTCAATGATGTCGCGAATCTCTTTACCCTCGTGATTCTGCGCACGGAAATAAACTTCTAACGAGCCAGGGACTCCGACTGGGTCATAGGTCGGATTCGGCACGATGGACAACAGACGGTCCCCCACTAGAACTAAACGACGCCCGTCGACTTCAACCCAACGCACAACTGAACGGTGCTCTTTAGGAAGGTGTCGGGTGACTGCATCCTCGGCTTCGTAGTAATGCTGATCAGCATCGGATAATCCGTATGTCACATCTGCTGGAGCTGGACGAGATTCAAGCAAAGTCATGTTTACTCCTCTAACGGGTACTGGTCGGACTTTCTGACTACCTTTCAGATTGTATGCCATCTCAACCCAAAGTGCTAGATCTTGACGGTGTACCGTGACTAACGTCCCAAGGTCAGGCACAGTACAAACCTCTCGCACCCAAGCCGATAAGGAACCCCATGGAGTTATGGCAACTCATTGCTCGTGAATCAATTCGTGACTTGGTGGCGCGTTACAACGCCAATGGCGACACAGGCCGCTTCGCTCAGGTTCGTGAACTGTTTTCCCCAACTGCCACGATGGTCATCAACCCTGGCGGCACCTTCACGGGGATTGAAGAAGTGATGACCATTTTTACTGGCACTGCGGACTCCACATCGGTGGCAACAGGACTCACACACGTGCGCCACTCAACCACGACTCACCAGATTGATCTCATTGATGAAGCCCATGCCACTGGCCGCCTGTACTTCTTCGTACTCACCGATATTGGCCTTGACCATTGGGGTCGCTACGTCGACCACTACGAGGTCATTGACGGAGTGTGGAAGTTCAGTTCGCGCAATGTCACTGTTGACGGTTGGGCGACCAACTCGTTATTTCCTCACTAAGACTCGGTTGCAGGACGTTCTGGTCGAAACGCCGAACGCGGCCTTTGCACGAACTCAAACGGAATTCCATCGGGATCATTCAAAAAGCAAATCCACATATCAGGAACTGCCGTTCCCGAGAGTTCAACCTGCCGTGGCTCGCGTTCAAATGTCCAACCGTCTGCAAGAAAACGGTCATATGAAGCAACAGTGTCATCCACGCTCACCGCAGTTCTAAACCATCCGGCGTGATTGGCATCAACTGGGTGTTGTCCATGCGAGGCAGGATTCGTCCACTCCACCAAAACCAATTCACACATTTCATCGGGCAGTTTCAGGCGATGAGCGCGACCCTGAGCCGGTATTCCCTGCGGTCCTTGGAGATTGACGAAGTCGCCACTCTCGAGATCGTGACTCGCAACATCAATGAAGCCCACGCCGTAATACCAAGGCAAGGAAACTTCCAAATCGGTCACAGTTGAACGCAGATGCCGCAGGCGCGACTCGCCGAGGGGAACGGCGGTGTCTTCAAAGAGATCAATCAGCGTTCCGTTTGGGTCCGCAATGGTCACCCAATCTGTCGCCCAAGGTGCACGTGCTCGGGAGATAAGTTGTGCGCCCATTTTTTGTAAGCGTTGGATCGTCTCCTCTAGATCAGGAACCGCAAAGCCGACTGCCTGCATTCCTACCCGTGACGCATCGGACAAAGGAGTTCCCGTCATCTGTGGACTGACCCACTCCTGAACTTCCAATGACGAACTTGTGCGCGGTCCACGCTTGTCATAGACAAAGGCGGCCCCACTCGTTATTTCACCTTCGATGCCCAACAATGATCCATCCGACGGATGGATGGGATTACGCATGACCTCTTTCATGTCAAGGCCATCCACAAAAAAGTTGACAACTTGATCAGTACTCGCACAGCAGTAGCAAATATGTAAAAACCGTCGCGCCGGTGCTTCAATTTCAATCGTCATGGGTGTGAACAATACTCCAACCCATCCCCTAACCTGCCAGTATTGAAAAGAGCTGGGAGGCACAATGCAGGACAAGATTGACGGTCATCGTCTTGATGGGAAGATCGCTCTCGTCACTGGAGCAAGTCGTGGTATCGGTGCCGCAATTGCCCGTCGCTTAGCCTCCGAGGGAGCCACAGTCGCGTGTATGGCGCGCACCCTTGATCCAGATCCGCGTTACGAAGGCACATTACGTGACACCGTCGAAATGATTGCTTCCAATGGTGGTCAAGCAGCGCCATTCAAAGCTGACCTCTCAAGTGCTGACGACCGTAAAAAACTTATTGATGATGTCCACGCCGAACTTGGCCCGATTGACATCTTGGTCAACAATGCCGCAGTGACTTTTCTTTTGCCCATTGACTCATTCCCCGAAAAGCGTTTCAAGTTAATGATTGAAACTCAAGTGTGGGGCGCCATCGATCTTGCTCAGCAAGTCATTCCCGATATGCGCCAGCGGGGTTCGGGATGGATCTTAAATATTTCC
>BJGB01000201.1 GCA_014190215.1 Actinomycetes bacterium | reverse complement strand
GGCACAACGTTTGAGGTCGATCCTGAACTCGTCATCCCCGACCCCGACCTCGCACTGAATGCCGGGGCGATTGCACCCTGGAGAAGTGCCACGACTGGTTTTTTCCATCGGGTTCTTGAATCGGTCGCAGAAGATAACAAGATTGACCTCACGAAGCCTTGGAACAAACTGACTGCGAAGACTCAAAAACTGGTCTTGCACGGTTTGCCGGGAAATGTGACTGTGAAGTTCAAGAACCGGTACGGACGCGCGCGTCAATTCAACACCACCTTTGAGGGTGTCATCCCGTGGATCAAACGTCGACATGAATCCGCAGAAAGCGATTGGACGCGCGAACAGTACGAGGGTTACATGCGCTTAGTGCCGTGTTCGGCCTGTGAAGGTGCCCGGCTGAAGCCGTCCACATTGGCGATCACTATCAATGATCACAATATTTCTCAGGTGTGCGAGATGTCCATCGGGGAGTCTACGAAATTTTTAGAAGGCTTGGTTCTCTCAGATCGAGACGCGATGATCGCGGCGCGAGTCGTTAAGGAAGTGAATGCGCGACTCGGATTTCTGCTCAATGTAGGTTTGGATTACTTGAGTTTGTCGCGAGCCGCAGGAACCTTGGCCGGTGGTGAAGCACAACGCATTCGTTTGGCGAGTCAAATTGGGTCTGGCCTAGTCGGCACTCTGTATGTGCTTGACGAGCCATCAATCGGTTTGCATCAGCGCGACAATCGTCGTTTAATTGAAACATTGCACCGCTTGCGGGATTTGGGAAACACTGTTTTGGTTGTTGAGCATGATGAAGAAACAATTCGTGAAAGTGACTGGATTGTTGATATCGGACCGGGTGCTGGAGAACACGGGGGCGAAGTCGTCTACAGCGGGCCGGTGAAGGGCATCCTCAAAGTCAAAGAATCAATCACCGGTCAATATCTTGCTGGCAAGCGGTCGATTCCTCTCCCCGCGAAGAGACGTACTCCTGGATCGCAGTGGTTAGAAATCGTGGGCGCACGAGAACACAATTTGCAGAATGTAACCGTAAAGATTCCTTTGGGTTGCTTCGTGGCGGTGACCGGAGTGTCGGGTAGCGGTAAGAGCACTCTTGTACGAGATATCTTGTTGCCTGTTTTGATGCAGCACATCTACAAGTCAAAAGATGCCCCCGGAAAACATAAAAAGATCAATGGTGTTGAGCATCTAGACAAAGTCATCGACATGGATCAGTCTCCGATTGGGCGTACGCCACGGTCCAATCCGGCTACGTATACAGGAGTCTTTGACAACATTCGTAAACTCTTCGCCACGACTGCTGAGGCCAAGGTGCGCGGTTACATGCCTGGGCGTTTCTCTTTTAATGTGCAAGGAGGTCGATGTGAAGCGTGCTCGGGAGACGGCAATATCAAAATCGAGATGCACTTTTTACCCGATGTGTATGTTCCCTGTGAAGTCTGCAAAGGTGCGCGATATAACCGGGATACTTTGGACATCACTTTCAAAGGTAAAAATATCGCTGATGTATTAGATATGCCCGTAGCCGAAGCCGTGGACTTTTTCTCCAATCAACCAGTCATCGCGCGACACATGCAGACCTTGCTTGATGTTGGGTTGGGTTACGTCCGTTTAGGGCAATCGGCGCCGACATTGTCGGGTGGCGAGGCGCAACGAGTGAAACTTGCCGCTGAACTTGCTAAGAGGAGCACTGGACACACGATCTATCTCCTCGATGAGCCGACGACTGGCTTGCACTTCGAAGATGTCAGGCGATTGTTGACTGTGTTGTCGCGCTTGGTTGATCAGGGAAATACGGTTTTGGTGATTGAACACAGTTTGGATGTCATTAAGACAGCTGATTGGCTGATTGATCTTGGTCCTGAAGGTGGAAAAGGCGGAGGACTCATTGTGGCTGAGGGCTCGCCAGAAGTTGTAGCAAATACGCCTGGTAGTTACACGGGCTTTTATCTCAAACCGCTTATGGAACTTGGTTAGTCGGGTACACCCATGGTGATGCGACCACCTGCTGGATCAATACCGGAATTACCGGGCTCGTACCAGTTTAAGGATGTCCATGGTCGAGTGATCTATGTCGGCAAAGCGTCTAATTTGCGGCAGAGGGTCTCAAATTACTTCCAGGATCCTGCTCTGCTTCACCCACGGACGGCGCAGATGGTGGAGACCGCTGAGACAGTTGAGTGGGTCACAGTACGCAATGAAGTTGAAGCGTTGATACTCGAGTTCAGCCTGATTAAAGAACACCGACCTCGGTTCAATGTTCGTCTACGTGATGACAAGAGTTACCCGTTTTTAGCGGTGACAACCGATGAAGAATGGCCTAGGGCGCTCGTGATGCGTGGGAGAACACGCAAAGGTACGCGTTATTTCGGACCTTTTCCGCATGCGTATGCAATTCGCGACACGTTAGATCTTCTGTTGCGAACCTTTCCGATACGTACGTGCAGCCCAAGTAAATTTAATCAGCACAACAAACTCGGCAGACCATGCCTCTTATTTCATATTGAAAAATGCAGTGGACCATGTGTTGGCGAAGTGAATGAGCAGGAATACGCCAACTTGGTTAAGGACTTTTGCAACTTCCTTGATGGTGATACGGATGACGTCGTTCAACGACTCCAAGATGACATGTCAGATGCATCAAAGAATCTCGAGTACGAGAAGGCAGCGCGATTGCGCGATCGTCTGCAGTCGGTGGCCAAAGCAATTGAAAAGCAACAGATCGTCGGCGAACGCAATGAAGATATTGATCTGATCGGCATTGCTCAAGATGAACTTGAAGCCGCCGTGCAAGTTTTCTATGTTCGAAAAGGTCGAGTAGTGGGACGCAAAGGGTTCGTCCTTGACAAAGTTGAAGATCTCTCGCAAGCGGGCCTTGTTGATCGGATCATTGAGGCTTTATACGGCGATGAACCTTTATTAGGCATCCCGAAAATGCTTTTGGTTCCTGAATTACCAGAATCAATGGCAACGTACGAAGAATGGCTGAGTTTCCAACGAGGCACAAAAGTTGAGATTCGTATCCCTCAACGGGGCGACAAACGTGAACTGCACGAACTTGTCACGCGCAATGCCACTGAAGAATTTCATCGCCATCGTATGAAGCGATCAAGTGATCACAATAGTCGCAGCCGTGCTTTGACTGAGTTGCAAGATTTACTCGGCCTCGCTGAGGCACCGTTGCGTATCGAGTGTTATGACATGGCGCATTTGCAGGGCACTGATTATGTCGGCTCAATGGTGGTTCTT
>BJGB01000200.1 GCA_014190215.1 Actinomycetes bacterium | reverse complement strand
GCATCGGCTGATTGTTCAAGACGCGCAATCACCGAGCCCTGGGGCAACGAGCGCTTGATCGCCGATTGGCGCGCTTGGCGGGGATCAGCGAAAGAACTGGGGAGATCGTGGGAGGTACTCATGCAGACACCTTGAAATTACTTCCCAGCGCGACGAAAAATGAGATTCAAGCGATCGGTGCACGTGAAACAGTTCGCAATAGACCCGTGTGGCATAAACTTTGATTGATATGTCCCCCAACCCAGCCGACCACAACCCTTCTGAATCGGCTCATAGCGCTGACATTCCTCGCTTGCGTTACAACGCCGCCCTCGCCCTTGACATTGAGCAGCGCTGGCAAGATCGCTGGGAGGCCGAAGGCACCTTTGAGGCGCCCAATCCCGCCGGACCACTAGGTGAACCTGACAAGGTGGCCGGTCGACCGAAACTGTTTGTCCTCGATATGTTCCCCTATCCGAGTGGATCTGGATTGCATGTCGGTCATCCCCTCGGTTATATCGCCACCGATGTTTACGCTCGCTTTAAGCGAATGATGGGTTACAACGTATTGCACGCTTTGGGCTACGACAGTTTCGGACTCCCCGCCGAGCAGCATGCCATCGCTACTGGCGTGCACCCGCGAGTCAATACTGAAGCCAATGTCGCCAATATGCGTCGCCAACTTCGTCGTCTCGGACTTGGGCATGACGCACGACGCAGTGTCAGCACAACAGATGAAGATTTTTATCGCTGGACCCAATGGATATTTCTTCAAGTCTTTAACAGTTGGTACGACGAGATCGAACAGCGCGCACGACCCATTGCCGAACTTGAACAGGCATATGCTGATGGTTCAATCGTGACCCCTAATGGTCAACCTTGGAACGAACACAATAAACACCAGCGCCGTCAGGCAATCGATGCGCGACGATTGGCTTATCTTTCCGAAGCACCAGTCAATTGGTGTCCAGGTCTCGGAACAATTTTGGCCAATGAAGAAGTCACCGCCGATGGTCGTAGTGATATTGGCAACTATCCCGTCTTTAAAAAGAGCATGCGCCAATGGACAATGCGCATTACCACCTATGCGGATCGCTTATTACAAGATCTTGATCGCCTGGATTGGCCAGAACCCATCAAGTTGATGCAGCGCAACTGGATCGGTCGTAGCGAAGGAGCGCGAGTTGACTTCACTACTCCGGCGGGAACTCTCAGCGTCTTTACTACTCGCCCAGACACTTTATTTGGGGCATCATTTATGGTCATCTCGCCCGAACACCCCTTGGTCGATGCGCTGACAACCAGCGATAACAAAGCTGCGGTCGACGCCTACCGCATAGTTGCTGCGGGAAAAAATCAAATCGACCGCCAAGATGACACACGCGAAAAAACGGGCGTCTTTACTGGTACCTTCGCCACGAATCCTGTCAATGGGCAAGAGATTCCAGTGTGGGTAGCCGACTACGTCTTAATGGGCTACGGCACTGGCGCGATCATGGCTGTGCCATGTGGCGATCAACGTGACTTCCAATTTGCTCGCCGTTTTAATCTTGCTGTGCCCGCCATTCAACAACCTCCAAGCCAATGGTTCACAGCGCACGACATTGAACCACAAATCGGTAATGACGTTGATACATCGACATGGAACGAAGCCTTCGTCGGTGATGGTGCGTACATCAACTCATCAAGTGCCAGTTTGAGGCTGGATGGTCTTCTTGAAGTTCATGAAGGTGTCAAGGTGATGAACGCCTGGCTTGAAGAAAACGGTTGCGGCTTAGCAACTGTCAATTTCAAACTCCGCGATTGGCTCTTCAGCCGGCAGCGGTATTGGGGCGAGCCCTTCCCCATTGTTTACGATGAGGACGATCAGCCTGTTTCGTTACCAGACTCAATGCTGCCTGTATTGCTGCCGCAATTAGAAGATTTCAAACCTCAAGCGCTTGACCCCAATGATGAGGTCACGGACCCGATTCCACCATTGGCGCGCAGCGTTGAGTGGCGTGAAGTTGTTCTCGACCTAGGTGATGGTCCCAAGAAATATCGTCGTGAAATTAATGTCATGCCCCAATGGGCTGGATCATGTTGGTATGAACTGCGCTACCTTGACCCAACTAATACGGAATTTTTCGTAGATCCTGCCGTTGAAAAATACTGGATGGGTCCAGTCGACGGAGGCGATGGAAAAACTGGTCACACTGGCGGCGTTGATCTGTATGTCGGCGGCGTTGAACATGCCGTCTTACATCTTTTGTACGCTCGCTTCTGGCACAAGGTTTTATTTGACTTAGGTCATCTTTCGAGTTCAGAACCTTTTCACCGCCTTTTCAATCAGGGTTACATCCAGGCCTTTGCATATCGCGATCCGCGCGGTCAACCAGTGACCTCTACCGATGTTGAAGAACGAGACGGCACCTATTGGTATGCAGGCGAAGAGGTGCAACGCGAATATGGAAAAATGGGCAAGAGTCTGAAGAACATCGTCACCCCCGATGAGATGTACGACGAATACGGCGCCGACACCTTTCGCCTATACGAAATGAGTTCTGGCCCTCTTGAGGCAAGTCGTCCTTGGAATACCCGCGATGTGATCGGCATGCAGCGCTTCTTGCAACGCGTCTGGCGCAACATGGTTGATGAAGATACGGGTGCCTCACGAGTTGTTGATACGCCAGCGACCCCCGAGCTTCGCAAGCTCTTGCATCGCATGATTGAAGGAATTCGCTCCGATATGGATGGGTTGCGTTTCAATACCGCTATCGCCAAATTGATTGAGTTGAATAATGCGCTCACTCAAGAGGCAGCTGCCACGGGATCCACCCCACTCGAAATTGCATCCCCGATGATCCACATGTTGGCCCCACTATGTCCACATATGGCCGAAGAATTATGGGGGCGCCTCGGCCACAGCCAAACTCTCACCTTTGAACCATTTCCAGTGTTTGATCCACAACTCCTGATTGACGACACTTTTGAATATCCAGTTCAGATAAATGGCAAGGTGCGTTCGCGTTTGGTGGTCCCCACCGGCACCGATTTAGCCACTGTGCAGGCATTAGTCCTGTCAGATCCAAAAGTTCTTGCCGCTTTAGGCGGACAGACACCCAAAAAGGTCGTTGTCGTGCCTGGCCGTATGGTCAACTTGGTGTTGTGAACAAACTTTCAATCACCAAATACATCTCCGTCGCTCTCGCGCTTGCAAGCACAGCTGCTCTGGTTGGTTGCGGTAGCGATGGATCCTCAAGTCCGAGTTCAGGCGCCGACACGACTGCACCGGGTAC
>BJGB01000199.1 GCA_014190215.1 Actinomycetes bacterium | reverse complement strand
AGCGAGTTCTTTGCTGGGGCCACTCTCGATTTTGATGTTGCCGATCTGTCAGCAGTTGCTGACGAAGTGCTGTAAAAGTCACTGACTACGAATCTCGGCTTTGCGAGACAATGAGTACGCTTGGGGTATGGCAAAGAAACCCAGCACGATGGAGTCAATAAAAAAACTGATTGAGTCAATGTCACCCATGACTCCTCAGGCCACGGAAAAACTCGTCAAGGAGATGAGCAAGGTCGGTGATCAGGGTCGTCGCCAAGCCGAAAAAATTGTCAGCGAGATGATGCAAGCGAAGAGTAAATCATCTCAGTATTTCTCGGCGGCGGTAGAGCGAGAAGTTGCAAAACAATTAGGCGAGGTGAATACCCGACTTGCAATGTTAGAAAAAAAGATTGAACAACTGTCGGGGGTCGCGCCAGTGAAAAAAACGCCAGTAAAGAAAGCGGCTGTTAAAAAAGCGCCATTGAAGAAAGTTGCTACTAAGAAAGTCGCAGCGAAGAAAGCGCCCGCCAAGAAGGCCCCGACTAAATAACCATGTCGCGTCGTCAACGACTCGATGCCGAACTTGTGCGACGACAGTTAGTCGTGAGTCGCAGAGAAGCCGCAGAACTGATTGAGTCTGGCAGAGTTTTAGTCAATGGTGCCGTGGCCTCGAAGGTCGCTCATCAAGTGGATCCCAGTGATGCCGTTCTCGTGAGTGGACCACCGGCGCGTTTTGTGAGTCGTGGTGGAGAAAAACTTGACGGCGCTCTTGAGACCTACGGCATTGATGTCGCTGGCCGTCGGGTCTTGGATGCTGGGGCGTCAACGGGTGGCTTTAGTGACTGCTTATTGCAGCGTGGAGCAGACCATGTGGTTGCTCTTGATGTGGGGCACGGGCAGTTGCATCCCAAGATTCGCGACGATGAGCGTGTCACGGTGCTCGAGCGCTTCAACGTGCGCGAGATGACTGCTGAAGACATCGGTGGTCGAGTCACCTGCGTCGTCGCCGATTTGTCTTTCATTTCACTCACACTTGTTGTGCCCGCTTTGGTGGGCGTATGCGAAACAGGGAGTGACTTGGTGTTATTGGTAAAGCCACAATTTGAGGTCGGTCGGCGCGAGGTTTCCAAGGGTCGGGGAATCATTTCTGATCCAGATTTGCACGAAGCGGCGTGTTTGGCTGTTCGGGAATCATGTGAACAGGCTGGGGCGCAGGTTCACGGGGTGATGCTTTCGCCCTTAACTGGGGCTGAGGGCAATAAAGAGTTCCTGTTACATGCCACCGTGCGTGCGAAGATGTCAGCATGACTAGTCACGCCTCAACCCACCTCAAGGTCGTGATCGTCGGTCATTCTGAGCGTCCCGAGGCCTCAATGGTGGCGCGGCGTGCTGTCGAATGGTTGCTCGCCCACGATCACCAAGCCCTTGCTTGTCCAGATGATGCAAGCGCTTTAGGTCTTGCTGACGTCACAATTCTCGACGATCCTACGCCTGGTGCCGATCTGGTGCTGAGTGTCGGCGGTGATGGCACCATGTTGCGGTGCGTGACAATGTTGAATGGGGCGCAGGTCCCCGTCCTCGGAATCAACGTTGGTCACTTGGGTTATTTGGCCGAGGTAGAACCCGAGCAGATGCTGACCTCGTTGGAAAGATTTTGTGCGGGCGATTATGAGATCGAAAAACGTCTCGTGCTTGATGTCACGGGCAGTAATCAAGATGGTTCACCCGTGGTCTGGCGGGCACTCAATGAGGCGTCCATTGAAAAGATGCACACTGGTCAAACCGTACGTTTAGCGGTGAGTATTGATGGGGTTGTGTTCACCACCTTTCAAGCCGATGGTTTATTGGTGGCAACTCCAACGGGCTCCACGGCTTATTCGCTGTCTGCTCGCGGCCCGGTCGTTTCGCCGACCTTGGAAGCCTTGCTGCTGACGCCTTTAGCCCCCCATATGTTGTTTGATCGTTCGTTGGTTTTGGGACCACGCGAGGTGGTGCGCATTGAAGTTGTCGGACCTCGGCCCGTGGGATTGGCCGTTGACGGTCAAGAAGTGCAGATTTTGCATGCTGGCGAGGCGATCAGTTGTGCCGCATCATCGCAGCCTGCGTTGTTTGTGCGGATGAAACCCCAGCGTTTCCATCAGATTCTTAAATCTAAATTTGGTTTGTCAGACCGCTGAACTAGGTTGCGGGACATCTATGTTGCTTGAACTACATATCGAAGATCTTGGGATTATCGATCGACTTGATCTGGTCTTTGGCGCGGGTCTGACCGTTTTCACGGGCGAAACTGGCGCTGGAAAAACGATGTTGGTGGAAGCGATCAGTCTCTTGGTTGGCGGGCGCGCCGATACTGGTCGGATTCGCACGGGAGCGCTCGAGACTCGCGTTGAAGGTCGTTTCGTCACAGGTGACGAAGAAGTGGTGTTATGTCGAGTCGTTCCAGCCGATGGCCGTTCACGTGCTTATGTCAATGGTCGTCTGGCGACTGTCACTCAATTGGCTGAACTCGGGCAAAAACTGGTTGACCTTCACGGGCAACATACTCACCAAAGTCTGCTCTCGGCTTCTGTGCAAAGGGCAGCCTTGGACGAATTCGCGCACACCGATCTTCAGCCTTTGCGTGAAGCCCGAGCCCGACTCACCGAAATTGATGCATCTCTGGCCGCCCTCGGCGGCGACACTCGGGTTCGCGCCCGCGAAATCGATCTCCTGCGATTCCAAGTTGAAGAGATTCTCGGTGCTGGCGTCAGCGATCCAGCCGAGGAGACGAGCCTGGAGATCGAAGAAGATGTTTTGGCAGATGCCACTGCTCATCGCCATGCCGCCCAAGCCAGTGTCGAGGCGATTAACGAAGATGGTGGCGCACTTGATCTGCTGGGGAGCGCTATCTCAGCACTACAACATAGAGCTCCTTTCGAGGCCGAAGTCATGCGTCTGAGGGACCTCATCGCTGAAATCGCCGATGCCAGTGGGCGCATTCGCCACATTGGGGAGGCCTGTGAGGACGATCCCGAGCGTCTGAACGAGGTCCGCGAGCGACGTCAAAGCCTGCGTGAATTGCGGCGCAAGTACGGCGAATCGCTGACTGATGTCCTGGCCTATCTAGACGAGTCCCAAGCCCGCCTTGAAGAGTTGGAGTCATTCGAAGTACGAGTTGAGGCCCTAGAGAAGCAACGCCTGACCGTGGCTCGAAACGAGCGCAGCGCCGCCAGTGCGGTGGCCAAAGCACGTCAAGCGGCCGCCCCTGCTCTCGGCAAGGCAATTACCTCACATCTTGGGGGTCTTGCC
>BJGB01000198.1 GCA_014190215.1 Actinomycetes bacterium | reverse complement strand
TGTCGTCACCACCAAGGTTGAGCGTGTGCTCTTAGCGGCACCCCGAGGCTTTTGTGCTGGCGTTGAGATGGCTATTAAGGCACTGGCTTGGATGGTGCGTAGTTTCGATGCCCCCGTGTACTGCTATCACGAAATAGTCCATAACAAGTTAGTCGTTGAACGTTTTGAACAGTTGGGGGTTATTTTCGTTGATGAGATCAGCGAAGTCCCCGAAGGATCACCAATCATGCTTTCCGCGCACGGATCGGCCCCAGACGTCGTGCGATCAGCGCGTTCTCGGGGTTCTGTGGTCATTGATTCGGTGTGCCCGTTGGTCACCAAGGTGCATCACGAAGTCAAGGTTCGCGTTGGCAAAGGCTTTCACATTGTCTATGTCGGACACGAAGGCCATGAAGAAGCCGTCGGCACTATGGCTGTTGCTCCAGACTCAATTTCGCGAGTTGAATCTATCTCTGAAGTTGATGCGCTTCCCGAATTCACAGAACCTGTCGCGCTATTGGCGCAGACAACATTGTCCCATCGAGATTGGGCAGAAGTCGCTGTTCGAGTTCAAGAGCGTTTCCCCCAAGTCTGGACACCGGGGCGAAGTGATCTCTGTTTCGCCACAACAAATCGACAGTCAGCATTAATGTCCATGGCCCCTCGATGTGATGCCATCATCGTCATTGGGTCGGCTAACTCATCAAATACGCGGGCCCTTGAACGCCTCGCACGCGAGGCCGGATGCGCCAGAGTTTTTCGGGTGAATTCGGCTCACGAATTGCCTTCTGACTTAAGTGGCACAGTGGGAGTTACAGCGGGTGCTTCAGCGCCGGAAGAATTAGTTGATGCGGTGATCGCCAAACTCGCACCTTTGTACGGTGTTGAGGAAGTGCGCATCACTGATGAAGACGAATATTTCCCTCCACCACGCAATCTGCGCGATCTACAAATCGCCATCGAAACTGCGATTACCACGATGTGTGGGGGTTCAATGTCATCTCGTCCAAGCGTTGATGATCGCTCTTTGGGTGCGAGCTACGTGCTTGCAAGTTTGTGAACCATGCTCTCTCCAAGTTCTCAGACAATCCGATTGTTCTTGCATATTCTGAGCGCCTCAGTTTGGGTTGGCGGGCAGATAAGCATCGGCGCCCTCGTTCCCAAGATGCGCCGCTTCTCAGCAGAGAGCACCAAGATTCTCGCTCAGGCATTCGCCCGCGTCGCTTGGCCAGCCTTCGCTCTCTTAGTTGTCACTGGCATTTGGAATATTCTTGCAGTTGACAGCACAGACCTCTCGACGGCGTATCAAATCACCATGTTCGTGCACATCCTGATGGGCGTGGCAACAGCGATGTTCGCCCTCATTCACAGCATCGGACAAACAAAATTTGCAATTGCCTTGGGTGGAGCCCTCGGACTATTGACTTCTTTAGTAGCAATGTTCGTCGGAATCTTGCTACAAACAGGTCACTGATCTATCTAGTTGCGCGGGACTTGGCTCCATGCGCGGTCGCGGTCAACGCGAATATCTCCAGGCAACCCGAGAACTCGCTCACCAAGAATGTTGCGCATGACTTCACTTGTTCCACCTTCAATGGAGTTGGCACGACTACGCAAGAAAGACTTTTGGGTATTTTCCATTCCCATGGCAAACTCAGGTCGAATCTTGTTGTATCCACTCGGGAACAACATGCCTTGCGCCCCCATCATGGAGACTGCGAAGGAATAGATGTCCTTATGTAATTCGGCCATTGCTAACTTGGCAATCGAACCTTCGGGACCTGGATCGCCCATTTTGCGATTCTGAGAAGCGCGAATGTTGGTGAGCCGTAGCAATTCGGCACGAATCCATAACTTCATCAACTCATCTTTCGTGGCAGGATCCTGCTCATCTTGAGACAATGAACTCCAAACTTTTGTGGCTTCGCGAATTGCGCCCGAACCCTTTGCGGGAATCGCTCCGCCAATGGAGACTCGCTCATTCATCAACGTCGTCAGAGATACCCGCCATCCGTCACCGACGCTTCCGAGCATTTCGTTTTGTGGAATACGCACATCGGTGAAGTACACCTCGTTGAACTCAGCCTCGCCAGTAATTTGATACAACGGTCGCACCTCAACGCCAGGTGCTTGCATATCCACCACGAAGGCTGTCATTCCTGCATGCTTCACTGCTTCGGAATCGGTCCGTACGATGAGTAGCCCCCAACGGGAAAGATGCGCCAATGTGGTCCACACTTTCTGACCATTGGCAATCCATTCATCACCATCACGTACGCCCTTAGCTGATAAGCCCGCGAAGTCGGACCCAGAACCTGGTTCAGAAAACAACTGGCACCAGATTTCTTCTCCAGTAAACAACGGACGCAAGTAACGCTTTTTCTGCTCTGCGGTACCCCACACAGCGACTGTCGGTCCACACATGCCATGACCAATCGGGTTTCGTCCTACGGGATTCGGCGCACCAGCGGCGAAAACCTGCTCATTAATTCGGCGTTGCAACTTCGGATTTAAACCCAACCCTCCACAACCGACTTCGAAATGCACCCAAGCCAAACCTTTATCAAACTGGGCTCCGAGAAAAGTCACTGCGTCAGTTGTCTTCGGAGGGAACTCGCGCAACAGCTCTTCAGTCAGTTGAATGACCTTTTGCTCATCATCGGTCAAAATCAGTGTGGACATTTTTGCGCTCCCTGTCATAAAAATTCGACTACCCCGACTCCTTAAACTAGCGACACTCACTTGCTATGGCGAGATTGCACCGCAAATCTGCTTGCCGACGTCAGTTGAGCGGCGCCATCAAACGCCTGAACTCATCAGCTTCAGCCGCGCCTAAGCCTGGAAAACAGGATCTCAGACACATCACTGACCTCAACGCAGCGATATCTCGTTGATACACATAAATTGCCTTCAAATTATTGAGCATCCGTTCAATGACCGCCATCGGATGGGTGGCACTGAGAAAGAGGCGATCAAAAGTCTGTTGCGAGCCCGCTAAAGCGTGAAAAATTCTCTCGCAACCCTGCTCATCAATAATCGCCCCGCCCCCAAAGGGGTCCACAAAGGTTTGTGGAATATTGCCTTGTGCCTCGGGAACCCCAACCAAAAAATGCCCGGGCATGGCGACTCCCACAAGAGGCACCCCTAGTCGCCGCGCCACTTCAATCAAAACAATCGAGAGCGTGATCGGGATACCAGCATGGCGATCTATTACCCGTGAAAGCAGCGAATTATCCGGGTCGTAATATTCCGCCCTGTTGGCAACGAAAGCGTCGGGGCCACTAAAGAGGT
>BJGB01000197.1 GCA_014190215.1 Actinomycetes bacterium | reverse complement strand
ATGCGGCATGGCTCGTTGATAGTGGAGCAGCGATCGCAATGAAAGAGGGCGAGGTGGCCGATTCATTGATCGCAAAGATCGAAGAATTGCGTGGGAATCGCCAACTCCTCGTGACAGTCGCAAGAAATGCGCACGCCCTCGGAGCACAGAATCGCCAGGGTGCCATTGCCGAATTGATTCGACGTGTGGCACAAGGTGTCAGATGATGAATGAGACGGCCTGTGATTTAGCAACTCAGCAGCGGATCCATGTGATTGGTGTGGGTGGGCCCGGAATGAGCGCCATTGCCACGACCCTGCAACAAATGGGTCACCTAGTTTCGGGCAGTGATATCAAGAACTCGCTAACTATAGACAGGTTGCGGGCACTCGGTGTGCAGATAAACATTGGTCATAACATCGCTGTTGTTGAGCATTGCGATTACGTCACTGCCTCAAGTGCTATCCCGCAAGACAATATAGAAATTGTGGCCGCTCGATCAGCGGGCACCGTGGTCCTGAGCCGAGCTGAAATTTTAGCGGCGATTTGTTCTCAGCGACCGACAATCGCCGTGGCTGGTACGCATGGCAAGACAACCACCACATCATTACTCGTGCGCATTTTTACTCATGCTGGTCTAGATCCTAATTTTATTGTTGGTGGCGATGTCTTGAATGAGTCGACTGGCGCACGCTGGACAAATTCTCAATGGACAATTGTTGAAGCCGACGAGAGTGACGGGACTCATCTGCAATTGCCACTGACAGGCAGCATTTTGACGAATATTGATTCTGATCATCTCGACCATTTCAACGATCTTGCCGGTATCGCCGAGAGTTTCGCAATCTATTTATCACAGATGGATGGACCTCGAATTGTTTGCATTGATGACCCATTGATTCGTAATTTGCCTCATTCGGGGGACTGGTGCACCTACGGTTTTGACACCACTGCCGACTTTCGCTGTCATGATGTCATCGCTACCGACGGACGGACCGAGTTCGTGATCACAGATCAGCGTGGCAACGGGTTAAGTGTTGCCATTTCTATGTCTTTGCGGGGGATGCACAATGTTCTTAACGTCACTGGGGCCGTGGCCATGGCCGTGTCGTGTGGCATTGAGATGCAAGTCGCCGCCGATGCGGTTGAGACCTTTGACGGAGTCGGGCGGCGGTTTCAGATCATTGGGGACTTCAACGGAGCCACACTGATTGACGATTATGCTCATCTGCCACGCGAAATTGAGGCTGTGTTGGCAGCAGCAAAGTTTAGTGATGATGGCTGGAAGCGAATTGTCGCAGTTTTTCAGCCAAATCGTTATAACCGTATGGCGGTCATGTCCGCGGAGTATGGCGACGCTTTTGTGAATGCTGATCTAGTAGTGATCACCGACATCTATTCATCAGGTACTGAAAAAATCGAGGGTGTCACTGGTGAGTTAGTCGCGCATGCTGTGCGTGCTCGACATCCTGCGCAGCAAGTCCTATATTCCCCGAGTCGAGACTCGCTGGCTGAACAAGTATCGGCAGTTTTGCAACGAGGTGATGTGTGCATCTCAATGGGTTGTGGCGACATTGAGTTCTTGCCAGTCGAAATTTTGCAAACTCTCGAAGGTAAGGCTCGTTGAGATGCCGATCAACGAACAGATAGCAGCAACCATTGCGGGACTTGGTGCATTGGCGCAACGTGACCACGACATCTCATCGCTGACCACCTACAAGGTCGGCGGCCGAGCGGCAATTTTCGTTCGCGCCGAAACGATGCAAGACCTGTTGCTCGTGGCACGGGTGGTCTACGAAACAGGTGTGCCGATGATCCCCTTGGGACGCGGTAGCAACCTGTTGATCAGCGATCACGGTTTTGCCGGTTTGATTCTGCAACTTGGCGAAGTTGCCCAACAGATTTCGCTCCCGCATGCCGAAGCGCGTGATGAGAAGCAAGAGGGTGCGGTGGTTGCCTGCAGCGTGACCGCAGGGTCGGCAGTGGCGCTTCCAGTTTTGGCGCGGCGTACCGCGGCTGTCGGCATCCGTGGCTTTGAATGGGCGGTTGGAGTCCCAGGTTCGCTCGGTGGCGCAATCCGCATGAACGCGGGCGGGCATGGCTCAGATATCAGTGAGTCACTAGTGAGCGCGCAGGTTCTCAACTTTCGCACGGGTGAGATTTCAACGGTGTTGACACCAGAGTTAGGACTTCGTTTCCGTGCTTCCGATATTGACGATCAGCAATTGATCGTCTCAGGCACGCTTTCATTGACCTATGGGAGTCCGCAAGAGTCCCTCCAGATGATTGATGAGATCGTTAGATGGCGACGGGAGAACCAACCAGGTGGACAGAATGCAGGTTCAGTATTTGTCAATCCAGTACCGGGTGAAATAACTGCTGGACAATTGATTGATCGTTGTGGATTGCGTGGTTTTCGGATTGGTTCGGCGGAGGTTTCTATGAAGCACGCCAATTTTATTCAAGCGGATGTGGGTGGCTCCGCTAAAGATATCGTGACCTTAATGCGCCATATCCAACTAGTTGTCGGCGACACTTCTGGGTATGAACTTCGCAGCGAAATTCGCCTCATAGGTTTCGAGGGGGAGTCTTGATGAAAGATCTATGGGCCCGATTTTTTAGTAGGGGCGACGCATTGGAGACTCTTGCGCCAAAGAAGGAGCGCGCTTGGGATACGAAAGTGTCAGCGACGGGGAAGAAGCGAGTTCTGATTTCTGATGACTCTGAGGGTCCAAGTTCCAAGCCCTCAAGTATCTCGCAACGTCACAAAGTGAGTGATTCCGCTTCCGCCAAGAGTTTTGATCTCCGACGTCTTGTGATGAGGAGAGCTCACGGTGCACGACGTTTACATTGGGCCAGCATGGTCGGCCTGGGAGCGGTGGTGATCATGGTGTTCTTGCTCTTGCTGACGAGTCCGATTTTGTCGATTCGCCAAGTTGACGTGGAAGGAGTGGTGTACACCGATCCAGTTCGTTTGGCTGAGGTGGTCGATGACCTAGGTGGTTCGGCGATTTTGACTGCGGATCTGGACGCCGCTAAGAAAAAACTGCTGGAAATCCCATGGGTTCGTCAAGCACGAGTTTCGATGCATCTCCCTTCACGAGTGACGGTCGAGATCGTTGAGCGTATTCCCATTGCCTTTTTTCGCGCCGTGGACGGCTTCAATCGGGTGATTGATCGCGACGGTCGGATCCTTGATGTCATTGAGGGTGATCCGACGGAGTTCACGCCGATTATTGGAACTGGACCGAACCTGTCGGCGGGGAGCTTTGCCGAACAGCCATTTTTAGGTTCAGCGC
>BJGB01000196.1 GCA_014190215.1 Actinomycetes bacterium | reverse complement strand
TCGTGAGGACTCCATTCCTTGAGCCTGAGTCATCATCCGATGGCCATCTTTGCTCGACCAATGGGGTTCCAGCATGAAAGCCGCCCAGGCAAGCCCAGCAACCCCCACAATCAATAGAACCAGCACAAGCGCAGACACATGCCCATTGTTCCATGCTCGGCGACTGACAACTCATCTGGCTTGGGTAATTTTGCCCGAAGTTCTTGCTCGTCGATGTTGCATCAGCCTTGAGAGCAGACAGACTAAGCCTGTGGAATTAGCAGCGGATCTCTCGTTCGTCTCAGGGATTGACACGACTCGGCTCTCGGACTCTTCAACCGCGCGGCTGATTTTATTGACCACACTCGGTTTGATTCTCCTAGGTTGCCTGATGATCGTTCTCACCGTGCGGTTTTGGAAGAATTCGCACCCAGACCCCGATGCTCTTGGTCCGCTGGCGCAGATGAGTTTGCGAAAGTTCTCAAAGGCGGATGCTGTTCAGCAGCGCTACCTTCTCGATCTCGGCCGCCCTGGACTGCAGGGCGGAGAACCCATCGTCGATCAGGCAGTCGACATCGTGACCGAGGTTGAGCCGGTAGGGGTTGAGGCAGCAGAGGTGGAGCCGGCAGAAGTGCTTGAAGAAATTGCGGTGCAAGTCGTGGAGATCCAGAGCGAGTTAGGTCTTGCATTTGATGATGAAGACTGGCCCGACTTGGACGACTGGTCAATCTCTCATCAAAGTCGTGGCGGTTCAGCGACTCGAAGTGTGCACGGGGACGCACAAGGAGATCTGATTGAGCAGTCTGGCTCGCAGGACGCTCCCTCAGATGTTCCACGAATGAACCCTCTGCTGGATTTTTAGTAGAGAATCTCTATTCGTTCCTGAGAAGTCGTTCTCGGGTGTAGTGGCCCGACTAACTTTGCACTATGGGCGAACTTGATTTGGACGCGATGATTGAACGTTTTAAACAACGGGCGGCAGCAGTGAAGCAACGACCGTTGCCCCCAGTAGCGGGTGAGGAACGGCAACGCTTTATTGAGCAAGCCAATGTTGACTTCCAAGACTATGCATTGATGGCTGGATCGACGGCCACACTTGTTGATGGAATACTCACTTTTACGGTTGATCTACGTCCTTCACCACCGACATCGTGAGTTCTGATACTGGCGAGAGTCAGAGGGCCGATATAGCGGTCCCAGCAGTCATTCTCGCGGTGTTCGCATGGGGGATGGGCCCGTTGATGGTTCGGGGTATGGGAGTTTCGGGTTACACCGTGGCTCTGTATCGGATGTGGTTCGGTGCGCCAGCAATGCTCATCGCCAACCGAGTGTGGGGAAAGCCGCTGACATGGGTGGCCCTCAAAGTATGTGTCGTGCCTGGTTTGTTCTTCGGCGCATCAATGATGATGGGTTTTGTTGCAGTTCGCACAACATCGATTGCTAATGCCACGTTGATCGGAGCACTCACGCCAGCCATTATTTTGCTGGGAGCCAATCGCTTTGTCGGTGAGAGGAGCGATCTGCGGCGTATTCCCTTCGCCCTTCTTGCCTTTGCAGGTTTGGCGCTGGTGATTTTAGGTGGCGTGAATAATGAAGGTGCTTCGTTGAATGGTGATGTGTGGGCGGCAATCAATGTGATGTGCTTTTCGGTGTATTTCGTGATCCTCAAAAAACGCCGTAACGCTGGATTTGATGGTTGGACTTTTCTCGCAGGAGTTTTTATCGTCGGATGCATCGTTATCACGCCTGTGTGTGTGCTGATGGCCGATGACACGCGTGCAGTTGGTGGTTGGGATTGGCTGTTGCTGCTTGGGATGGTTCTTGGGCCCGGTCTTGTGGGGCACGGATTGATCTCATGGGCCAGTCGGCATCTGCCCGTGACCACGACCTCGTTGCTGACATTGGGCAGTCCTGTGATCTCCGTATTTGGGGCATGGTTGATTTACGATCAGAACCTCAACGCAGTTCAGTTCGTGGGGGCGATCCTCGTACTTGGGGGATTGGCCGGCAGTGTGTGGGACAAGAGTTCAGGAAGCAATCCGGCTTCTAAAAGCCTCATTGAGCCATTGGTCTGAGGGGGTTGTAGGTCGCACTTGGGCAGGTAAACTTGCCCGACCAGGCGGATGTGGCTCAGCTGGTAGAGCATCACCTTGCCAAGGTGAGGGTCGCGAGTTCGAATCTCGTCATCCGCTCCAGATGAAATTGCCCCGAGACATTGTCTTGGGGCAATTTTGTTATGTGGCGGTGAATGGATCGACAGATAGCCCAGCGCTGGCGAACATCTCATGCAATCTGGCGGCATGGAGCAGCGACACATAGCGGCGCAGAAACCTGACCAGTTGGGTGCGGAACTCTCGGCCATGATTTTTGTTAGCGCACACGAGGTGAGCCATTTCGTGAAGTAAGAGCAGTTCACTTGGCTGCTTCTTTCTGACTGCTATGCACCATTCTTCATTGAAAGCCAAACCATCGGTCCTGCGCGAGAGATTGCCTTGTAGGAGGAGTGGATAGTCAACCCCTTCGTCATCGGCGATGATCGCCAGCCATGTCGTGGCCTCGGCGAGAGACAGAGTCTTTGTTGGCATCTCGCGTTCAAAGGCATCCTCGACGGCGTAAGTCTGCTTGGCTTCAGTGGGTTTAGTCATGTCATCATGACCCAATCGCAGGCTGGTTTGAACCCACCGCATTGCGACCAGCAGTAAATTGTGAACCAGCGTTTTGTCCAGCCTCATAGGCCTGGCGATCGGTGCTGTAGCGACTTGAATTTGAACGAAGATGTGGCACGGAATCGTGCATCATGCGCAGAGCACGTTCTGCGCGCTCAACTAAAACAAGACCCGCGCCAGGTGCTTCTTTAATGATCTTGCGCTGTTCGCTTTCTAATTTGCGGGCGATGCCGTCACAGTATCCATGCCACCAAGAAGTACGAAAGCGACGATCCCCAGGTGGGAGTAAACGGATTGCCAACATCTCTGCGGCTTGAAACAAAAGCCCGAGTGACAGCAAATCGTTGCCTGTACCAAAAGCCACGATCGTGACTTGACCTGATGCGGAATTCGGCGTGTCGCGGTAGGAGTGACAACTCAGGGTTTGAGACATTGTCCACAACAACGTTCCGCGGCGGACTCTGTAGGGCCCTGTAATGGTGAAGGTCTTGCTGACTATCTCGCCCGCTGAGACAGCACTGCCGGAGACGTCGCTCTCGTCGAGCCCATATTTTTGCATTAAGCGAAATGCATGAGCGAGGGCGTTCTCGGCCTCAGCGTGGGGAGTGCTGGGATGATTTGCGAGTTCTAAAATCGAGCGCACCTTTGCTTGGAGG
>BJGB01000195.1 GCA_014190215.1 Actinomycetes bacterium | reverse complement strand
CCAAACTCAGCATCCACACCAGCAAAACCCAGCGCCATCTCCGCCCGCACACTGCCAAACTCAGCATCCACACCAGCAAAACCCAGCGCCATCTCCGCCCGCACACTGCCAAACTCAGCATCCACACCAGCAAAACCCAGCGCCATCTCCGCCCGCACACTGCCAAACCCGGCATGCATCTCCGCCCGAGTAGCCAATTCAGACACATCGAAGGGCGGGACGAGGCTCATGAGATCGTCAGCAAAACATTCATCAAAATGATCGGCCAAGCGATTTCTGACTGTGAACCTAGCTTTTTCATCACTCGTCATTGTGCGCCCTTTCCTACAACATTGCAATCTGTTTCAGGAAATGTGGGAGTTCAAAAGTAAGAAACGGCGAAGCACACAATCTCTAGGGAAACCTTTTAGCCAGCCATTCAGCAACATGCGCCAAGGCAACTTGTCGATGCCCCTCCAGATAATGCGGAGCGCCTTTCATTTCAATGTAGGTCTTGTCAACCGCGCCACTGTTATCCACGATTTCTTTGGCTTGCCACAAACGAATCTCCGTGTCAGCGGTCGGGTGTATCAAAAGTGTCGGCACTTTGACATTCGGCATAGTGTCTGCCAACTTGGCGTGACTTGATAATCCGCTCCATGTCGACAACCAGCCACGCGCCGTCATTGAGCGACCAAGTCCCCCACGTCCATAGTTGGCATCAAATGGATCAGGAAATGCAAACAAACTTCCCCTCGGGCGATCATCAGGATCTATTGACAAATCGAGATACGCGGGATCTGCGAGAGTGCGATAGATCACCATGTACTTTGTGAACACTGCGCGGCGTCGTAACTCGCGCCACTGCAAAGTTTGAGTGGATGCTTCAACCCCACGCAACTGAGAACCAGCCACTCCCGATTCGGCAATGCTGGCCTTAGCAATTTCATCAATACGCGCCACGCGTTCAATCTGTGCAGCGCGATAACGCTTCAACCATTGCTTGTCATAAACGCAAGGCTCTGGCCAAGGGCGCCAGCCATTATCGGGATGGTACATATCAAGTTCAGGAGCGGTCGAGAACGGATCCATCTCATCGGCCACGCTCGGATCAATGACCTGCAACATAAAAACACCTTCGCCTGGATGGGCGGCCATACCAATCCATCCATCACCAATGCCCCGCTCGGTATGAGCGAGTGCCATCAGCGATCCACCTCCAGAGTTACCGAGTAACACAACGGCTTGTGCCCCACGACGCTTCATCTCGTTGTACACAGTTTCCACATCAATGGTGCAGGCCTCGTGCAAACAGTCAGTGTCATTGTTCATGTAGCGCGTACCAAAACCCAGCACCGCATATCCAGCGGCGGCCAACAATGGTGCGGCGTAGTGCACGCTGAAGTCACCCCGAGGGTGCGAAAGAATAACTGCCGTCTTCCATTTCTTTCCTTGAGGCGGAGTCCACAAAATTCCACGTACCAAAGCGCCATCGGGACTGACTAAACGGATCGACTCGCGAGGAATCTCTACCCCTGGATCATCCGCCGGGAGTGGCCAATAGTTCAATCCGAACGGTCGCGAACCACCTATGTGAGTATCGAGCATAAACGCACAGTAGGCGATACAGCCCGATGATTCTTTGACTACTGAACAGGCCGCTCTGTCAAAGTTGCAGACAGGGTCATCCGCTTGTCATTACGGAGAACATCAACGGCGATGGTGTCACCAGGAGACCTATCGCGGATGGCGGCTACTAAAGCCAGTTGGCCGTCAACTGGCGATCCATCAGCCTCAATCACTATGTCACCAGCAATCATTCCAGCAAGATCGGCCGGCGAATCGGGAGAAACAGTACCAATCACCGCTCCCCTGCCCCCATCATCACGGTTCATTACAGTCACTCCGAGATAGCCCTCAGTGCGCGTTGCGCCATTGGCCAACGCCCTCAATGCGGCGATCACAGGTAAGACCTCTGAAACAGAAATGGAAAAACCAACATTATTCGCCGCAACATCAGTCGAACTCTTGAAGACTGCCGTGTTGATGCCAATGACTTGGCCAGAAGTATTGAGTAGCGGTCCACCCGAATTTCCAGATGAGATCGCCGTATCCGTTTGAATCAAACCATCTAGTGCGCCGTCCCCGCTGGTGATTGTGCGGTTCAATGCTGAAACTATTCCGCGCGTGACAGTTGGGCCACCATCAAGATTGAGAGCAAAACCGACTGCCACAACATCATCACCGATATCGATTGAAGTGACATCGGCAAACACCACTGGCAATAAGCCACTCAGATCCACGCGCAACAGTGCTAAGTCATTGCCCATGTCAATAGCTAACACCTGTGCAGAAACGGGATTAAGGCTGTCCACAAACATGACACTCACGGATTCTGCACTTTCAACCACATGAGCATTAGTCAAAATTTCTCCATCCGAAGAAATCACCACTCCAGTTCCAGTTGCCTGGCCATCAGCAAGGTTGGAGATGATCGTCACCACACTGGGGGTGATCGTTTGCAGAACAGCGGCCACGTCAATTGCTGGCTCATCATCATCAGTGCGTGCTGCAGTCGTTATCGGTTGAGTAGAAGTCCCCAGATTTGGCGAATCAGATAACGCAAGACGACCGCCCACTACGCCACCAACGACTAACGAGCACACCAATGCAAGCACAACGAGAGTTTTGCGCCGCGTTGCTTTGGCCGCAAGAACATCATCATCGTGGAACACGGGTGATGAGTCTGGAGGAACTGGCGGGGGAAAGTGATCAGTCACAGGTCAAGTTCTATCTCTTTTCATCACCCGAAGGTGACATTTTCAGGTGAGAAAATCGTAAGAAACTAAATGAAAAACCCCGCCGTTTCCGACGGGGTTCAACAAAAATGCACGACATCTAACTCAGGCGTTCTGGACTTTAATCTCCACTTCAACGCCGGCCGGTAGGTCAATGCGTTGGAGACTGTCAATGGTCGCCTGCTTAGGATCAATAATGTCGATGAGTCGCTTGTGGATACGCATTTCAAAATGCTCTCGCGAGTCTTTGTCAATGTGTGGTCCGCGGATCACGGTATAACGATGCTTGTCCGTAGGCAATGGAATTGGCCCACGAATGGTGGCATTGGTACGAGTGATAGTCTCGACGATTTTGCGCGTCGACTGATCGATGATCTCGTGATCAAATGCTTTGAGACGAATCCGAATGATTTGAGCCATGATGTTCAGCGACTCACTTAATGATCTTGACGACGCGGCCGGCGCCTACGGTACGTCCACCCTCACGGATAGCGAAACGCAAACCATCATCCATAGCAATCGGCTTACCGAGTTCCACAGTCATAGTCACATTGTCACCA
>BJGB01000194.1 GCA_014190215.1 Actinomycetes bacterium | reverse complement strand
GCTTGATGAAGTTGCTCACGACCCTGATCGCCTTGGCATTGGCCATTTATCACTACGCAATAGTTGTGTGCGCTATGCAGCGAATCGCCTGTTGACGCATGATCTGCTTCGTCGCCATCCGGAAATTCATGACATCAAAATTGAGCGCCCGATTATCATCGTTGGATTACCCAGAACGGGCACCACTCATCTGTTGAACGTTTTATCAGCCGATGATCGGCTGCGCTCGATGCCACTTTGGGAAAGCTATGAGCCAATACCTCTGGTGGGCGAGGACACCGACGCTGCGGGTGTCGACCCGCGCTATGCGCGTTGCGAAAAAGAGTGGGAACAAATGCAAATGGTGACACCTCATATTGCGTTGATGCATCCCATGGACCCAGATCATGTGCACGAGGAAATTGAGTTGATGTTGCCAGACTTTTCTTCATACAACTTGGAGTGGGTGGCGCGCTGCCCGCAGTGGCGCGATTATTACCTCTCACAAGATCAGCAGCCGCATTACGACTACATGCATACGATGCTCAAAGTGATGACTTTTTTACGCCCGAGAGAGCGATGGATTTTGAAGTCGCCACAGCACTTTGAACAAATCGGTCCGTTGATGAAGACCTTTCCTGATGCCACCGTTGTGATGACTCATCGTGATCCAGTGTCGGTGATTCAATCGGCAGCCACGATGATGACATATGCCGCGCGCATGGCGTACCGCACGATTGATCCGGGTTGGTATATCGATTACTGGACAGACCGAATCGAAAAACTGTTGACAGCAGCGGTGCGCGATGTACACCTCATTCCGCAAGATCAACGTATTGATGTGCGTTTTGAGGAGTTCATGGCTGACGATCAGGGGACGATTCAGCGTGTCTTTGATTTTGCTGGACACTCTTTGGATGAGCGAGCATCACGGAAAATTGATGAGAGACTCCGCGCTCGCTCACGGGATGGGCAGGCAACTGTTGTGTATGACGTGCGGGCGGATTTTGATCGTCAACCTTCGGAGATCCGCGAGCGGTTTCAGGGCTATATGGAAAAATTTAATGTTGCGACGGAAGTGAAATGAGATGACTATGAGCGATATTGAACAGCAAGTTGATTATCTGATCGACACCCGACCTGGAAAAGAATTATTGCAACCCAATTATGAAGATGTGGCGTACGAAGTTGCGCCAAATATTTTTCGTTCAAATGGGGCGACGGCGGTCTACATGATTGTTCATGATGCTGGACGCATCATCGTCAATACGGGGATGGGTTATGAGGCGGTGCATCACAAAGCTGTTTTCGATGCAATTTGTCCGGGACCCACGACACATATATTGACGACGCAAGCCCATGTTGATCATGTGGGTGGCGTGGGATTATTTCGTGAGCCAGAAACCATTTATATCGCTCAGGCCAATAACCCAGCATGCCAAGAAGATGATGCGCGGATCGCGAATCTCCGTTATCAAACGGCGCAAGTGTGGTTTGATGTGTCAGGAGCGGCGGCACAGCGAATCGCTCAAAAAAATCCTGGTGTTCCGATGCGCCAGGATAAGCCCGTACCCGATGTGCTCTTTGAGGATCGCTATGAGTTCGTTGTGGGAAATTTGCAAGTTCAGTTGATTGCCGCGACGGGCGAGACCATTGATTCAATGATTGTGTTTTTACCGCAGAGCAAGATTGCCCTGATCTCTAATCTGCTCGGACCATTGTTTCCGCACTTCCCGAATCTCAATACATTGCGCGGTGATCGCTATCGCTTCGTGGAGCCCTACTTGGCGACAGTCAAGAAGTTGCGCGCCTTGCAACCGCAGATGATTATTCCTGGTCGGCATTTACCCATTGAGGGAACTGAGTTGATTGACGCCTGCCTCGCGCGCTTGCACGGAGCGGTGGAGTATGTGCATCGCAAAACTCTCGAAGGTATGAACGCCGGAGTGGATATCTACACGCTGATGAACGAGATCAACTTGCCCGCCGAACTGCGTGTTGGTCAGGGATACGGCAAGGTCGCCTGGGGAGTGCGGACGATTTGGGAAACCTATATGGGGTGGTTTCATCTGCAGTCGTCCACCGAGTTATATGGGGCTCCACCGGTTGAAGCGATGAGCGAGTTGGTGCAACTGGCTGGTGTGCAGGTGGCCTGTGAGCGGGCAGCGAATCTCGCCGCCTCGGGGCAGCCAGTTTTGGCTATATATATAGCCGAAGCAATCCTGCGGGTTGAGCCCGATCATGCTGGTGCGGCCAAGGTCATGGTGACATCCCATGAAGCCTTATTGGCGCAGGGTGGAGACGTGAGCTTTTGGGAATCGGGCTGGTTGCGTAGCCAAGCCGCGAAGTGGCGTCAGTAGCGGGCGATTTAGAAATCTTCGGGGCGAGCAGTTTTACCCGTCATACCCAAGGCCTTCATTGCTTCGCGCACCGTGTTCACACGAATCAACTTGATCTTGGCGTCCACTTCGGGAGACTTCGCTGGAACAATCGCTGTCGAGAATCCGAGTCGAGCGGCTTCGGCCAAACGTCGCGACGCATGTGCGACTTGACGCACTTCCCCGCCTAAGCCGACTTCTCCGAAAGCCACCACATCTGGCTTAATCGGTTCACGACCCAAGGCCGACAATACCGCCAAACACAAACCAAGATCGCTGCCGGGTTCGGTGATCTTGACTCCGCCAACAACAGAGGCGTACACATCATGTTTGCCCAAGGGTTGTGAGAGTCGTTGACCCAAGACGGCGAGCAACATGCCGAGGCGATTGTTGTCAAGGCCTTGTGCGTTACGTCGCGGTGGCGTGTCACCTTTGACTTCACTGGTGAGGACTTGTAGTTCAACCATTAGCGGACGTTGACCTTCAAGTGTTGGCACCACGATGCTGCCAGGGTTACCTGTTTGGCGATCCGCTAAGAACAGTGCACTCGGATCGGGCACACCTTGTAAACCTTGCTCAACCATTTCAAATAGTCCGAGTTCTGTCGTTGGACCAAAACGATTTTTCGAAGCGCGCAATAATCGCAACGCATGGTGACGTTCACCTTCAAATTGCAGCACGGTGTCAACAACATGTTCAAGTACGCGTGGTCCAGCCAGCCCACCATCTTTAGTGACGTGTCCGACGAGAATGATCGGTACATTGCGCTTCTTCGCTTCCATCACTAACTTGTGCGCGCAACCGCGCACTTGCACGACACTGCCTGGTGAAGATCCGAGTTCGGGATCGATCATGGTTTGAATACTGTCGATGATCACTAACTCGGGAGACAGTTCGTCCATAGTTTTGATGACGTGCGGCAAAACTGTTTCAGCGAGCAACCACAGATCGGGTCGCACAGCATCAAGTCGTTCGGCACGCATCCGAACTTGTTGTGCACTTTCTTCGGCCGACACATA
>BJGB01000193.1 GCA_014190215.1 Actinomycetes bacterium | reverse complement strand
ACGTCAGAATCTTCTGACCCGAGTCATCGACGGACGCGACCACCGCACGAACCTAGAGAACGCGCTGGCGGCACTCGCCGACCTATCGGTTGTTTCGCCCGAGTGGCTTACATTGGTCAACAACTCTGCGGAGATTAGCGATCTGGTGTCACGCATCGTCAGCGGTTCACGCCTAGTCGACGGCGCACATACAACCTTCGTAACAGCAGCGGCCGTCATCGGCATGGATGTCACTCGACTTGAAGGCGTCACTCTCAGCGCACCTGAGCGTCTGCAAATCACCACGGTCACAACCACGCTGTTGCAGTCTCGCGACAATGTGGCCTCTACCCGAACAGAACTGAACGAACTCGACGTAAGGCGAACCGAGGTCCAGACTTCGGCGTCCAATCTGGCCCGCACAATTGGTCTCGACGAAGATGCTCTCGCCCGGCTCAAAATTCTCGAAACGCAATTGCCGGATCTCGTGACCCGCGCCGTTCGGTGGCGAGAGGACAACGACAAGGCAATCGAAGCCGACGCGCAAGTGGCAGGGGAAACCAAGCGTCGTGGGGCTGCCAACGATACGGCCACCCCACAATCGCCGACTCGTGCCTTCAACCCGAAAGTGATGGCACTGGCGGTTCTGGTAGTCGCCGGATTGAGCGTGGTTCATTGGGGTGCCGCCATCGTCGCGGGTATTGCTGTGGCTGGTTTCTTTCTGTTCGCTCGCTCGAGTTCTTCAACGTCGGTTCGGGTGTTGGGCACTGATGACCAGGCTTTCTTAAATCTCGCGGGGCGCGCCGCCGAACACCACCACAATGCCGAGGAACATCGGCGTCTTCTCGATGACTCTCTTGGTGCGTTGGCTAAGCACGTGACCACACCTGACCTAGCCGAGCGTCAGGTGCGACAGTTCATCGAGTTGGCATCGAAGCTCCAGTCATTGCGTGATCTCTCCGATCAAGTTGCCACCAAGAGTCGACGGATCGCTGAACTTGAGCCGAGCGTTGTTGAAGCCGAGCGCGCTGTCGCCGATCTGCTTGGACCGCGAGGAATCGACCCGGGCTTGGTGAACCGTGAATTCGACAAGTGGCTGGCGAATTACGAAACCGCTGTCGGCGCAAGTGCCGCGTTCGTGACCGAGCGGTCTGTTCTTTTCGATCTCCAGACGCGACTGCACGAATTTACGACGCCTGTCAAATCTGAGATTCTCGGGCTCACCCCTCAGGCCGTGGAGTCGCGTGTTGCCGAGATGAAGTCCGCCGCGAACAAACGCCAAGGTGCTGAGGACGACGTTCGTGAGGCGCAGGTGAAGGTGCGCGCGGCCAACCTCGATACCCCCGAGGCCCTAGCACTTCTCGAGGAATTCCCCGACATCGCCGATCTACACCGTCAGCAGGAGATCGCCAATGCCTTAGCCGTAGAAATGCGAACAGAACGCGACGAGAAGAACACGCGTCTCGGTGAGATTCGCATTGGGGTTGAAGGTATGGAAGCGACCGAAGTGTTGCCCGGCTTGATGCTGGTGAAAGGCAATCTCGAAGATGCTCTACATGAGGCGACGGTTCGCCATCTGACGCTTTCACGGGCTCACCAGTTATTGGGAGCCGCTATCGATGAACATGAGCGCGACCATCAGGATCCAGTGGTGGCGAAGGCCAGCGCATTGGTTGCCGAGGTCGTGCCCGATTGGGGAACGGTCATCAAGACCCGTGATGATGAAAACAAGTTGGTGATCCAGCGTGTCAGTGCAAGTGGTCGCATCAGCGAACGCTACATCTCCGACGGCGGAAGGGCCCTCTTGTATCTCGCAATCCGACTGGCCTTCGCCGAACAGTACGCCCATGAAAAGCAAATCGCGTTGCCCATCATCTGTGATGATCCTCTCATCCACTTTGACGACAAGCGGCAAAAAGCCGCGGTGCAGCTGTTGAAGATGATCTCAAAACAGCACCAGGTGGTGCTGTTCACGTGCGAATCAACCACACGTGATCTCGCGAAGTCAATGGGCGCAAACGTCATTGAGATGTAAACCCACCATTCCGGCTCGGTCCCCGCGAGATTTGATTTCTGGACATCGAGGCTGTTCCGCAATGTACTTTGCGTGTTACTGAAGAGGCGATTCAGATTCTTAGTGGCTATGGCTAAGGGTATTTGACGAAATGGTCGAACAGGCCCAGTGGAGTTGGCCAAGTGAAGGCCAGGTGAAGGCCAAGTAGGACAGTTGAACTGATGAAAAGGACATGAAATGAATGATACAAAAATGATTATTGATGCAATTGAAATCATGAAGCGGAGGTTTAGTCAAGATTCAACTGCCTTATGGGTGACGGCAACCGGTAAGCCAGAACTTTTCGTACGTGATCACTTCGGCGCAATTATTGCCGAAAAGAATCCAGACTTAATCGTGTCTCGAGAGTGGAATAAGCATGATTTGGCCCTCTTGGATGTAAATGCAGATGTGCAGGTCTTAATCGAAGGGAAACATTTGTATGACTTTGACCTCCATAGCAAATCGATTCGAGGTCGATATCGAGACTCAGTTCTTCAAGATTTAGAAAAGATGAAGAAGGGTGTTAAATCTCGGAACTATGTCTCATTATTGATGACTTCAATTCGCACGCCAATTCCAAATTTGTTGGCGCGAGTCACTAAATATTCTCCGGGTATCAATGAGGCTCTCAAAAAATATGGTTCAGACTTGATGGAGAAATCCGTCTTTGAAGCGAGAGACTTTCTTGCTGAATTTGGTGAGATAATGATTGAAACTGAGCTAGTGAAGGGGCAATCCCTTGGGCTCGACATCCACCTTTGGATGTGGTTGATAAAGGTCGGGTAGTTCTGTCCTCGTAAACAGAACTAAGACTGTGACGAGATTGCAGGTATCCCTCAGATGCGGCTACTTCATCAAGGCAACATGACCCTGCAAGTGCCGGCTCCGCCAGCTGGCTCGTTCGCATCGTCTGTTCTGGACGGCGTTCCATATCAAATTAAGAATGGGCGGATAGCAAGAAAGAAATATCATCTCTCTTGGGTTCTGCTGCAAAAAATCTAAAGCAATTTTCGGACAGGTTCGGACTGAGACTGTGTCACCTTGGCACAGTAAAACTTGCGAAAGCCAAGCCTGTAAGGAGATGCAACCGTGATGCAAAGATTCACACGATCTTTGAAGGCACTTCAGAGATCCAGCAGCTGGTGATTGCCCGCGCAATCTCCGGCCTGCGCGTGGAGTAATTCACAGCCTAAATTCGGTAATTTCAATTGACACTCAACAAATATTTGGGTGCTAAGTCCGTAACATAAGAGGTCTTATGACCATTCTCCCCAACGCTGCGTTTTCCATCGCTCTCGATTGTCAACTCGACAATGTGCCGGGCACCCTTGGCCGGTTGTGTGCCGCCATCGGTGAAGCAGGCGGAAACATTGGAG
>BJGB01000192.1 GCA_014190215.1 Actinomycetes bacterium | reverse complement strand
GAAGGCCGCTCCTGCGAAGAAGAAGGCTCCAGCCAAGAAGGCCGCTCCCGCGAAGAAGGTTGTGGCCAAGATGGTTGCTCCTGTCGTAGCCAAAGTCGTTATCCCAGTTGTCCCGAAAAAAGCACCCAAGCCGGTGTTCGTGAAGCCAGCGGTTCCTGGCAAAAAGCCCGTCACCAAAGACGGAATCATTTCCAACAAGGATTTTGATTTGGCTTTTCTGCGCGTTCAGCGGGGACTGTTGGTTGCCGAGCGGGACCGTCTCTTGGGGCGCGCCGAAACCTTAGAAAGCGAACTTGAAAAACTTATCGAAGAAGCCGGAATGGGTGACGATCAGTTTGATGAGGACGGGGGCGAGGGTGACACGATGGCGGTTGAGCGTGAACGGGATCGCGTGTTGTCCGATCAGGCTCGCCAAACCGTTGAGGAAATTGATGCTGCCTTGGCGCGTATCTGCACTGGTGACTACGGCTACAGCGTGATTTCAACGCGTCCGATTCCCCGCGAACGTCTTGAGGCCATTCCATGGGCGATTGAACTCGTCGAGGAGAAGGTCGGCGGAATCGGGCGCCGCTAGGTGGCGATAGTGAACGAGGAGTCCGCAGATCCAGGGGTCAGTGCAGCAATCGGTCGTCGACTTGGAAACTTCCCAAGGACAGCGATTTTCGTTGTCCTTGCGGCTGTTCTCGTTGATCAATTAACCAAACATTGGGCGGTATCGCATCTCAATGACGGTCATGTTGATCATGTGATATGGACGTTGCAGTGGAACTTGTCCTTCAACGGCGGTATGGCTTTTGGTCAAGGACAAGGTTTTGGCCCGTTCATAGCGGTCATCGCCACAATCGTGGTCGTGGTGCTGTTGCTATCTTTGCGTGAGCAGGGCACCACCCGATCTCATATCCCGATCGGGCTTATCGTGGGTGGGGCCTTAGGAAATATCATTGACCGTTTGTTTCGCGGCGAGGGTTTCCTTCAAGGAAAAGTCATCGATTTTATTGATTTTCAGTGGTTCCCGATTTTTAATGTTGCCGATATGTGTGTGGATATTGGTGGAGCGTTGTTAGTCCTGAGTTATTTATTTGCAAAGCCGAAAGTAGACCATGCCTGAGATTGTCACCGAAGAGATACCTGAATCATTGGCCGGTGAACGTCTTGATCGAGTTGTTTCACTGATAGCGGAAATTAGTCGTTCTGATGCGGCGATCACGATTGCCAGTGGGGCAGTTCAACTTGACGGTGCAATTGCTTCGACTGGAAAACTTCGCTTAAAGGTAGGGCAAGTGGTTTCAGTTGATCTTTCTAAATTGCCGCAGGTGGAACTTCCAGGTCCAGACCCGAGTGTGCTCGTAGACATTGTTTATGTGGACGAACACATCATCGTTGTCAACAAGGCCGCTGGCGTGGTCGTGCATCCCGGCGCGGGAAACATGGAACACACTTTAGTGAACGGTTTACTCGCTCTGTATCCCGAAATTTCGTCGGTGGGTGAAGAGCATCGTCCAGGAATTGTCCATCGTCTTGATATCGGAACGACGGGACTGCTCATCGTGGCTCGCACTCAAGAGGCCTACGAGGAACTTGTGGCGATGATGTCGCTACGCGAAGTCAAACGTCACTACTTAGCTTTGGTCTGGGGACACCCGTCAGCGCCGATGGGGACGATTGATGCACCTATTGGACGCGACCCGCGCGATCCCTTGCGGATGGCTGTTGTTGCCAGTGGTAAGCCTGCGCGTACTAACTATGAAGTCCTTGTGACTTTCCCCGAGCCCGAAGTATCCCTTGTGGCCTGCGAACTTGAAACCGGCCGAACCCATCAGATCAGGGTCCATCTTCAGGCCACTGGTCACCCTGTTGTGGGAGATCCTAATTATGGTGGAGCGCGCGCCCCGTTAGTACTCGGACGACCCTTCTTGCATGCTGAGAGATTGGTTTTCGATCACCCGATAACTGGCGAGCCACTCGCATTTGAGGTCCCGTTACCGGCAGATTTGCAACTGGCTCTGGACCGCTGCCAACAAGACGTTTAACCTGCTAACATTCAATCAACCGTGAATTGAGTCCCGTGAGGCTCGAACGGAAGGACATATGAAGAATCTTGAGGGCAGCAGCCCGTCAACTCAGAAAGTCTCGGTACTCGGTCAAGCCGATGTGAATCGAGCGATTACTCGTATTGCTCATGAGATCATTGAACGCAATCGGGGACTTGAAGGCGTTGTCATTATTGGACTGCAGCGCGGCGGAGTCTGGTTGGCGGATCGACTGGTGGCAGCGATCAATCACATTGAAGGTGAATCTGCGCATCCACTAGTCACTGGATATCTTGATGTCTCACTCTTTCGCGATGACATCTCTCTTCGACCTGTCACTCCACTCTCGGTGACCGATATACCCATTGATCTTGATGGCTCAAAAGTAGTTCTCGTGGACGATGTTCTGTTCACTGGTCGAACCGTGCGTGCTGCTCTTGATGCACTGAACCAGTACGGACGCCCAGCATCGGTGCAACTGGCTGTGATGATTGATCGCGGGCATCGCGAGTTGCCAATCCGCCCAGACTATGTTGGAAAAAATCTACCTACAGGCCGAGACGAGGATGTGCACGTGACATCTGAGGCAGTGACCCTTGAACGCAGGGTGACTCAATGAAGCATTTACGCAGCATTGAAGAACTTGGAGTTGATGGCATCGTACGAATCCTGTCGTTAAGCGAACACATGGCGCAGGTTAATCAACGGCCCGTGCCCAAGGTGCCAGCGTTGATTGGACGCACGGTCGTGAGTTTGTTTTTTGAGGACTCCACTCGCACGCGCATTAGTTTTGAAACTGCTGCCAAACGCTTGTCCGCTGACACGATGACTTTTAGTGTGTCAACGTCGAGTGTCAATAAAGGTGAGAGCCTGCGCGACACAGTTGAAACCGTGAGCGCCATGGGCGTTGCTGCATTCGTGGTACGCCACAAAACAAGTGGTATCCCGTGGCAATTAAGTCAGTGGACTGACGCTTGCATTATTAATGCCGGGGACGGTTGGCATCAGCATCCGACACAGGCTCTGCTGGACACCTACACCGTGATGAATGCGCTTGGTCGAACGCCGAGCGCCACATGTTTGGCTGGTTTGCGGATAGCCATAGTTGGAGATGTCCGACATAGTCGAGTTGCGCGCAGCAATGTCCAAGCGTTTACAGCACTTGGTGCGCAGGTGGTACTGGTGGCTCCGCGAACCTTGCTCCCACCCGGAGTTGAAGACTGGCCTGTTGAAATCTCGAGTTCGCTGGATGAGGTGATCGGTGATGTGGATGTCTTGTACATGTTGCGGATGCAACGTGAACGTATGAACGAAGCATTAGTTCCCCATCTTGGCGAGTATTCGCAACGCTTTGGGCTTGATGAACGGCGCGCCACTTTAT
>BJGB01000191.1 GCA_014190215.1 Actinomycetes bacterium | reverse complement strand
AGACAGCACGGCACATGTGTGGTTGTAGCCGGCGGTGATGCTGGTAACAGTTTTACCTGTCAGTGCACCACCAGTGACAGCGACAGGTGTGTACGAGGAGGTGTTGGTGCCGTCACCGAGTTGCCCCTGGTTGTTGTAGCCCCAGCAGGCTGCTGTGCCGTCGGATGTTACGGCACATGTGTGGTTGCCGCTGGCGGTGATGCTGGTAACAGTTTTCCCTGCGAGCGCGCCGCGCCCGATGGGTATCGGTACCGACGAGGAAGCCTGTCGACCCCAACCTAAAAGACAATAGGAACCCCATGCTGAGCGTTGCCCGCTGTTGTTGGTGCTGGCAACACGATACGAATAACGAACACCGTTCGAAGCAGGCACGGTCACTCGGTTGACCTCTGTGATTGTCGGTCCAGGGGTCCAGGACTCAGCCCCATAAATTTGATATTCCACGACATGACCCGTGACATTGATGTCAGTGGGCGTATCCCAGGATAGTTCCACCGAACTGATACCTGATTCGCCACAAATGTTTGTCGGCGCAGACAACGCCAAGTTGACATCAAGGGCACGCACCGCGTTTGACCCCAAGATAGTTGCCGTGGTGATCGACAGCATGAACAGACACCCTGCGACAACAAGTCGCACCCAACTAACTTTGGACGGTTTCATTCAATCACAATACAGCATCTAGGCCTTGATGTGCGTTGGGATGACCTCGGCGCAGTGAACTACGCTGACAGGGTCGGTCGCCCCGCAGGTGGCGTAGTTCTACATGAAGGGTTAAGTGAAAATGCACCAAGAACAGTTGGCTCGGATGCGAGATGGTGAAGGTTTCATCGCCGCATTAGATCAAAGTGGCGGAAGTTCACCCAAGGCGCTCAGCTTGTATGGCATCGCCGAATCCGCGTACTCTGGTGAGGCCGAGATGTTTGATCTGATTCACGCCATGCGCACTCGAATGGTCACTAGTCCAGCGTTCAGTGGTCGACGTATCTTGGGAGCCATCCTTTTTGAAGGCACCATGGATCGTGATATTGACGGTCTTGGCAGCGCGGATTATCTCTGGAACAAAAAAGGTGTTGTGCCTTTTCTCAAAATTGATAAAGGTCTCGCTGACGAACTTGACGGTGTGCAAGTCATGAAGCCGATGCCTGATCTTGATGCCCTGTTGGCCAAAGGCGCCAGTAAGGGAATTTTCGGAACCAAGATGCGTTCGGTCATCAAATCCGCTAACCGGGTCGGGATCGACGCTGTTGTGGCTCAGCAGTTCGCTGTTGGCCGTCAGATCTTGGCGGCAGGTTTAGTGCCGATCATTGAACCCGAAGTTGATATCAACAGCACCAGCAAAGGCGCAGCAGAAATCATGTTGAAAGCTGCTTTGTTGCGCGAACTTGATACACAAAGCGCAGATCAACCCGTGCTCTTGAAGTTGACTCTGCCCGAGGTGGACGATTTCTATCTTGAACTCGTACGGCACCCGAGCGTTTTGCGCGTTGTGGCCCTCTCTGGCGGCTACAGCCGTGAAGAATCCAATCGCCGCCTGAGCAATAACCATGGTGTCATCGCCAGTTTCTCGCGCGCTCTGACCGAAGGACTTTCGGCTCAGCAAAGTGACGCTGAGTTCAACAGGGCTTTTGATTCCACGATTCAAGAAATCTGCGACGCCTCCAACACCTGAGACGAATGTAAGTTCAGTCGAGCGGTCGCAGCACCAGACCGGTGCGCAACTTCGGCGTAAAGAAAGTTGATTTCGGGGGCATCAACAGACCCTCGTCGGCTGTGCGTCGAATCTCGGCCACAGTTACTGGTCGAATGAGAACACCAGCATTGGCTTGGCTTGCCGCAACCATGTCGACGATGTGACTCACCCCGTGTTGATAGGTGACTTCGTGGGACACGTCAGCGAGGCAATGTTCGAGCCGTGCCCCATCAAGATCGCGCACGCCAACAAACATCTCTGCTCGTGGCACCATGAACTGACCCGTTCCATCCGTATTGACTAGGACGAGCGCCCCGCGCTCTTGCATCTCATGAGTGATAGTTGGGGTGACCGCCAATGAGGGCGAGAGCAGGAAATACTTTTCAAAAGCCTGGCGTAGGTTCTCATACGAAATGTCTGAATACAGTCGATGGATCGCTTCCACGCTGAGTTGCTCTTCGATAAGTTCACCAACATAGGTCATCGTCAGTTCGGCCGAACCATGACTGCCCGTATCGGTGACTCGCTGCTCATCGCGAAATGTACGACTAATGGCGTAACGGTGATGCCCGTCAGCAATAACGACTTCATGAGAAGCCACAGCAGCCGAAATATCAGCCACCCGTTGTGGATCATCGACGCGTTCAACGCTATGAAGCACACCTTCTGTAGTCATTGAACCCACAAGTTGTCCGGGGGCGCGCAACAATTTGGTGAGCCCAGGAGTGAGTGAAAGTCCCCACACTGGAGACAGGTTGGCCATCGTCGAGCGCGTCAAATCAAGTCGATCTGTTTTCGCTTTAGGGGTGGTGCGTTCGTGAGGGAGAACTCCACCCGATCCTTCGTCGACGACCTCCAAAGCACCAATGACTCCGACCGTTGTGCGTTCGACTCCGGCTTCGTCGGTAAATGTCATCCGATAAATAGTGAACGAAGCAGTCTCGTCGCGAACCAAGACGCCTTGTTCAACCCAACTCTGTAAAACTCGTCCCGCCTGCTCATAGCGACCGGGGCCATCGTCTTCTAGGGGAACATCAATGTGCACAATGTTGTGCGGGTGTGAGGCATTGAGAGTGGCGATATCCGTTGGCGACAACACGTCGTATGGCGGAGCAGCAACCTGATTCAGCAACTCTCGTTGGCTGGGCGAAACTGGATAACGCAGAGCGCGAAAGGGTTCAAAACGGGGCACCCCTCTACAATGCCATGTGTGGCGGGACTGAGACATGGCAAGATCGCATAGCGATGCGTAATTTTCATAAATTTCCGATTCTCTGCGACCTTGACGGTGTGATCTGGTTGGCGCATCATGGCATCGCAGGTTCGGCAGACGCAGTTGAGCGGTTTCGTCAAGCGGGCCATCGAGTGTTGTTCGTGACCAACAATTCTTGGTCAACTCAAAAAGAACAAGTAGCGGCCCTCGCCGATGTTGGTATTAGTGCTGCTGGCGACATCGCCACCTCTGCCATGGCGGGGGCAAGTTTGGTGCAAGCAGGTCAAAGAGTTCTGGTCTGTGGTGGTTTAGGGATAGAGCAAGCACTGCAAGACGTGGGAGCCGACATCGTGCGTTATGCCGATTGCTTGGCAAGCAAGAACGACGAGATTTTGCACGGCATTGACATCGTGATGGTTGGTTTTCATCGCTGGTTTGATTATGAGGTCATGCGTCGCGCGTCTTTGGCAATCAGTCGCGGGGCGCTTCTCATTGGCACCAATGACGATGCCACGTACC
>BJGB01000190.1 GCA_014190215.1 Actinomycetes bacterium | reverse complement strand
TCAAACCCTCATCGAGCGCAGTATTCGCGAACGCATTGTTCTTGTCGGCGTCACTTTGCATGGTCACAGCGAAGAAGAAACTGAGTCAAGTCTTGACGAGTTAAGCCTGTTGATCAACACCGCTGGCGCCGATGAAGCGGGCCGTCTTACACAAAAGCGCGATACTCCAGATCACACGTGGTTCGTGGGCAAAGGTAAAGCCGAAGAACTACGTGATTTATGTTTGGCGGTTGATGCTGACACAGTCGTCTTCGACAATGAACTATCGCCCGGCCAGCAGTACAACTTAGAAAAAATGTTGGGACGCACAGCAATTGACAGAACTGCTGTCATTCTTGACATCTTCGCCCAAAATGCGCACACCCTTGAAGGTAAAGCTCAAGTAGAACTCGCCCTTTTACGTTATCGACTGCCGCGTTTGCGTCGCGGCGCCGAAGCCAATATGTCGCAACAAAGAGGTGGCGTGGGATCGCGTTTTGGTAGTGGTGAAACAAAACTTGAAGTTGATCGCCGACGCATCAAAAATCGAATTTCTCGTCTTGAACATGAACTGGTTGACTTAGGTCATACACGCGATCTACAACGTAAAGGGCGGGCGCGTAGTGGACTTGCCAATGTGGTGATTGTCGGTTACACCAACGCCGGTAAGTCCACACTATTGAATCGCCTCACTAACGCAGGTGTGCTCGTTGAGGATCGACTCTTTGCCACCCTTGATCCGACGACACGACGCTTATCGTTTCCCGGTGGCGAACCAGTGCTAGTGACCGACACCGTGGGATTCGTACGTCGTCTTCCGCACGGTCTCGTCGAGTCTTTTAAGAGCACCCTCGAAGTCGCAACGCGCGCTGATTATTTGGTGCATGTTGTGGATGGATCGGGACCTGATCCCGAGGGTCAGATTGATGCGGTGCGGACTGTTCTACGCGAGATCAACGCTGATCAAGTGCCCGAGTTTTTGGTCTTCAACAAAAGTGACTTAGACCCCGTCGGGGTGAGCGATGTTGTCTCCTGGCATCCGGGTTCTGTAGCCCTGAGCGCCCAGACGGGCGATGGCGTTGAACTGTTCTTGCGCACACTGTCAGATCGACTCCGCTCAGTCAGCAAGGTGATCGAACTATTTTTCCCCTATGACCGGGGTGATGCTTTGGCTGCAGTGCACCGTGAAGGAGAAGTTGTTTCCACCACGCATGAAACTGACGGGGTTCGGGTGCGAGCCCGTTTGGCCGACGCCTCAAGTGGGCGTTTAAGTGAATTTATTGTTCTTGAAGGCGCTCAACCACCAGTCGCATGAGACAAAATGAAGGCAGTATGAATGCACCTGATCGCCCTGCTGGTTTTGAACCACCTCCGTATCCCTATGAGCGTTTGGACTCGTTCAAGCCCCTAGCAGCAGCTTTTCCTGGAGGATTGATTGATCTCTCCATCGGTACGCCGTGTGATCCGCCACCAGCATGTGTACTTGAGGCCTTGGCAGTGAGCAACAGCGAACGCGGTTATCCAGCGTCAATCGGCTCGCAAGCCCTACGAGAGGCATTCGCCAGTTGGATGGATCGCCGTTTTGCGGTCACCATCAAACCAAGCGATATTGCCGCCTGTATTGGAACCAAAGAGTTCGTCGGCACATTGCCACAATGGATGAAGTTGAGGACCCCCTGGCTGGATACGGTCCTGTATCCCGCGGTTTCCTACCCAACCTATGAAATGGGAGCCACCTTGGCCGGCTGCCGGGCTGTCAGCGTCCCGACAAATGACAATGGCGAAATTGATCTGTCGGCAATCAGCCCCGATGACGCTAAACGCGCACTTTTGTTATGGGTCAACAGTCCGTCTAATCCAACTGGGGCGGTCGATGATTTGGGTGCAGCCGCACAATGGGGTCGGGAACATCAAGTGCCGGTTTTTAGCGATGAGTGTTATGCCGAATTCATTTGGGCGCAAGAAAACGGGAAGGCGCGCACTCAATCAATTTTGCAACATGGTTCGCAGGGAGTGATCGCCGTGCATTCCTTGTCCAAGCGTTCAAACTTGGCCGGTCTGCGGGTTGGCGCATACGCAGGTGACGGTGAACTTGTGCACTATTTGTCCGAGGTGCGCAAACATGTCGGGATGATGGTTCCAGGACCTGCGCAGGCTGCTGGTGTTGCAGCGTTAGATGATGACCAGCACGTTCTTTTACAACGCGATCGGTATCGCCATCGCCTTGAGCGGATGGCCGATATTTTGTCGAAGTGGTCGGGAGTTGAAGTGCCCTTACCTGCGGGTGGCTTTTACCTGTGGTTCCATGTTGGAGATGCGTGGGGTTATACCGAAAAGTTGGTGCGTGCTGCAGGAGCATTAGTCAGCCCTGGAGATCTGTACGGGGTGCAAGGAAGCGGGTTCATCCGCGTTGCTGTTGTGCAAAGTGACGACGCAATTGAACAGGTGGCACAACGACTCGGCGTTGCTTAACGAGATCTGCTGCGATTTTACAATCGTCGCAAAACGGTGACTACTTTGCCAAAAACGTGTACCTCGTCAGCGGGGAAATGCATCGGTTCAAGGCGCGGGTTAGCTGGTAGCAGAATAATCTCGCGACCCTTGCGCGTGAATGTTTTGACGGTTGCTTCGTCGCCCGGAATACCAGCCACGACAATGTCACCGTTATCAGCCGTGACTTGTTGGCGGGCCACGATGTAATCACCGTCGAGAATTCCAGCGTCAATCATCGAGTCACCGCGTACTCGCAACATAAAGAGATCTCCATCGCCAGTGAAGTCAGCGGGCAAAGGTAGTAGTTCTTCAACATTTTGTTGAGCAAGAACATCAGTTCCGGCGGCGACATCACCGATCAGTGGTACATGGTTGACCTTGCTACGCGAAATGATTGCGCCACTGTTGCGATCCCAGTTGACTTTGATGGCCCGCGGCAAGTTGGGATCTCGTTCCAGATAACCCAAGCGTTGCAAGGTGCTGAGGTGATTATGAACAGTCGACGGGGAGTTGAGACCGACTATTTCACCAATTTCTCGGACGGAGGGGGGAAAGCCACGCTCCTCCATGCTGGTCTCAATGCATTCAAGGATGCTGCGTTGACGGAGGGTGAGGGTGAGTTCGCTCATGGGTGCATCGTACGGGTGTTCGCCCCAAGAGTCAAACACCTGTTCGTATTTTCTACAAAATCGCTGGTCAGAGATGAATCTTTAAACGAAGGTTGACACCGAACAGGCGTTCGCATAACCTGCCTGACAGTACGAACAGGCGTTCGGCTCAGGGATTGACAATTCCTGCCATACCCCTGTTGCAATCTCAGATCACAAGTTTTCAACCCAGCACACAGATTCGAAAGGTACATCATGGCCCTCGCACTTGATCCTCGTTACATCATTGAAATCCGCCCTAATAGGGGCTCAGCCATGCAGTTTTCTTCGGCTCCAGCTGGCTATGTGTCGCACGACG
>BJGB01000189.1 GCA_014190215.1 Actinomycetes bacterium | reverse complement strand
CAAGGAAAAAGCTTCGAGCCGAGAGGTTTTCGTGACACCACTGCACTGCAGGTGTGATTTGTTGGTTTGGTGCGGCTCCGGTATAGATAATGTTGGGTGATTGCTCGAGACCTTCATATGCCATTGGATAGACCAGCAGGTGGTCGTTGGCTTCGATGATTGGAAGAACGCTCTTACGACTTGCGCTCGTCCAACATCCGAAGATGACACACACCTTCTTTTCCTGAATGAGATTCTCCGCCTGTTTTGCAAACTTTGGCCAGTCGGATGCGCCATCTGCAATGACCCATTCAACCGGCCGACCTAGCAAACCGCCTGCAGCATTGATTTCTTCAAGAGCCAGAATTTCCGCGTCAATCATTGTCTGTTCGCTGACTGCCATTGGACCAGTTTGCGAATGCAGAATGCCAACGATGATCGGGCTTCGATCCACAAGGATTCGGTCAAGCATGGACCAGGAAACCCATCCAAGTCCGATCGCGCATATCAAGACAAGCAGTCTGCGCAGATTCGTTTTTGTTGCGATCGCACTATTGCCAGAATTTATATTTCCAGAATTGAACTGAGATGTTTTCTGCGTTGTGGACATGAATTGGAAAGCATATCAATCACTACGAATTTTATAATAAATTTATTTATTGAATGATTTACGCAATATTATTTTATGAGCTCGCTACAATTTGATGGGCGCATGTACTGAAAGAGGGATGAATGAATCAACCACAACTTTCTGATTTCAACAATTCTGACTTACGCATCCCCAAAGCCAGCGATGGCCAAATGGTTGGTCTAGATCACCTTCCGTATGGCGTCTTGATTGCTGACAACAAGATGTTGCTGTCCTATGCGAACCGTGGATTTTCTGAGATGACGGGATTTTCAGAAAGTGAAATCATCGGCCGAACATGTTCTTTCGTCCAAGGCGAATTCACCGATAAGCAAACACGAGATGCGATTCGCGTCGCATGCAAAAATGGAACTACTTTTCAAGGTGAGATTCTCAATTTTAAGAAAGATGGCACCCCATTCTGGAATGAATTGACAATTGAGCCCATGCGAAATTCTGCAGGCCAAGTTGAAGGTTTTATCGGCATCTCTCGGGACATCACTCAGCGCAAGTCAGATGAAATCGCTCGCACCGAGGAGCTTTTAATTCTCCAGAAACATTCACAAGCCGCCCCAGCGATGGGGTATCAATTTCGCATCCGACCCGACGGAAGTATTTCCTTTCCGTTTATTGGTACAGCTTCGTATGTGATCTATGGATTCAGTCCCGACGAAGTGAAGGCAAACCCATCTCGATTGTTTGACTGTGTTCATCCTGATGATTCCAAACGACTTTGGGATTCTGTGCTTGAATCACAAGAGAACCTCACTCCTTGGATTCAAGACTATCGAATCAATTTGTCTGGCCAAGCCATTCGTTGGCTCCATGGACATTCGCAACCAGAGCGTGAAAGTGACGGTTCGACCTTGTGGCATGGCTTTGTAGAGGACATCACCCAACGCAAGAACTTTGAAGAGCAAATCAAACAGCTTGCTTTTTATGACACGCTGACTGGTTTGGCGAACCGAATCCTGTTCTACGATCGTCTCAATCAAGCAATGATCGCCAGCAACAGAAGTGGACACTTTGGCGCGATAATCTGCATTGATCTTGATCATTTCAAGCCAGTCAATGATGACTATGGCCATGCAGCTGGTGACGCAATGTTGACCGAGGTTGCAACCCGTTTGAAACATTGTGTTCGCGGCAGCGATACGGTCGCACGATTTGGTGGAGATGAGTTTGTTGTCATGTTGAGTGAATTGAGCGCATTGAATTCAGAATCGCTCGCACAGGCAATCCAAGTTGCCGAAAAATTGCTCGCTGCCTTGAGCGCAGATTATTCTCTCATAGTCAAGCATGATGGGATGCCAGATGAGATCATTCGTCACATCTCCACGGCCAGCATTGGCGTCTCCATTTTTCAAGGAAATCAGCTTGATGCAGACCAGATTCTGAAATACGCGGATAAAGCGATGTATCGCGCTAAAAAACAAGGTGGCGGACTCGTTCGCATACACGAGTAAGCCAGTATGAAGGAAGTTCACGCGATGGGTTATTTTGAGAGCTGTATCAATTTCCTTTGATTTCATTTGGTCGCAGCTGATTCGCGGTGTATGTTGACACCATGCAATTCCCTCAATCAATCGTTCCTTTGTTTTTTGCGTCATCCACCATGGTCTCCATGGTGTTTGCATGCACCTCCGCAGCTCAAACTGGTTATTCGTCTAATCCGGCAACTCCGGACGCGCTCGTCACCACCGCGAACGATGATGTGCAGACCAAGATGGCACTGGCACCGAACGGCGACCAGTACATCTCGTACTTCTCAGGCGTTGGCTACGACGTTTACGTGATGCGCGTTAATCCGACCGGTCAAATCGTCTGGACAACCCAGGCTGAGGATCGCCCAGCTGCCCTCACCTCCACTACTGACTACGGCATGTCGAGCGATTCGTCCGGCAACGTCTACGTTTGCTACAACTCGCTTGATCCCGTGTCGGGATTGGCGCAGTTTCGGATGACCTCAGTCAACTCAAGCGGCGCAATCCGCTGGGCGACTCCGCTCTACACCGCCGCCGACACCAACTATGCCAACCTCGGCAACGGCCGATGCGTGGTGGCTTCCGATGGTTTCGTATGGGCCGCTCACGGAGTTGGTTTCGATAGTTCGGTCACCCGCGTCAATCCAACGACTGGCGCCGTGGTCTCCACCATCTACATCAACGAAGTGGGCGCGAAGCAAATGACCGCTGGTCTGCAGCCATCCACGGATGGCGCGGTATTGATCTCGACGGTGCGCTACACCACCAACTACAGCAACAAGATCCTGCGCGTCCGCAAGATCAACGCCGACGGCACCTATGCGTGGGGCGGCGCAGCGGGTCTTGCAGCAGCGAGTCAGTTCAATATCCAGACCGGCAACTTCCCAGACTTCATCTCCGATGGCGTCGGCGGCGGTTACCTTCCTTGGTACACGACTGGCTCGTTTAACTGCCGCGTGCAGCATGTTGATGGCAGCACGGGCGCAATGACATTCGGCGTTGACGGCGTAGTGGTGGCTACTTCCACAACTGGAACTTTCGGTGGCACGTCGGCCTCTGTGAGTCGCACCAATCCGGTCGTCGTTCTTGGTGCTGACAGCCGCTTGTATGTCTACTACAAGGCGTATTCGGGTGCGATTGCCGGCATTGTCTGGTACGGCATCGGCGCGCAGTGCTTCGATTCAGCCGGCGTTGCGCAATGGGACGCCGCCAACGGCGTGATGGTTGAGGACTACTCACCATCGTCAGCAGGCGTGGTCTACGACCGTATTCCTGGTGCAGCCATGAAGCTCGGTACCGGCGTGGGCGTCTCCTACGTGAACTACGCGTCTTCGTATCTTGGCAACGGC
>BJGB01000188.1 GCA_014190215.1 Actinomycetes bacterium | reverse complement strand
GTTTTCAATTGAGCAAATGATCACGCAGTTATCGGCGGTATCACGCACCACTTCAAGTTCATATTCTTTCCAACCAGCGATACTTTGCTCAATCAAGATTTCACTGATCGGACTGGCGTGCAATCCATTTGATGCCAATTTGACAAACTCTTCATGTGTCACCGCAATACCAGTACCGCGCCCACCCAAAATATATGCAGGCCGAATAATCGCCGGGAGCCCGATCACCTTAATGACCTCTAAAGATTCTTCCAGTGTGTGCGCTATTCCACTCGCAGGAACCTTGAGTCCGATTTCAATCATGGCCTCTTTAAATTTGCCACGGTCTTCAGCTGTCGAGATTGATTCGGCATTGGCGCCGATGAGTTCAGGCGTGCCTGGAACTCCGACCAATCCACGTTCAAACAAGGCCATCGCTAAGTTCAGACCTGTCTGACCACCGAGTGTGGCCAAAACAGCATCGGGTTTTTCGCGCTCAATGATTTTGGCGATCACTTCCCAAGTGAGTGGCTCAATATACGTACGGTGAGCAAAATCTGGGTCAGTCATAATTGTGGCTGGATTGGAATTGGCCAGAATGACGCGGTAGCCCTCTTCTTTGAGAACGCGACATGCCTGAGTACCCGAATAATCAAATTCGCAGGCTTGACCGATGACAATAGGACCTGATCCGATGATCAGAATTGATGAGATATCAGTGCGCTTAGGCATGATCAGAAAGTTCCATTCTTCATGAGTTCGGCAAACTGCTCGAAAAGATAACGACTGTCGTGAGGACCAGGCCCAGCCTCGGGGTGATACTGCACACTGAATGCCCGAGCGTCATTGACCCGCATACCTTCATTGCTCTTGTCGTTGAGATTGATGTGCGTCGTTGAGACTCGTCCGCCGAGGCTTTCGGCGTCAACACAGAAGTTGTGGTTCTGACTCGTAATCTCAACATGACCAGAAGCCAGATGTTGTACCGGATGATTTCCACCGTGATGACCAAACGGCAACTTGTAGGTCTGACCACCCAAAGCCAAACTCAGCAACTGGTGTCCAAGACAAATGCCGAAAACCGGAACCTGCCCAACTAATTCAGTGATCGCTTCGACCGCATAGGGAACAGTCGTTGGATCGCCGGGTCCGTTTGACAAAAACACGCCCTGAGGATTCATCGCCATAACTTCAGCCGCCGTCGTCGATGCCGGCACAACTTCAATCGTGGCTATGTCTGATAGGCAGCGAAGAATGGTCGTCTTAATGCCAAAGTCATAGGCCACGACTTTGAGAGGTCCATTGCCGACGCTGTAACGCTTGCCTGTGGTGACAGTGGAAACTAAATCAACTCCATCAGTGCCAGGTTCAGCGCGCGCCGCCGCCAGCAATTGCTCGTACGAGGCGGTGCCGAATGCACCAGGTATCGCACCCGCATCGCGCAACACGCGAGTCAAACGGCGTGTGTCAATACCACCGATTCCTGACACACCACTTTTGACCAGCAGTGCATCCAAACTATCTTCGGCGCGATAGTTACTGTGTCGGCGCGCCATTTCACGCACGATCACACCCCGGCAAAACGGGCGTGATGACTCATTATCCAAAGACGTCACCCCATAATTACCGATATGAGGATAAGTGAAACTGATGATTTGGCCGGCGTATGAAGGGTCAGTGATGACCTCTTGGTATCCGCTCAGAACAGTGTTGAAGACAACCTCTCCAGCCGAGATTCCTGATGCTGACTCCGCCCCTATGGCCTCACCTTCGAACACACTGCCGTCAGCAAGAACTAGTGCTGCTTCACGAATTGTCATCAGATTTCCTTCTTTGTATGATTATTCATTATAATGTATAAAAAATGATATTCCATCAGAGTTGGGCAACCCCTTCGACAACCACTCCGTGGCCGTTGAAGACCGTGTGGCGGACTTTGCCTGAGACAACCCGGCCGTGATACGGGGTGTTTTTACTTTTGCTGGCCCCTGAGTTGCGGTCCACGGTCCACTCAAAGGAAGGGTTGAATACCGTGATATTCGCCGGTTCACCTACCGCTATTGGCCGTCCATGTCGATCGTCAATACCAGCGATCTTTGCGGGCTTCCAACTGAGTGCCGCCAAAACGTCGTACACATCCATCGTCAGTTCGCTTAAGGCGAGTGCCAATGCGGTTTCCAAGCCCAACATTCCTGGCGGTGCTTGATCAAGGGGTTGTTCTTTGAGGTGACTGGCGTGAGGGGCATGATCGGTGGCAATGGCGTCAATGGTGCCATCAGCCAAGCCATCTTTGAGAGCTTGAATATCGAGTGCCGTTCGCAAGGGCGGGTTGACTTTGTAGACAGTGTCAAAACTCCGCAGGCTTTCATCACTCAAGGTGAAGTGGTGCGGTGCGGCCTCAGCCGTAATCGCTAGTCCTTGGGCTTTTGCAACTCGCACCATGTCCACACTGCGTTGCGTTGACAAGTGCAAGAAGTGAATCCTTGCGCCAGTGAGACGAACGAGTTCAATATCGCGATGAACCATTAACTCTTCAGCAATCGCTGGCCACCCTGGAAGTCCGAGATGACCGCAACATGAGCCCTCATGCATGACGGCTCCCGTTGTTAGGCGACTCACTTCACAATGTTGCGCCAAGGTCACATCTAGGTCACGAGCATATTCAAGGGCACGGCGCATCAATAACGGATCTTGTACGCCATTGCCGTCATCAGTAAACAAGCGCACACCTGCATCGCGCAGTTCATCGTAAGGAGCCAGAGCCTCACCTGCGCGACCCAAAGTTATGCAACCAGCGGGGACGACCTCGCACAGCCCCGCACGCTCACCTTGTGCTCGAACAAACTCCACAACAATGCGTGAATCTTGAGCAGGTTCTGTATTCGGCATCGCCACTATCGCCGTAAATCCACCGAGAGCCGCAGCACGACTTCCTGTTTCAATGGTCTCAGATTCCTCACGCCCAGGTTCGCGTAAATGAACATGCAGATCAACTAATCCAGGACCAACAATGCAGTTTGTGGCATCAAGTTCTATATCCGCACTTGGAAGATCATTCCCTGAGTCGACAACGGCACGAACTTGTCCAGCAGCAATATGAATGTCGGCCATACGACCGTTGCGACCTGTCAGTGGATCCATCAGTCGTCCGCCACGAATGTTGATCGTCTGTTGATTCGTCATGTTTGCACTCCAGTCGTTACTTCGCTACCACCGAGCACATCAAAGAGCACGGCCATTCGCACCGAGACCCCATTGGCCACTTGTCGAGTGATCACATTGCCAGGCAAAGTTGCGGGGTCAACTACCATCTCCACTCCCCTATTCATCGGTCCAGGGTGCATCACTAAAGCGGTGTCGCGCAATAAAGTGGCGCGCCGTTCATCAAGCCCAAAGCGTTGCGAATACTCGCCAAGATGGGGAACTAAGGCCTCGTTCATCCGTTCACGTTGCATCCGCAACATGTACAAGACATCCACATCTCCTATCACCTCATCCAGCGAACTCGAGATTTCAACAGGCCAGTCTTCAACTCCAG
>BJGB01000187.1 GCA_014190215.1 Actinomycetes bacterium | reverse complement strand
GTGATACCGCCGATAACTGCGTGATCATTTGCTCAATTGAAAACTTTGATCCCATGGGAGTCCACACTGGCGATTCAATCACTGTTGCTCCTGCGCAAACTTTGAGTGATGTTGAATATCAACTGATGCGCGATGCTGCTCTAGCTTGTATTCGCCGTGTGGGTGTGGAGACTGGTGGATCAAACGTGCAGTTTGCGGTTAACCCCAAGACAGGTGAACAAGTCGTCATCGAGATGAATCCGCGAGTTTCGCGTTCAAGCGCATTGGCCTCAAAAGCCACAGGATTTCCTATCGCCAAGATTGCTGCCAAGTTGGCGGTGGGTTACACGCTTGATGAGATACCCAATGACATCACCAAGATGACTCCGGCGAGTTTTGAACCGACGATTGACTATGTCGTGACAAAGATTCCGCGTTGGGCTTTTGAAAAGTTGCCTGGGACGAGTGGCATCTTGGGAACGCAAATGCAAAGCGTGGGTGAGGTGATGGCTATCGGGCGTACTTTTCCTGAGAGTTTGCAAAAGGCATTGCGATCCCTTGAACAAGGCCGCTTAGGACTCAACTGTGATCCAGCAGAAAAGCAGTTCGCCAATCTCTCAACTCAAGAGTTGCTGAGTTCGGTCGGTGTTGGCACACCTGATCGCATTTTTACAATTGGGGAGTTGCTTTTGCGAGGTGTCTCTGTGGGTGAGGTGTATCAAGCCTGCAAGGTGGATCCTTGGTTCCTTGACCAGATGCTGATGATCATTGAAGAGCGCGAGGCTGTGAAATCTTTGTCGCCATCGGCGATGAGTAAGCAGGCATGGAAGCGCATTAAGCGAGTCGGCTTCAGCGATGCACAGTTGGCATATTTATGGTCAACCCACGAAGACGATGTCCGTAGGATTCGCGAAAAGGCCGGTGTTACGCCGACCTATAAAACGGTTGATACTTGTTCGGCCGAATTTGCTGCCCAAACTCCGTATCACTACTCGACATACGAAGATGAAAATGAGGTCCGTCCTTCGGATCGCCCGCGTGTGATCATTCTTGGTTCAGGACCCAACCGCATCGGACAGGGAATCGAGTTTGACTATTGCTGCGTCCATGCCTCATTTGCATTGCGCGATGCGGGTTATGAAACAGTGATGATCAATTGCAATCCCGAGACAGTCTCCACTGACTACGACACGTCTGATCGCTTGTATTTTGAGCCACTCACTCAAGAGGATGTTTTGAATGTCATCGCCGCAGAAACCGCGGCGGCCGGTGGACGTGCTCCAAAAGTGATTGTCTCACTTGGTGGTCAAACTCCTTTGAAACTCGCGGGACTCATCCCCGCCGAACTCATTGCTGGCACTTCACCTGTGTCTATTGACTTGGCTGAGGATCGCGAAAAGTGGAACGAGTTGTGTGAATCCCTCAGGATCCCGCAACCACCTGGTGGTACGGCGATCAATCTTGAACAGGCAATGGCGATCGTTGACCGAGTTGGATTTCCGGTGTTAGTGCGTCCGAGTTATGTGCTCGGTGGACGAGCCATGCAGATTGTGCATGATCGCGATCATCTGACGCGCGCCATGGCTGAACTTTCTGATTTTGGCAGTCTTGGAAAAGAGGGTGGACTTTCAGCAGAACGTCCAGTTCTGGTTGATCGTTTTCTTGAAGATGCCACTGAGGTGGATGTGGACGCGATTCGTGATCGCACTGGCGAAGTACTTATCGGTGGAGTCATGGAGCATGTTGAAGAGGCCGGCGTTCACTCGGGTGACTCAGCCTGCGCGATTCCACCACAAACATTGCCGAAGTGGGTTGTTGAAGTGATTGAGGCGTACACCGCAGCGATCGCTGCGGCGTTAGATGTACGCGGTCCGATCAATGTGCAATATGCGGTTGTTGGCACGAGTGTGTATGTGATTGAAGCCAACCCGCGAGCCAGTCGTACAGTGCCCTTCGTAGCCAAAGCCACTGGGGTGCCATTGGCCAAAGTGGCCACACGGGTGATGCTTGGTTCGACCTTGGCTGAACTTCGTCGTGAGGGACTACTCACTCACTCGGTCTTACTTGATTTCCCTGACACAGTCGCCGTCAAAGAGGCTGTTTTACCGTTTAGTCGATTTCCTGAAGTGGATACTGCGCTCGGACCAGAAATGCGTTCGACGGGTGAGGTCATGGGTATTGACAAAACGTTCGGTCGAGCCTTTTACAAAGCCGAACTCGCGGCAGGCACAGTGTTGCCAACAACTGGAATGGTTTTTCTCTCCTTGGCGGATGGTGACAAACCTGCTGGCATTGTCGTTGCTCTCAGATTGCGTGCTTTAGGTTTTGGTATTGCCGCGACCACTGGAACCGCAGCGTATCTCGCGCGCTTTGGAATGGATGTCGACAAGGTGGTCGGAAAGGTCAACGAAAATGCAGCGATCACGGCAGTGGATTTGATTGCTTCTGGCGAAGTGTCATTCGTTGTCAACACTCCGCAAGGTCGTGGTGGTCGTACTGATGGCGAAGCAATTCGCAAAGCAGCCAATGTCAATCATGTGAGTTCGGTGACCACTGTTGAAGCAGCATTGGCGGCGGTGCAAGGTATGGCTGAACAACTCGACCATCCTCTCGAGGTCAAGAGTCTGCAGGAGTACCATGGCCGCTGATCGAAGTCTTGTCGCCACGGGTGTCAAGGTGGGGGAACTTGAATTGGCACATCCGATCATTGCTGCGTCCGGAACAGCCGGCCACGGTGCCGAGTTGTCTGCATACGGTGACCTATCAACACTCGGAGCAATTGCTGTTAAGTCATTGAGTGCAGAGGCTTGGGCCGGCAACCCGGCACCGCGAGTGCATCCGATCGCACAAGGAATGATCAACGCTGTGGGTCTGCAGGGATCGGGAGTAGCGCATTGGCTAGCCAATGATTTGCCGGCCATGGCGACCGCTCAAGCTAAAGCCGTTGTCAGTATCTGGGGGCGATCGGTTGAGGAATATCGTCGCGCTGCCGAGTTGTTGAGCAAAGGTTTAGAGAGTTCGCCATATCGCGACACGGTGATTGCTGTGGAAGTGAACTTGTCATGTCCGAACCTTTCGGGGCATGGGATTTTTGCGCACGATACTGAACTCTCAGCGAGTGTGATTTCAACCTGCATGATTCTTCAGCGACCGTTGTGGGCCAAACTCAGTCCCAACACGGATCATCTCGTTGATGTGGCGCGCGCCGTGCAGAATGCTGGGGCGCGCGCGGTGACATTGATCAATACAGTCGTTGGACTGGTACTTGACCCGCACACGGGACGACCCGTGCTGGGTAACGGGGTAGGAGGTCTATCAGGGCGGGCGATTCATCCCGTGGCCGTGCGGGCAGTCTTTGATGTGCATGCGGCAGTGCCCGATCTGGCCATTGTGGGTGTTGGCGGCGTGGCTTCAGGTTGGGATGCTGCCGAGTTGATGCTGGCTGGTGCCAGCGCTGTCCAAGTCGGTACTGCCACCTTCGCTGACCCTCGGGCTTGCTTCAAAATCGCCAATGAACTTGAGAATTGGGCTAGGGAGCGCAAAATAGGGGC
>BJGB01000186.1 GCA_014190215.1 Actinomycetes bacterium | reverse complement strand
GTTGTGGATCTCTGGCAAGCAGGTCCCCGAGCTGCTGGGGCAACTGGTCTTCGCGGTGTTCGGGTTCTACTTCGGCCGTGCCCCCCTCGCCCCCCGCGGTGACGAACCAAAGGGGAAGGAGGGTGGTCGAACCCAGTAATCAAATCACCTGAGACACCAACTGATTGTCAGGATAGTAATTCAACGACCGCATGACCGAGGCGTCTAATATCCTTTTGTTACATGAACGTGGACGCCCTGTCAAATCACATGCAGGGCGCCTTGAGACGCGCCCTGCGAACGCTCTATCCGGCGACCCCCGATGTGATGTCACTTGTGCGGGTTCACGTGTGGCGTGATAGGCGATATGTTGGCGACCACGCTGGCAAAGTTCTCGCGTGGGAAGGGTTCAGCGCCAATATACGCCGGATTGATTCGCGCATGCGTACGGTCTATATCGACTTTGTTCCGCACGACTACGATCAAGCAATGGCAACGCAACTCTTCGGCGACGAGTTCGCACTGAAGCTGAGGAAAACGGGGCCGGCTGTTATCACCTATGTTCTGGACTTTCCCGTCGATACGTCGGCCAAGATCACTCGTGCGGGGTTTGTCCCGAGGATCATGGGGCGCACGATCCATGCATGCGCCATTGCTTCTATCGCTGAATACTTGGCCGACGATCCGGGATCGCATGCATCAACTGTAATCGAGTTACTGATGCTCCAAAAGGCGTTGGCGAACGAGAGACGTGCCATTCACGGTGTTGAGGTCTCCTTACAGCACCTCCTTCACCAGTCCGGATATCTCGCAACGTACCTTCTGTCACAGCGCCTTGAAGTCGTGTCGATTGATGCACCTCGGAAAGCTGGCAACTTCGGGCACGATCTCGAGGCGCGCGTCCGCGTTCGAGGCGAATCGCCCGAATATCGGCTCGGAATCGAGGTGTATCTCCAAGGAATTGGCTACCACCGCACCACAATTCCAGCGTACGTATCGCAGTTTGAACTCAACGCGATGATGGTAGTCGCACCACGTGATCCGTGGCCTGACTTGGAACCCAGCTTCGCATCATCAGTCTCTGCACATCGGCTGAATAGGCTAAACCAGATTGCCAATGCACCAGGAGTGGGTGTCCACCATCTTCCTTTGAGCAAAGTGATCGACGGCCTAGCACAGACCGCTGGTGGGATCGACGCGATCTGGCCGAAAGCGACGGGAGGCACACCCCGCAATCGGTGATGCACTGGAGTAATACTAATTTCGGCGAACCGCTTCTAAATCACTCTGACTTTGATGGCATATTATTATGCCATTTATTTTGTAAAGCATGATAATTTGTGAATTTTAATGCCTAACACGGACCATGGCGGTCAAGTGATCAGCACAATCCTCCGTCATGACGCCAAAACCACGAGCTACAAGCTGGCCCTAATAAGGGCGATAAACGATGTGGCGATTTCTTATCCCGACATTGGGCATTCGGGTAGCAGTGTTGCAGTCCCGCTAGCCCTGTTGGCGGAAAGATGGATCGGATACTACTGGCCATTCGTGGATCCCAACAGGCCAATCCTTCAAGGGTCGCTAGCGAAGACCACTCGTGGTCAAAACCAAGACATGGGGTTCCGCGCTGCGCTTACCGCACTCAGAATCTGTTGGGAGACATTTTCAGGTGGTATTACAAAGCCCTCAGACGGATTTCTCGCGGCAAATGAACTGCGGAGAAAAGAAAATACCGATCAGTTTCCAGCAGATCTTGTTACACGGTTTGATGAGGCAAAGACAAGCATCCTCTCTGCATTGGTTGAACCGATTCGATACGCTGGACCTGGGGATTGGTCGGTGTTTCAACGCCCAACCACGGTCAACGAACTTGCAGGATTGCAACGGAAGGAGGTTGAGACCATCCCTGGAGCAGGGGTGCGAGACCGTTGTCTGATCGTCAATACGGAACTCTGGCAGACTTTCCGTTCTCTTTCCCTATGGATTGAGGCACTTTGTATCCATGAGTGGTGCCTGTTTATTGAGAAACGCCAACGGAATTCTGGCACGCTCGACCCAATCAAACGTGGCGACGTCTACGAGTTACTGACCGATCAGCCAAGTAACCGCCGTCCACTGACGTGGGAGCGCAACTTGATTGACTTGCTAATTGCTGAAGGACACGTCTTTACTTGCCCTTGGACCCAAAAGCGAATCACTTCGCGATCCCGTTACGACGTCGACCACGTCATGCCCTTGTCGGTCTACCCAACAAATGAACTCTGGAACCTTGTGCCATCTGACCCCGAATTCAACCAGCGGAGCAAACGGGACCGCCTACCATCTCTGGCACGCCTCAAACAGGCGCAACCCCATCTTGCCCGTACATATTGGTGCTATCTTCAATCATCATCGTTGGCACGAGTGCTTACCAAAGATGTCGAAATGCGTTTTGGATCAATAAATAGTGAAATTACAAATTACGAATTGGGAGTGACTGCGGCAGTAGTTAGGTTTGTCGAGCTGGTTGGTGATGCGAGAAACCTTTCAAGGTTCTGAGACTATTGGCTTCTGATTGCAACATCAGGTTGCTGCCAGAGGCTGAGTGTAAACCAACGAAGGACAGGCAGCGGCTACATATACTGAAATGCTCGTTCGGGATCCCATCCACAACATGCTCATGTCATCGCGACGGCTACCTAAGGTCAAAAAACTGGCACCTACCAAGTATCAAAACGCCCTTCACGTCAAACTCAGTAAAAAGGCATTCGAAGTTGGCACTACTTGCACTCGCCACGAACTGCTAACGGAGCTCGCTGATGTTCAAGAAAAAGTTGACGCACTCCTTGTTGCAAATAACGCGACGTACCAAGAGCATCAAGCAGAACACCACCGAAGACACTGTGCTCGAAGCAACTTCAGTAAGCAGCAATTTCTGCAAATGTGTAGTAAATTGCTGTTAAATATACTGTAAGTTTTTATTAAAATTGTAATTAATAATGTTTACGTCGACTGATCCACGAATTGTATCTCTGCTCGAACACCGAAAAGCGACACGTGTGACCGGCGGAGGCCAAGGACTTCTCGGAGCGAGTGCGGATGTAGATAATCTTCTTCGTTCCGACAGTATGGCCATGCTAACCGGACTGGTATTGCAGCGTGGAATGCCCGCCGAACGCGTCTGGCAAATTCCGATGCACCTGCGGTCAAAACTTGGCCATCTTGACCCGGCACGTATTGCTCATATGCCTGTTAGAGATATGACCATTACGTTCGATAGCTTGGAAGTCCGACCCAGATATCCCGCCCAAGCCGCCAAGACAGTGGTTGCGCTTGCCCAGCTTGTCACCAATACTTTTGGCGGCGATGGTTCAAGTGTTTGGCACGGACGGGCAATGCGTGACGTCATCGCTACGCTGCAATCGCTGCCATGGGTTGGACCGGGAATCGCTCACATGGCCGTCCAAATCCTGATGGATGAGGCAGGTTACGAGCCACACGCTGATGAACTTCCCAGTCTTGATGTCAAGGCCGACGTACACGTTGTGCGCGTGTTCTATCGCCTCGGCATCGCCGCGGACGAGACGCGCGATGCCGCCCTTGATGCTGCTCGCCGGTTGCACCCAAGGTTTCCCGGTCTCCTCG
>BJGB01000185.1 GCA_014190215.1 Actinomycetes bacterium | reverse complement strand
GATGAGCGATCATGCGCCCGTTGTGGTAACACTGGACTTCTAGCAAACGCACGAGGGAGGAAATATGGATTTACGTGAGGGACTAAATACAGAGCAAATTGATGCCATGTCCAACACTGAAGGGCCTTTGCTGGTTATCGCTGGTCCGGGTTCTGGCAAAACACATACGCTTGTTCGGCGCACCTTGTCCATCATTGAAAGAGGTCTCGCACGACCTGAAGAGATCGTCCTCTGTACCTTTACAGAAAAGGCAGCGCTCGAATTGCGTGACAGAACGCGAAACGATGCTGCAAAATTCGGGATGCCCCAGGATCTATCCGGGTTGGTCGTTGGCACGATACACGGTATCGCTAATGACTTTATTGAGAAGTTTCGGCACAAAACGCAATTGGGAAACAACTTTCAGGTGCTTGACGATCTGACAAGGAAACTATTTATCAATGAAGTATTTGAGGAAATTGTCGAAGGGTTTACAAGCGAATCACCCAAGAGCGAAGACCGCCTCCAATGGTTTAAAAAATGGAACAGCAAGTGGACAACCATAGATGGGTTATCTGATTACTTTGACCGAATCGCTGAGGAGTTGCTGGATTTAGACGAACTGAAGAGCAGCGACGATGTACTTGTTTCATCCCTGGCGGTCGCCTATCAAAGGTATCGGACTTTATTGATTGAGAAGAATTGCGTTGACTTCTCACACTTGCAGGTCTTCTTTTTAGATTTACTGAATTCAACAAGTGAGGGACAGCAAGTCAAGGATTCCATCAAGTACGTAATGGTTGACGAATACCAGGACACCAATTATGTCCAAGAGCAACTTGTTTTCGCACTATCGTCAGCCACCAAAAATTTATGTGTAGTAGGTGATGAAGACCAGTCCCTATATCGTTTCCGTGGCGCGACAGTTCGAAACATACTGGAATTCCCTCAGCGTCAACCCGGGTGTAAACAAGTAAAACTCTCAATAAATTATCGTTCACACAGACAAATCGTGTCGGCGTACGACACCTACATGAAGAATCATGATTGGGAAGGGCCTACGGGTGTGCGCTTCAGATTCGATAAGACAATCATCCCGAACCCAGATGCAGATTTTCCTGACTATCCCGCTGTCATTAGTGTGATGGGCATCTCTAAGGAAGACGAAGCGGCCCACCTCGCAGATTTCATTCAGTATTTGAAACAGCAGCTCATAATCGATGATTTCAGCCAGGTTGCCATATTGTTGCATTCTGTACGAGCCGAGCACAGTGGCCCGTACATGAACGCTTTAACTGCGAGAGGAATTAAATCTTTTTGCCCTAGAGCGAGGGCCTTTTTTGAAAATGAAGAGGTGCAGTTAGTCGTTGCGGCGGTTGCGGTGATTCTCGGTTATGTCAAAGAAAACCGCGACGGTAATGGCTATGGCGCAGTTCAAAGAATGAATCGATTTGTCGATGAATCAATTGAGTTATTGGCGAATGTCTGTGATGAGAATCCCTCCCTCGCACACGCGATACAGGGTCTAGCGCAAGAGATTGACAAAATTAAGCCAGGCGAAAACCTTGATCGGCGGATCGCTGACTACATTTATCAACTTATTGCTGTGTCTCCGTTGACCAATGCAATGTCAGATGCGAATAAGGCACGAAATATCGCAACGCTTTCCTCCCTTTTTGCGACTTTCCAGCAGTTCTATGGATACTCCGTAATCACCTCAAAGAACTTGGTTTCACTTCGCCTTTCGCTATTTGCAAGTTTTTTGCGCCTTCTACTTGACGGCGGTATCAACGAATACGAAGATCCGGATCAGCCATTCCCGCGTGAGCACGTCCAAATCATGACGATCCATCAAGCAAAGGGCCTTGAGTTTCCAGTCACGGTGGTCGGATCACTGCGGTCCAACATGGGTAGTGGGAAAGAACATGATCTCAAATTGGGTCAGTTTTACAAACGCCCACTGTTTGAGCCAACGAATCGAATTACTGGTTTTGATCGTATGCGTAAGCACTACGTGGCGTTCTCTAGGGCCGAGAAGATCCTTGTGCTCACCGCCGACGAATCAAAATTGCCCCGATCTCCAGATTTCGACACGATATGGGCTTCGGCACAAAGGTGGCCAGGTATCAAGACCGAGGTTTTGGATAGTCAGGGTTGGGACCTGAAAGATCGCTTGCCAGCGAAGAAGCCCTACAGTTTCACGGGCGATCTCAAAGTTTATGAAACATGTCCTCGTCAGTACGAGATGTATCGTCATCTGGAGTTTGCACCGTCACGTGCTGTAATCATTTTCTTCGGATTACTTGTCCACCAAACGATTGAAGATATTCATCGACGAACACTAGACGGTCGTGGTAGCGACGTAAATGAAGAATTTATTGCTGAGGGTTTTGAATTCAACTTCCGACACCTAGTTCAGCGTGAAGCAAGAAAGATCGGTCCAGAGCAGAAGCAGGCTGCATTGAATCAGATTATGAACTACTGGCGTCAAAATGCTGATGCCATAGCGCGGGTGCAAGAGACAGAGGTTGATGTGTCGCTTGAAAAAGATGACTACATTCTCAATGGCGCTATAGACCTGGTGCTCGGCGATGACAATCAGCTCGAGGTGCTCGACTTCAAGGCACAGAAGCGGCCGGCCGCCGATCATCCAATGATCAAGACGTACTACCAGCAGCTCTGCATCTACGCCCACATTCTTGAGGAACGTAAGAAAATTCGCCCATCAAAGTTGCATATTTATTGGACTGGTGAGGCGGATAAAAATGACGCGCTCATGTCCTTTGATTACGACCCCAAGGACGTAGTCGAGGCGGCACAGCACTTTGAGGAAGTTGTGAGAGCTATTCAAGCCGAACAGTTTGCGGTTTTGGAAGTGCCAGAGGCAAAGGTATGTAACGAATGTGACTTTAAGCCCTATTGTGAGTCCATCGGAACGCTGAAGATAACGACCAAAACTAAGGGGAAGCGCTAATGGCTTTTGAGATCAACAAAACTGAACTCGTATGGCCAGGAAAGTACGACCCAGAAGGAAATCTCGTCCAAGCTCCTCGAGTCTCATTGCCATTTCAAGTTATTGAGCGTGTAAACGAAACGAGAGCAACACGCGAGGCAAAAAAGGCTGAGGGTTTGACTCTTTTTGACGTGTGGGATGGAAATAATGAGGGCGTCACTTTTGAAGACGGCTGGCGCAACAAACTCATTTGGGGTGAAAATTCCGCAGTTATGGGTTCACTACTCGAGCAGCTCAGCGGGAAAATTGACCTTATTTACATTGACCCACCTTTTGATGTCGGTGCTGACTTTTCAATTGACGTTGAGCTCGGTGGGGAGGAAATCGGAAAGCAACCTTCAACGATGGAGATGATCGCCTATCGAGACACTTGGGGCAAGGGAGACAACAGTTTCATTTCAATGATTTCGTCGCGTCTCAGAATCATGCGAGATTTACTATCTCCAACTGGATCAATATATGTGCATGTTGACTACTGTCCTGACCCCCTGAAATAGGTCCATCTCCTATGAGATAAGTAATCCCGTAAGAATGGGGTTGGGAGGTTGGAGAAGAAACGGACCAGACATACACCTGAGCAGATTGTTCGCAAGCTGCGTGAGGCTGACCGACTATTGGCGGAGAATATTCCGCTTGCTGAAGTGATGCGGCATTTGGAGATATCTCATCAGACGTATCAGCGGTGGCGTAGTCAGTATGGAGCGATGCGACCT
>BJGB01000184.1 GCA_014190215.1 Actinomycetes bacterium | reverse complement strand
CCTGCAAATAACGATTCGATGATGACACCCCAGTTGGAAGACCTATTGGGTAAGGTTGACTCAAAGTTCAGTTTGGTGACTTTGGCTGCCAGTCGGGCGCGTGAACTGCAGGATTATTACGCCAAGGGTCTGCGCTCAGTCAGTTCGAAGGTTGTTCCTCCCCAAGTTGCTTCATTGCGTAAGCCTTTGAGCATGGGTTTTGAAGAAATCGCTGCCGACAAGATCGTTCGTGTTCCCGCCGAAGAAATGGCCGAGCGCGCCGCTGCTGAAGAAGCTGCCATGGCTGATGCTGCTGCGTTGCGTGCTGCTGAGGCCGCTGCGATTCTCGGCACTGCGCAAGCTGTCACCGAAGTTGGCGTCGACGACGCTGATTCTGGCGACGCCTGAGTTTGATCATGGCCGATTTGGCCGGCAAGAGAATTGTTGTTGGCGTATGCGGTGGTATCGCTGCGTATAAAGCAGTTGAAGTGATTCGCCATCTCGTGGACGCGGGGGCTCATGTCATACCAGTGATGACTAAGGGTGCCGAACATTTCATCGGTCGAACAACTCTTTCTGCGCTCGCTAGTGAACCCGTGCAAATGTCGTTGTGGGATGAGGCGTCACCAATTCCGCATACCAAGTTGGGTCAAAGTGCTGACCTCGTTTTGGTTGCTCCGGCAACGGCGCGTTTGCTTGGTGCGTATGCCCATGGACTATCCAATGATTTGATGACCAATGTTTTGATTGCTACTCGAGCACCAGTCATTGTCTGTCCCGCAATGCATACCGAAATGTGGGAGCACCAAGCGGTACAACACAACATTGCCCTACTGGCCTCGCGCGGAGTTCATATCGTCGAGCCTGAAGATGGACGTTTGGCTGGTGGCGATTCGGGTAAAGGTCGACTTGCTTCAACGACGGCGATCCTGGCCCGTGTACATCAAGTATTGGGCTCGGGGGATTTGCAGGGAGCGCATGTCGTCGTCAGCGCCGGTGGAACTCGTGAACCAATTGACGCAGTACGAGTGATCGCCAATCGTTCAAGTGGAAAACAGGGTTACGCCGTGGCCGCTGAGGCCGCTTCTCGTGGGGCTCGTGTCTCGCTTATTTCGACAGTGGATTTGCCTATCCCAGCGGGAGTAAGCGTGATCGCCGTGGAAACAGCGGCAGAGATGCAAAAGGCCATTGAAGGATTATGGCAGCAAACCGATGTGATGGTCATGTGCGCCGCTGTGGCGGACTTTCGTCCTGTGTCATGCACCTCGGAAAAGATTAAAAAAGAGGGCGGGATACCGCAAATCATCCTTGAGCCAACTCCCGATATTTTGGCTGGTCTTGGTGCAGTCAAGCGGTCAGATCAAGTCCTCGTGGGCTTCGCCGCTGAGACCTCCGACCTCGTGGCCAATGCCCAAAGCAAACTTGAGCGCAAGAATTTGGACCTGATGGTGGCCAATGATGTGAGTCAACCTGGTGTCGGTTTCCAGCACGACACCAATGCGGTCACCTTCTTGACACCCAACCAACCTCTACACTTACTGCCGTTAAGTGATAAGCGAAATGTTGCCCGAGCGTTGTTAGATATCGTGGTCAAAATTCGCCAGAGTAAGGCAACTAGTTAGCCGTTTACTTTTCTTGAAATTTAGTTTGTTGATTGATTATTAGAGACATTTGGAGCCATCATGAGTCGTAACTGGACATTTACATCAGAGAGTGTGACCGAAGGTCACCCCGACAAGGTTGCCGATCAGGTTTCTGACGCTGTCTTAGACGCGATTCTTGCCGAAGATCCCCATGCTCGCGTGGCTTGTGAAACTTTGGTGACAACTGGTTTGTGTCTGGTGTCCGGAGAAATCACGACCGATGCCTATGTTGATATTGCCGAGACGGCGCGCTCAGTGATTAAAGGCATCGGCTACACCAATGCCGATTTCGGCTTTGACGGAAAGACCTGCGGAGTATTGGTCGCTCTTGATGCACAAAGTCCCGATATTGCACAAGGCGTCAATAAAAGCGAAGAGGTACGTGGCCGCACGGGAAGCGATGATCTTGATCTACAGGGTGCTGGAGACCAAGGAATGATGTTCGGCTATGCATGCAATGAAACATCAACTTTGATGCCATTGCCGATTCACTTAGCGCACCGTTTGGCGGAGCGTTTGACGCAAGTGCGTAAGTCGAGCCAGATTCCTTACCTGCGTCCAGATGGCAAGACCCAAGTCACCTTTGACTATGAAGATGGAAAGCCTGTGCGTCTGAATACTGTGCTGATTTCCACGCAACATGATGATGGCATTGATCGCGATACGGTCATTCGTCCAGATTTGATTGAGCAAGTCATCCGTCCAATGATTCCTGCTCAATTTGCGCAGGATGATTATTCGATCTTCATCAACCCAACTGGCAAGTTCGTTTTAGGTGGACCTCATGCTGACACTGGTCTCACTGGTCGCAAGATCATTGTTGATACGTACGGTGGTATGGGCCGCCACGGTGGTGGAGCATTCAGTGGTAAGGATCCGAGTAAAGTTGACCGCTCGGCGGCATACGCTGCGCGTTGGGTCGCCAAGCATGTGGTCGCCACGGGTGTTGCTGATCGCTGTGAAGTTCAAGTTGCTTACGCCATTGGCATGGCGCATCCAGTGAGCATCCTGGTTGAGACATTTGGTACCGAAACGATTGCAGTTGAAAAAATTGAAGCAGCCGTCAAAGCCACTTTTGACCTTCGCCCAGCAGCCATCGTGCGTGATTTGAAATTGAAGCGCCCGATTTACTTGCAGACGGCTGCCTACGGGCACTTCGGGCGTGAATTGCCGGACTTTGAATGGGAAAAACTCTCGCGTCTCTCTGAGTTCTCTTCGGCATTGGGCCTCTGAGGGTTCGCAGTCAACGGTCGTAGATTGCCACGGAAATGACGACCACGGCGGTCGTGCCTGAATCTGTCCCTAGTTTGCCAGTTGTCGCTGGGATTGTTCCTGACGTCACAGGTCTTGATCGTGTTTTTGATTATCTGGTTCCACCATCTCTGACGGAGATCGTAGTGCTTGGTTCGCGTGTACGAATGTCTTTGAATGGTCGCCGAGTCGGGGGATGGGTGGTGTCTCTTGGATCACCATCATCAGACCTGGCGACGAACAAATTGAAGTCAATCGATAAGTCAAGTGGAATCGGACCTGACGCCGAGATGTTGGATCTGTGTCGTTGGGCCTCTGATCGGTGGTGTGCTTCACGTTTACGCCCATTTCTTGTCACCGCCTCACCTAATACCGTTGTCACCCGCGCTTCTCCGGCGCGTCGCACCAAGGTATTAGCCGAACCCGTATCGCCTGCGGCCACATCACTGTTGGCTCAAGGTGGGGGAGTTCTGCGTCTTCCGCCGAGTGCCGATCAGATGCCGACAGTTTTAGCGGCAGCGCGTTTGGGGCCGACCTTGGTGGTCTGCGCCTCGGTTGACAATGCCCAAATTCTTGCCACTCGCTTGCGTCGTGCCGGCATCTCTGTGGCACTGATGCCGCATGAGTGGGCTCAAGCAAGAGGCGGGGTTGACGTTGTTATTGGAGCGCGGGCTGCAGCTTTTGCTCCCTGCCCCAACTTGGCAGTTGCTGTTGTCCTTGATGAACACGAAGAGTCATTGCAAGAAGAGCGGGCTCCGACGTGGCACGCGCGTGATGTCTTAGCGAGGCGGGCTCGTCTGGCTCATGCTCCATTGCTCTTGGTGTCACCATGTCCGAGTGTGGTCGGGT
>BJGB01000183.1 GCA_014190215.1 Actinomycetes bacterium | reverse complement strand
CCATTGACAACGAGATAACGCGGGTAGACGCCTTGCGGAGTGAGACCCCATTTTGTTCCGGCAGGGAAACCTGCTCCACCGCGCCCGAGCACCGTAGCGGTTCGTACTTCGTCGTGCACTTCATTGGCTGGGCGGCTGAGTGCAGCGCGCAGACCTCGATAACCATCAGTCGCCAAGTAACGCGTCAGCGTATATGAATCTTCGTATTCAAATCGTGAGGTCACAATTTTCGGGCGATCTCCGACGATGAATCCGGGAGCGTGTGCGTAGGTACCGGTCATAGCGCAGCCTTTCCATCCAACCAAACAGGGGCTTCGGTTACTGACTCTGGTGGTACCGCTCCGACACCACGGTCGCGCGGAATGTGCTGCGCCACTCGAGCCACTGTGCCGTGTGCAGGGATCTCATCAACGAGACGACCCGCTGACAAATCATCAATCAGTGAATCAAAATCGGCTGCCGTCACTCGGAAGCGGTAACGATAATTCACTTGCAGGCAGGGTGCCTCGGTGCAAGCCGCCTGACATTCTGCGTGCTCAAGAGTGAACATACCATCATCGGTCGTGCCACCCATCTTGACGCCCAATTTATGTTCGGCATGATGCATCAGTTCCTCTGATCCCATCAGCGCACAAGACAAGGTTCCGCAGATATTGACCAAATATTTTCCGACTGGTTCAAACTTAAACATCTCGTAGAACGACGCCGTGCCGTAGACCTCGGCTGATGTCGAACCCACAAGTTCACCAATGTGCACCATCGCTTCATTGGTGATGTAGCCATCTTGTTGCTGAGCCATGTGCAATAAGGGAATCATCGCCGAACGCGGACGCGGATAGCGACCAATGATCTCCTTGGCAAGACGTATGTTGCCTTCAGACAAACGCGACATCAGCGATCAACCTCTCCTAGAACTGGATCAATGGAGGAAATCACTGCGACTGCGTCGGCCACTAGACCACCACGCATCATGTGTGGCAAAGCCTGGATATTGACAAAACTGGGAGCCCTCATATGAATGCGATACGGCTTGGGGCCACCATCGCTGACGATGTAACAACCGATTTCTCCGCGTGGACTTTCAATCGCCACATACACCTCGCCCTCAGGAACTTTGAATCCCTCAGTGAAAATCTTGAAGTGGTGGATGAGTGCTTCCATGGATTCGTCAATGCGTGCTCGAGGCGGTGGAGTTACTTTCTTATTCTGAATGCGATAATCACCCTTGGGCATATTGTCGAGAACCTGATAGACGATGCGCATCGACTCACGAATTTCATTGATGCGAATTGCATAACGATCAAAGGCGTCGCCATAGGAACCGACGATGACGTCAAACTCCATCTTCTCGTAATGCAAATACGGCTGATCCCGTCGCAGGTCCCATGCCACACCTGTTGAGCGCAAAATTGGACCACTCGTTCCGAGGGCCAAAGCTTCATCGGCAGTAATCACACCAACACCTTGGAGGCGCTCACGCCAAATGGGCTGATCGGTCATCAAGATGTCGTATTCGGCAAGACGACCTGGCAACATTTCAAGAATTTCAAGAACATCGCTGCGCCAACCCGCAGGAAGATCAGCTGCCACACCTCCGGGACGAATGAAGTTGTGATTCATGCGCAAGCCAGTCACTTTTTGAAAGAAGCGCAAAACCTCTTCGCGTTCACGCCAGCCGTACAACATCATTGACACTGCGCCAAGATCCATGCCATTACTAGCCAAGAACAACAAGTGGCTACTCATGCGATTGAGCTCTGAAAGCAGCATCCGCATCCACACGGCACGCTGAGGAATATCGTTTTCAATACCGAGCAATTTCTCAACAGCCATTGAGAAAACAAGTTCATTATTTAACGGACTGAGATAATCCATGCGCGTGACATTGGTGCCACCTTGCATGTATGTCAGATCTTCACCGGTTTTCTCCATCCCGGTGTGCAAGTAGCCAATGATTGGCTTGCAACGCAGAACAGTTTCACCCTGCAACTCCAACATCAAACGCAATACTCCGTGGGTACTGGGGTGCTGAGGCCCCATGTTGATGATCATCGTTTGATCTTCGTCAGAATCGCCCGACGATTGCCCAAGATTGGCAACTTCGGCTTCACTCATTCGTAGGACTGAACCAACTTCACGCAGAATTTCCTTGGCGCTGATTTCACTTCGGGCACGCATTTCCTGCGCACCTTCGTTGGTCTTAAAAATATTTTGACCAGATGTCATGAGTGCGCCCCCTTGAACTGAACGGGGATACGACCAATTTCATAATCCTTGCGCAGCGGATGACCGTCCCAGTCTTCTGGCATCAAAATACGCGTCAGATCAGGGTGGCCATCAAAGGAAATGCCGAACATATCAAAAACTTCGCGCTCCATCGCCTCTGTTCCCGGCCAAAGGTCAAACAGCGATGCGATTGTTGTGTCTGATTCAGGCACCTGAACACGCAGACGAATGCGATCACGAGCGGCGATTGCTGTGAGATTGACAACGATTTCAAATCGTTCAGCAACGATTCCGTCGGGTAATGAACGTCCGGGGTGAGTGAGAAAGTCCACCGCTGTCAGATCGCTGCACATTGCGTAGCCACTGTCCAATAATTTTTTCAGAAGCGCCACGTACTGTGCGCGCGAAGGATGCACCACCGCTTGCCCGTGTGAGTCAGTGAGTGGACAACCATGCAACATCGGTTGGGCTTCAGTGGCTCCTTCTTGATCGCTCATGACCAGTTCTCTGTGCGGCCAAGTGATAACGAGACTGGTGCAGTTTGCGCTGGAATCTCGGTGATGTGGATGTTGGCACCGGCTCCACTGCTTGCGCGACGACGCATGATTTCTCCGTCTTCAATTTTTTGATGCAAGGTCTCGATTGCATGAATCAAAGTTTCAGGTGTCGGAGGACAACCTGGGGCGTAAACGTCAACGGGAATGATCTGATCGACACCTTGAAGAATTGCGTAGTTGTTAAACATCCCACCACTTGATGCACATACGCCCATGGAGATCACCCACTTCGGTTCCATCATTTGGTCATAGACCTGACGCAGAACTGGGGCCATCTTCTGGCTCACACGACCCGCAACAATGATGATGTCTGCTTGACGTGGTGAAGCACGGAAAACTTCCATACCGAAGCGAGCGATGTCATAGTGCGGGCCGCCAGTTCCCATCATTTCAATAGCGCAACAAGCCAGACCAAAAGTTGCGCCCCAACTTGAACGGCTTCGTGACCACTTAACTAAATCTTCAATTTTTCCGGTGATGAAGTTGTGCTCAATGCCACCGAGTCCATCATCAAGTACGTTGCGCACCAAACCCATGTCAGTCCCCCAACGCTCAAGCTGCCTGATCGTCGCCGAGACGACCATCTAGTCCGACTCGACGAACTGTCGATGTCGTCGTGCGGGTCGCCGACACACCATCAACTAAACGGCGGGCCTTTGCCAACGGACCCCAGTCAAGGGCTCCGCGGGCTACGACATAAACGAAAGCCAAGAAGAAAACAACGCTAAATGCAAACATCTCCCAAAACGCAAAAACACCAAGTTCAGCTCGGTTGACGGCATAGGGGTAAATGAAAATGATTTCAATGTCAAACATGATAAATAACATCGCCACAATGTAGAAACTGACAGGGAAACGCTCAGGTGGTTCGCGACTGGGAACAATGCCACATTCGTAAGGTGCATCTTTCGCCGATGAAGGTCGCCGTGGAGCCAGCAACTTTGAGGCCACAACACTC
>BJGB01000182.1 GCA_014190215.1 Actinomycetes bacterium | reverse complement strand
TGGCTTATCGCGGGTCGCTTGTTGTTGATCGCGGATCATGTTGATCGCTTGGTCAGCGAGATCTTCGGTGAGATGGTACGCGCCACCTTGCGAGGTATTTTTTGGTGGGATGATTGGCGTGTTGTCGCGCACTAACTCAGGTGACCAATGGTTGGTTTCGGCGCCTAAGAATCCGTAGTAACGCTCGAAACCGAGACCCAGCGGCCAGCGATCAAAGGGTCCCGCCGATGAATATTCGGCTTGCGGCGTGAGATGCCATTTACCTACTGCCATCGTGTTGTATCCGTTGTCGCGCAAAATACGTGGCAAGGCGATTGCCGACTTCGGTAAGCGACCCGAATAGCCAGGAAGAGCAAATGGGGTTTCTTGAGTGGCCCCAATACCTACAGCATGGTGATTTCGACCAGTGAACAGTGCGGCACGGGTGGATGAACAAATTGATGTCACATGAAAGCGGTTAAAGCGCACGCCACGTTGTGCCAAAGCGTCAATATTCGGCGTGTCAATCAACGAGCCGTAACATCCCAACTGCCCAAAACCGATATCGTCCAGCAAAATTGTCACCATGTTCGGAGCCCCGACGATGGGTTTCGGATATGGAACTGGCTGCGATTCAATTTTTGGCACTGAGGGCATTTCTTGAGCGTAATCGTTTGATCCACCTAGGGGCGAAAGTAACTGAGTGGTATAGCGTTTACTCTGTTATGCCAAGTGAGTCCGCCCCTCGAATCGCCCTTGCCCCCGATACTGCTCCGAGTTGGATGGTGGATGCGGTTATTGCTGGCGGTGGGGAAGTTGTGCCACCCGCGCACGCCGAGGGATTGATCTGGGCGGCACCACGAAAGCCAGAGGCGCTCAAAGAAGTTCTGCATAATGCAAGTCAGATCAAATGGATTCAACTTCCGTTTGCTGGCATTGAAAACTTCATGCATTTGATTGATGAGGAGCGCTTGTGGACGTGCGCCAAAGGCGTGTACGCCGAGCCCGTTGCTGAAATGGCGCTGTCAATGATGTTGGCCGGTATGCGCGGTTTGAATTCATACGCTCGTCGTGCGTCATGGTCGGGTCCGATCGGCAAGAACTTACATAATGCCAACGTGACGATTTTTGGTGGTGGTGGGATTGCGGAGTCTCTCGTGCGAATGTTGACTCCGTTTGACTGCCGTATCACTGTTGTGCGAAATCGGGTCATGGACATGGTCGGGGTTGACGAGGTTCTCAGCAGCGATCACAGTGCTGATGCGCTGGCGGGGGCCGATGTGGTGGTGTTGGCTTTGGCGCTGACCCCCGAGACAGAGGGACTGATTGGTCGCGATGAACTGCAATCCATGAAACGCGATGCTTGGTTAATCAATGTTGGGCGTGGCAAGCACATCGTCACTGATGACTTGGTGTGGGCCTTAGAGAACAAGATCATCGGTGGCGCGGGTCTTGATGTCACTGACCCTGAGCCATTGAGCGATGGTCACCCTTTATGGACAATGGAAAATTGCATCATCACTCCGCATGTTGGGAACACGCCAGCAATGGCAGTTCCACTTTTGGGTGAACGCATCACGACCAATGTTCGTCATTGGGCGCAAGGGCTTGATCTTCTTGGGCCGGTCTACATCGATCTCGGTTACTAGTAGAGAAAGCGTCAGTTGATTCCACAATGTCAAATAATCATTATCAATCTTTAGGCGTGACCCTGACTTCGTCACCGGAAGAAATTCGCTTTGCATATCGCAACCTGGCGCGGCTTCATCATCCCGATAAGCATCAAGGTCGGACTTCGCCACAGATGCTGGCAATCAATGAAGCATGGCGAGTGCTGTCGGATCCTGTCTTGCGCTATCAATACGATGCGAGTTTGCGAGTTCGTTTGGATGATGAGCGAGATGTTGCCACTGCGCAAACTCAAGAACGTCTTCGTTCAATCGTTGATGATGTCCGAGGTCAGAGGTTTACTCCAGCAAAGTTTCCATGGCGCTTCGTCCTTGGCATCGTCGTGACCGGAACGGTGGCGATTTTGGTGCTTGGTGCCTTTAGTAATCCTGGCGAGGTCACGCCGATTGACAATGTCATCAGGGTTGGTTCGTGTGTGAATGTTGATGATGTGCGCCTAGAAGCATGGGAAGTTGAGTGTGCTGGCGTGCATGACGGCGTGGTTAAGCAGATGGTGCCTTTTGATAGTGATTGCCCTTATGGGAGCATGCCCTATCGTGACCGTCAGGGCATGGGGCAGGCCTGTGTCGCCCTGTCTTGAGGGTGGCGGGTCGAAGGTCGAGTGGTAGCGTAAAAGACCGCTGGGGCGATTAGCTCAGTCGGCTAGAGCGCCACGTTCACACCGTGGAGGTCGTGGGTTCAAGCCCCGCATCGCCCACCCAGTAAGACCCGGTCGCCGAGTGCGGTCGGGTCTTTTGTATTCCCACGGTTCGGGCGTGTCACAGAGTACTTTGTGGGGGTGCGGCGTTTATGCGAGAAGCCTGGTTGTGGTCAACCTGTAGCTGTTATCTATGGACTTGCCCCAAGTGGAACTGAACCGATGATGTGGATCGATTCATGGTCCCCAGAGCGCATTCGTGATGTGACACCTCCTGGAGCACGCGGGGTGCTGTGTGTTCGACACGGCGAAATGGTGTCAGCGCCGCGGGGGTGGGTCCTAGAAGACCGACGTGAAGCAATCCCCAGATTGTTTAAGCCGCGCCAACGTGGCAACTTGGTCGCCGTGCCCGACTCCACTGCCGACAATCTGGCGCGACCCAAGCGTGACAGCACGGGTGCGCACAAGAGATCTCGTACCCGCGAGATTCCTCGCCCGCAGTTGTTTGTTGATCTCCTGGGAAAAGACGAACCTGTCGCCATCAAAAAAACTCCCGTCGTTGTCGTGGAGCCGAGTCCCGTTGTCGTGGAAGAGCCAACTGCTGTGGAGCCAGATGACTCCACTGAAATTTTGATACGTCAAGACGATTCGTATCGTGGGACATCAACATTTGATCCCGATGAAGATTTTGCTGAGGTGCGTGAACCGACGGGCTCAATGTTGCGCGATGCCTTTCGCCCGCGGTATGACGACCGACGTGATCCCACAAGCGAGTTATTTCGTTCAACGCAAACATCAGAAGAATAGAAGTTTTCATCATGGATGTTCGCGTTGATATTGACATTCCCTGTGAACCGTCCCAGATCTTCCCATTTGTCTGTGATTTAGTGCAGTATCCGCAATGGATGGGCTTAGTGCATTCAGCGGTACTTGACCCGACGACCACGGGACCCACGGCATGGATTGTCGAACTTCGCGGCAAGATTGGACCCTTCGCCCGTTCGAAGAGGTTGCGGATGCAACAAGTAGTCACTGACTCACCACATCATGTCCGCTTTGAACGCAACGAGGATGATGGGCAGCAGCATGGCCAGTGGGTGCTAGAGGTCAAGATCGCCGATCTCAGCACCGATTTGGTTCCAAACTCATCGCTCAAGATGACTTTGCACTACGGCGGAAGATTGTTCAGCAGCGTCGTTGAAAGAGCGCTTCAGGATGAGATTGAAATGAGTAAAAAGCGATTACTTGATCTCGTTATGTCTGCGTAGCCCACGCAGAGAATCGCTGATCGGCTCGGCGCACGAGTTCGAGTTTCATCTCAAAACACTCTGAGAGGTTGGCGGCGGTGAAAATTTCTTCCATTGAGCCTGCAGTCATCACAGATCCATTTTTGAGGAAGAGAACATGGGTCATGCCGCGCGGTATTTCATCCACGTGATG
>BJGB01000181.1 GCA_014190215.1 Actinomycetes bacterium | reverse complement strand
CCGTTCGCAATGCCAAAGTCGCAGGTCCTGCGGGGAGAGTCGTTGTCTCCCCAAAGAACTGCACCGGGATTCCTCCACCCGTCAGATCTCGATCACTCAACAGGCAGACCACTTCGTTGTTTCTCAGGGCTCGAAGAACTTGCGTACCAGCGCTGGGTCCAAGTGGGATGACTGTCATACCGAACTTTCTCCGCAAATCGGCAAACCATTCAAATAATGCGGGTGGTTGAATCGCTTCCACAACCACAGTCATTTTGATCCCAGTGTCAACAGCCCAACGACCCATCCATTCCCATCCCCCTAAATGTGGCAACGCAAATATCGCGCCGTTGCCCCTATCAAGGGCGGGGAGTAAATTCTCGGTATAACCATCAATCGTTGTTGTGGCAGCAACCTTGTCAGCTGTGCGTGACGGCAAACGAAAACTCTCAAGATAGTAGTGGGCATAACTTTGAAAGACGTCTCTTGCCATTTTCCGAATCTCGGCATCGTTAGCTTGAGGGTTGACACGGCGCATATGACGCTCAACCATCATCCGCTTGTCGCTTGATGACCAAAAGGCTGGCAAACTTATCGCCGAACTGACGACCCCCGTGGCTGCATTGGGTACGACTCGCGATAACAACGAGCCCAATTTATAGGCACCGACGATGAGTAAATTATTGAGGGATTGCTTCACCTGTGTCGCCACTTCAATGGCCGACTATTGATACTTGCGAGTGGCAGAGACTCGTGATGCCCGGCTTGACTCGCTGTTGCGCCGATGCTGACGGCGCGTGCGTCGCTGTTCAATCTTGGCAGCGGTGATCGGTGCCACTTCGGCTTGCTTCCATACCTTTATGAAACGTTGAATAGCCGTCAGAGTTGTCAGCACGAGCATGATCCACAAGATTGAGATGAGCAAGGCCGAAAATAAGAGTCCAATACAGAGAAAAATAATTCTCTCCGCGCGCTCCATCAGACCACCTTTGGCCGACAGGCCTAATGCTTCAGCTTTAGCTCTCTCGTAGGAGATGACTGAACTCATACCGGAAATCGCTAAAGGCAGGATGGCTAAGTGGGCGTTTTGCGTTGAGGCGAAATACCATGCCACACCGCCGAAAAGCAGAGCATCCGTAACGCGGTCCACAACCGAGTCAAAAAAAGCACCACGAGGACTTGCAGTACTTGTGGCCTTAGCCAAAGCGCCATCTAATAGATCAGGCAGCGCTGCCAAAATGACCAGTATCAAACCCCAGAATAGGTGGCCAGATGCGATAGCCACTGCTGCTGTACAACCCATCACCATGCCAACAATGGTGAGCTGATCGGGTGATATTTTTGTCCGCCGCAACGCCTGACCGAGAGGCTTTACCGCTCGGTCCACCGCAACTCGAAGATGGCCGTCAAACATAGGTGAAGTCTAGGAACAACAGAGTGGCCATGTTGTCATGCTGACTCAGACACCCATTCGTCGAGGCTGTCCTGGGTGAGCTGTTCAAGCACTTTTCCACTTACTGCGTCCACTAGAACTAATCCTCGCCGACTTGGTGGATCTTCGTCCGAGTAACACAAGACCCTCCATGTGGGGCGACTCCGCAGGCCTTTCCAGACCTGTTGCGCTGAGGCGTGCCCAACTGGGAAGCCCACGGCGGCTCCAGCCAAAGTCAAAGCCTGTTGCTCATCAACAGCCATTTTCCAACCTGATGTGATGCACAAAAGACCAAATATCGCCAGGATCGCTCCGCCTGTAATGATTCCTTGATTAATAAATGGACCATTCTCACCGATGATCAGCGCCAGCGCGATAAAACTAAGTCCAGTCACGAGGTAAATGATTCCAGGCACTTTGCGCCGACTGTTATCCGGAAACTGATGAACTCCCACATTCTCAACGGCATTCAGATCACTTGGTAGATGGTCACGAATTTCGTCGGCTTCAAGCTGCACTTGAGGACTCACTGGCGTTTCACTATTCATCGTTGCAATCTCCTTATTTCCACTTTAGGGCGAAGTCGTGTCGAGCCAACATTGGCGGATTCGCTGGGCTGTGACGTTCAACGGCTCAGAGATGGTCTTGGCGTTAGCCGTGACAGCCATAAAATTTGCATCCCCAACGGTCCTTGGAACGATGTGCACATGGAGATGCTCCGCCACGCTTCCTCCCGCCGATCGCCCGATATTTATTCCGATATTAAGTCCTTGAGGCTCGTAAACCGTACTCAGAACCTCGCTCGCTCGGGTGACTGTCGCCCAAAGCTCCAGTGATTCCATGGCGCTGAGCGAAGAAAGATTGTTGACTTGGCGGTATGGCAAAACCAATAGATGACCGACGGCGTAAGGGAAAGCATTGAGGATCACGAAAACCAACTCGCCTCGGTACACAATAAAACAGTCTTCATCCGAGATGTTGGCCTTTAGAATTTTTGTGAAAACACTTTCCTGATCTTGCGCGTCCTGAGCGGTCTGTCTAGTTAAGCCCTCAAGGTACTGCGAGCGCCAACCGGTCCACAATGCGTCAATCATCGTCAAACTCAAATATCTGAAAAGCTAATCTCGGTGAGGACCCGATCCGCAAATGCAGAAATCAAAACTCCACGTTCTACGTCGGCTCCTCGGGCATTCACGCCAACCGTCTGCGCAACAACGTCTTCATCGCCAACAACGAGAACGTAAGGAATCTTCTCAAGTTTGGCGCTGCGAATTCGTTTGCCTAGTTGATCGCTCGCCTCAGCGATATCAACACGCAATCCTTTGGAAATTAAAGAATCAGACACCTTCTGTGCATATTCTTCATGCGCTAACGCAACTGGGAGAATACGCACTTGGACAGGGCTGAGCCAAGTGGGAAAAGCGCCCGCGTAATGCTCGACGAGCACCCCGAAAAAGCGTTCTACTGAACCAAATAGTGCACGATGCAACATGATTGGTCTTTGCCTACTGCCGTCATTCGCGACATATTCCAAGTCAAATCTTTCGGGAAGATTGAAGTCGCATTGAATCGTCGACAACTGCCAAGTACGCCCGATTGCATCGCGTACATGAATATCAATCTTGGGACCGTAGAACGCAGCATCGCCTTCTTTGACGCTATACGACACACCGTGAGCGTCAAGGGCGCTGACTAAAGCCTCGGTCGCAGTCTCCCAAATCTCATCAGAGCCCACATATTTCACTGGGTCTTTCGTTGACAGGTGGAAAGAGAAATCTTCAAATCCAAAAGCTTTGAGCACGCTCATGACGAAATCAAGTAGCGAAATTATCTCACTCTGGAGTTGATCTTGAGTACAAAAAATATGACTGTCGTCTTGTGTAAAGCCGCGAATCCTCATTAATCCATGCAATGTGCCGGCGCGCTCGTAGCGATAAACCGTTCCCAATTCAAAAAGTCTGAGAGGCAATTCGCGATAACTGCGTTGGCGTCCGCGGAAAATCAAACAATGCATCGGACAGTTCATCGGCTTTGGATAATAAGTACCGTTATCCATCTCCATGGGTGGGTACATTCCATCGGCGTAGAAATCTAAGTGGCCTGAGGTCTGAAAGAGCGTTGCATTAGAGAGATGCGGAGTGAAGACAAATTGGTATCCACCACTCTGGTGGCGAGCGCGACTGTAATCCTCCATCAACTTGCGGATGATTGCCCCCTTTGGGTGCCACACCGCAAGCCCGCCTCCCAATTCTGAGGGAAATGACAAAAGATCTAATTCAACTGCAAGTTTGCGATGATCCCGTCGTTCTGCCTCAACAAGACGATGCAAATATTCTTCGAGAGCAGTTTTACTTTCCCAAGCGGTCCCATAAATC
>BJGB01000180.1 GCA_014190215.1 Actinomycetes bacterium | reverse complement strand
TCAGCCTTCAATAGGGCATAACGGGGTTTGACTAAGCCGTTGATAATCCGCAGGCGCTCTGGAAACGGGGCGAAGGCACTCTTCATCGCATTTAAGGTGAGCCATTCAAAGTCCTCGAGACCCCATCCAAATGCTTCCGACAATTGAGTGAATTCTCTGGTCATGCTCGTATCACTCATCAGGCGATTGTCAGTGTTCACCGTGACCCGGAAGCGCAAACGCCGCAACATCCCAATGGGGTGATCGGCGATTGAGGCGCAGACTCCGGTGTTGACATTGCTCGTTGGACATAATTCGAGTGGAATCCGACGATCTCGTACATAGGACGCCAGGCGACCAAGTTGCTCAGAGCCAACGACCCCAGTGATGTCGTCAACGATGCGTACGCCATGACCTAGTCGTTCAGCGCCGCATAGTTGCACAGCTTCCCAAATACTTGGTAAACCGAAAGCCTCCCCAGCGTGAATCGTGGAGTGGAAATTCTCATGCTGGACATGGTTGAAGGCTTCAAGATGGCGTGTCGGTGGGTGACCGGCTTCTGCTCCAGCAATATCAAAACCAACAACCCCACGGTCTCGCCAACGCACTGCAAGTTCCGCGATTTCTAAACTCCGTCGGGCTGTGCGCATCGCCGAACAAATGGCGTAGATCGTAAGTTCGGTGCCTGCGCTACCTCGAGCAAATCCGTCCATGATGGCCTGCATCACTTCATCAAGTGTGAGTCCCTTTTCAGTGCACAACTCGGGTGCCATACGCACTTCGGCATAGACGACCCCCTCACTGGCGAGATCATAAGCACATTCAAAGGCCACTCGTTCAATGGCATCTCTGTCTTGCATCACCCCAACGGTGTGGGCGAAGGTCTCAAGATAGAGGACTAAATCATTGCGCTTAGCACCTCGATGAAACCATTTTGAGAGGTCATCAATATCGGTTGTGGGCAAATTCTTGTAGCCATATTCTGCGGCAAGTTCAATCACTGTTGCGGGTCGAAGTCCACCATCTAAGTGATCGTGGAGCAACGCCTTAGGAGCGCGTCGCAGAATATCTAGGCTCAGGCTCACAAGGAAGCCGCCACTTTGTCTAGTCGTCGCAGTGGTAACTGAGAGTTGCGTTGCAACCAATTCCATTGCGGATACACGCTTGATTCACTGATGCAATGGAGCGAATAGGCATGACGACTCTTGTCGCTGCGATTCACGCCACTCCAGTGTGGCAATAAGGCGTGAAGAATGACCAGCGTTCCAGCGCTGGCTTCAAGCGGTACAAGATCGGTTGGAGGCATCGGGAGAGGTGCAGTATCAAGAACATCAAATGTTGCACCATCGTTAGCCTCATTGCGCACAAACTTTTGGCGGAGTGTCGTTTTATGTCCGCCTGGTGCTGCCCACAAGCAACCATTTTCGAGGGTGGCATCCTCAATCGCAAACCAAAATCCAACAACTGTGATCGGATCGGTATACAAAAAAGTTGCGTCTTGATGACAGCTAACTTCGCCACCAATATGTTGTTGCTTACAGATGTACATGGATTGCAGCGCGAGGGGATCAGGCATACCAATGTCGCTCGCCACTGTGGCGAGTTTTTCTGTGTAACTGAATGCCTCAAAAACGGGGTCAAGGTCGTGCATGGCGTGTCCAATTTTGTTGACGCTGACTTCTTTGGCTTGACGCAAGATTCCCTGCTCATCAAATGCCTCTTCTTCAAAGAAACAGTGGATGCCAGTCGCTGAGTCGATGAATTGCTGGTCGGCATGTCGGGACTGTTCGTTGGTGGTGAACACGCTGCGGTCACTCTCGGCGTCAAAGGATGCCAGGATTTCTTCGGCTCGAGTCTTGAGTTCGTGGCAGGCCTGAGACGTAACGAAATCGGGAATCACTAAAAACCCATCGCGGTGGTAATCGGCAATCTGTTGTTCGGTTAACACTCTGCCCATAGGGGGATTCTAGAGGTATATCGCAAGAACGGTGAACCCTCGGGTGCGGTCAGGCCCTGCGACCTTTACCCTGTGCCTATGGATACAGAGCCAAACGTTGACAAGTCAGCCACCCCCACCGTCGATCAGCATGCCAAGTTAACTGTGCTCGGATCCACGGTACGCGAGTCCATTGAACATGTCGAGGTCTTTCCAGCACCTGCCAATGTGGATATCGTGCGTTTTACAACCGACGAACTTTCATCGATGTGCCCAGTCACCAAGCAACCCGATCTGTCGCATGTGGTGATCGAGTATCAACCCCTTGACTGGTGTGTCGAATCTAAAAGCCTGAAGTTATACCTCTGGAACTTTCGTGACCGGGCCGTTTTTGCTGAAGCCTTAGCAGCAGAAATCGCCGATGAAATTATGCATTCGGCCAAGCCCCGCAAAGTCACGGTGACCTTGACGCAACGGCCACGTGGAGGCATTGAAGTCCAGGCTGTGGCCAGCCTCGGTCACTGACAAGCGTTAGTGGTTTTCGCCTGCGCGATATGCCGCGCCGGCATGAGCAGGCGGTCGCAACTGTTGCTGGGCGCCGACAAGAACCAAGATGGTGACAATGTATGGAGTTGCCGCCACAAACTCTTGCGGCACTTCGTCAACCAAGAAATAGGTGGTGGCGCTGAGAGCAGAACCGAAGAGCAACCCTATAGCCAAGATTTGTTTTTGACGTGTGAAGCTGACGATGGCAACGACGACTAAGACAATCGCCACTACCAATAGCAATGCTGGAACATTTTTTTCATCACGGAATTTCAAGGCGGTGGGGAAGCCAAAAAGAATTGCACCGCGCAAGACTCCGAAAGGATTCCAGTTGCCAAAAATTGTTGTGGCTAAACCAATAAATCCTTGACCGCCAGTTTGACCTTGACGGTAGGTGCTGGTGAAGACGCAGGACAGGTAGGCGCCTGCGAAGCCTGCTAGTCCACCGCTCACTGCCATGGTCTGATAGCGCAAGCGATTGATCGGTACACCCAAACTTTCGCCCGCTTGGGGTGATTCGCCACTTGAACGCAACCGCAAGCCGAAGCGCGTGCGCCACAAAATGTAACCCGTGAGGGGAACCAGAGCGATGGCTAAGAGGGTGGGAAGATCCACGTCGCTCAGGAGACCGCGAGCAAAACCAGCTAGATCGGGCAATAGCGGCAGATCATGCTTGCGTTCGATCCAACCTAAAATATCGGGGCTACGCCACGAGCCGACGCGTCCTCCAGTGAGAAACGGCATATCAAATTCGCCGTAGCCACCCTTGCCTGTCGGTGACTGACTTTCTCCTCCACCTTTTTGTCCTTTGAAGAAAATGATGGAGAGGTATTCAGTGGCTCCTGCCGCCAAAATATTGATAGCAATGCCAGAGACAACGTGGTTGACATTGAAGCGAACAGTTGCCAATGCGTGGAGTAAGCCGACGAGAGATCCAGCGATGATCGCCAGAGCGATACCAGCCCATGAACCCCATTTCCAGGCTCCGTAGCCACCGAACCAGGTGCCGATGATCATCATGCCTTCGATGCCGATATTGACGATGCCGACGCGTTCGGCCCATAGGCCCGCTAACCCAGCCAACAAAATTGGTGTGGCAACACGCATTGTTGATGAGATTGTGCGCGAACTCGTGATGTCATCGGCGTTTGTGATGAGTCGCACGGCAGATAACACCAGCATGAAACCAAGTGACAAAAATATTGTGCGACGGGCCACGGAAAGGGTTTGCAAGAATTTCATTCCGCAACCACCCGAGTTGCCAAAGCCAAGGCTGCCTTGTGTTGAATGCGTTTGTCATCCCAACGTTTCACTGCTTCATTGATAATCACCACGGCGAGCACAATGATTCCAGTCATGATGGTGGT
>BJGB01000179.1 GCA_014190215.1 Actinomycetes bacterium | reverse complement strand
TACCTCGTCGAATGTGTGCGACTGTTGCTAGAAACAAAGAATGGTTCACTTGATCCGCGCCAAGATGTTCATGACGAGTACAACGAACGTATCGATGCCGCCAACAAGTTGCGCACATGGGGATTTTCCTCGGTGAGTAGTTGGTATAAGAATGCTCATGGGCGCACTGCACAGAACTGGCCGTTCAGCGTTCTAGAATTTTGGGAACAAACCCGTGAACCACGTGCGGACGATTACACACTTGTCAGAAAGTGAGATTGATGATGGACGAATTCATTCACTACACCTCTGAAAATCGCATCGGTACCATCACCATTGATCGTCCAGCAAAAAAGAATGCCATGACATTTGCAATGTTGGCTGACTTCATCGCCACAGTGGAGCATGCTGGATCCGACGACGACATATCTGTCTTGGTGATCACTGGTGTTGCGGGGTCATTTTGTGCGGGGACTGATCTCGCCGACCTCGCAACGATTCCAGGTGCGCAACGTGGACTGCGCGGCAGCGCCGAAGAAACAGAGAAATGGTGGCCGATTGTGCAATGCCCAAAGCCAACGATCTGCGCCATTGACGGACCAGCCATGGGTATGGGTGCCGAATTCACGTCGCAGTGTGATATCCGTTTGGCATCCACGAACGCACGCTTCTCTTGGAACTTTGTGCACCGTGGTTTGGTTCCTGACACGGGAGCAGGAACGTGGCTTCTTCCTCGGATTGTTGGTCTGCAAAATGCGTTGCGACTCACGTACACCGGCGACATGGTTCTCGCAGATGAGGCTCTCAGCCTCGGTTATGTGATTGAAGTTGTTGAGCCAGATGCGCTTTTGCCACGAGCTTATGAAGTGGCCGCAAAAATCGCTGCGGGTTCCCCGCACAGTTTGAAACTGATCAAAAACCTGACGTACAACGCTTTGACAGCCTCAGTCCCCGAGCATATGGAGCGACACACCGCAGCGATGTCGGCGAGTTTCAAGAGTGAAGATCATCGTGAGGGAGTGGCCTCGTTCTTAGAGCGACGACCGCCACATTTCACTGGACGTTAAGCACGGCGTCACTCCCAGGATGCTTGAGGGCTCGCTGTCATCGGCAACGATGTAGGTATGCGTATTTTGTTGACAAATGATGACGGTATTGACTCGGTTGGTTTGCATGTCCTAGCGCGCGCCATGCGCCCCTTTGGTGAAGTGGTCATCGTTGCCCCTGATCGGGAATTCTCTGGCGCTGGCGCTGCCTTGGGTGCTCTTCACCTGATTCAGCCAGAAGTCCACAAAGCTCATGTTGAAGGAATCGATGAAGCATGGGCAATCACTGGACCCCCAGCGTTGTGCGTCATGTTCTCGCGCCTCGGTGCCTTTGGCCCTCCATTTGATTTAGTGGTGGCAGGCATTAACCCTGGAGCGAATGTGGGTCGTTCGGTGTATCACTCAGGTACTGTCGGGGCTGCGCTCACCGCCCGTAATGGACTCGTCTCAGGAATTGCTGTGAGTCAGTCCGTGACAGGTTTCGGTGTTGAGGGTCAGGGCTGGGATGAGATGTTGGTCGGGCAAAAGTGGGAGACCGCGGCGAGCGTAGCGGCATCATTTGTTGAAGGTTTGGTGGCCAATATGCCAAAGACACCAGTAGTAGTCAACATCAATGTGCCAAACATTGATTTGGCAGATATCAAAGGCTGGAAGTCGGCACGCCTCGGTCATGAACCACCACGCCGAATGAGTACCGCCACTTTGGAACCAAAGGTCGGTCACGAGGGTGGTTATTACGTGCGCATGGCGTGGGGTGAAGCTGCTGAACTTCCGCAAGATACTGATGGTGGAATGGTCGCTGATGGATACGTTGCGGTGAGTTACTTGAGTTCAATCGTCAACAGTGAACGTGATGATCTCTCTGCCGCCGAAACAAGTATGTCAAAATTGATCACGCGCTGAGGAAAAGAGTTATTAGATAACAATCACGGGTGTGCCGATTTGGGCAAAGTCCCATGTGAAGTCGGCGTCAAGATTGGCTTGGCGTTGACAGCCACCAGATAGACGAGTGCCAAGTTCGGCATCGGTTTGGTACGGCGTGTTATCAGCGCGATGAATAGGTAGCGCGTGAAACCCGATGGCACCGATATCAGTTTTCAGCCAACGCACCATTTTGTAGAGGAACGCTTTGCCGTTCCATGCCGTCGAAACATCTGAGCGGCTATACACAGCATGAGATCCAGGCGTTTCGTTGTTGTATTTACTTCCTGACACCAACCACGAGCGGATCACCACATTGTCTTCGCCCACGGCCCAGATGCGTTGACCCGCACGTTCGTATACCAACCGACGTCCTGATCCTGAATTCGGTGGAAGGGGAGGTGCATCAGGTCCACTTGTGGCCACGGAAGACAACTCGTAGCCCAAAAGATCTACGGCGCCTGGGGTTGGCGGCGGAGTGCGAATCACAAGAGAATTTTCGTCTGGCCACACACCAAGCGAAAGAGCAGTTTCGCGACCAGTCTTGCCATCTACGAAAAGATCGCGATCGGTTTGCAATTTTTCAACCGCAACCGCAGTGGCATTGTCATAAACACCGGTCGCCGCAGTGTTGAGAAAGCCAGCGACGATCAGTGCCTCTTGCAAACATGTGACGCTTGGTCCGGTGTCGCCGCCAGCAAGCGAGCGCACAGTCATAACGCAGGGTTCATCGCTTGTTGGTTCTTCACCCGTGATGTCGCCGGGATCGGTGCCGGGTACTGTTGACGAGTCGGTATCAGGAACGCTGGTGACAGGTTCAATATCTACCAATGAACTGCTTGAGGTCGATGTTGAGTCGTTCGGAGATGTGCTCGTGTTCGATCCACCTGAGACCAAAGCCACCACTAAGCAGGCAGCAGCAACAATCCCCACGCCAGACATCAGCAAGGTTCGGTGTTCAGAGGTATTCATCGGTGGGAAGGTCCTTAGACAAAATGGGGCAACGCCACTTTACTCAGGATGGGGTGGGAGGCGTCGTCATAGTCGTCACTTTTAAGGTTCGTGTGCTAAGAGTGACATATGAGCAAAACCGAGTGGACAACTGCAGATATTCCCGATTTGGAAGGACGAACGGTTGTTATTACGGGCGCAAATTCCGGTTTGGGTCTTGAGTCAACACGCAACCTTGCGCGTGCGCGAGCCACAGTGATCATGGCCTGCCGTAACGCTGAAAAAGCAACTCAAGCCGTCGCCGATATTCGGGCATCGGTACCTGACGCTCAGATAGTTGTGCAACAACTTGACCTCGCAAGTTTGGCCTCAGTGCGTTCGTTCAGTGAGGCGTTGATCACAGATGGAACACCGATCGACATTCTGATGAATAACGCCGGTCTGATGGCTCTTGATGAGAGTCGCACCGTGGATGGTTTCGAAACTCAAATTGGGGTCAATCACCTCGGACATTTCGCTCTGACCGGACTGCTCCTTCCCCTTGTCGCGGCTGCTCCACATGGTCGAATCGTCGCCGTCTCAAGTGATGGACATCGCCCTGGAAAAATACATCTTGACGATCTGATGTGTGATCAACGGCGTTACAGCCGTTGGGGTGCTTACTTCCAAAGTAAGTTGGCGAACTTATTGTTCACCTCCGAACTTGATCGATGCCTGCGCAAGGCACAGAGTTCTACGATCGCCGTTGCGGCACATCCAGGAATGGCAAAAACAGAACTCGGGAAAAACGGAAAATCGGTCACCAATGTGGTGATGCGTCGGGCGACGCCCGTGCTGATTCGCACTGGTGTTCAAGGCTGCGAATCACAACTTCGTGCAGCAGTCGATCTGGGTGTGCGGGCTGGAGAATATTACGGTCCGCGTTTTCATGCTTTCG
>BJGB01000178.1 GCA_014190215.1 Actinomycetes bacterium | reverse complement strand
AAAGTTCGCAACGATATTGCTGTGATCATCCCCGTGCCCAAAGACAAGCGCAGTTTGTTTGTTGTCCCGTGGGGACCCAAACCTGACGGCACTTTCACTCATACCTATATCGGAACCACCGACACGGACTACCAAGGTCCAGTTGACGATCCGCAGTGCACCAAAGATGACATTGACTATGTACTGCGTGCGCTCAATGCCAGTGTGACAACTGGTATCACGACGCAAGATGTCTCTGGCGTGTGGGCAGGGTTGCGACCGCTTGTCAAACAAGTCAACGCCGCCGATGGAACGGGGCAAGGTGGCAAAGCAGCACGCACTGCTGACCTCTCGCGCAGACACCTAGTTTTTACTGGAGATTCAGGGATCATCACAGTCACTGGCGGAAAACTGACGACATATCGCGAAATGGCTCAAGACACAGTTGACGCGGCTCTTGATGTCCTGAGTGCACTGAAGTTGGAGCACAAGAGCAAACGGTGTCAGACCAAAAACCTCAAACTGCACGGTGCCCGCGGATTCAAAGAGCCCCACAGCTCGGGAACTTTTGATGCCCATCTCGCTCATCGCTTTGGGTCAGATGCTTCGGTGGTCACTGCGATGATGGAATCAGATGCGCGATTAGCGGCGCCAATGGTGCAAGGTTTGCCCTACGTCATGGCAGAAGCAGTTTTCGCGGTGACCTATGAAATGGCCACGACCCTGGACGATATTTTGTCGCGTCGCACACGCTCATTACTATTTGACCGTTTCGCCACCCAACAAGCTGCGCGCGCCGTCGCCGAGATTGTGGCACCATATGCAGGCTGGAATACCGAGCGCATTGAAAGTGAAATTGTGGCCTTTAACGAGATCTGCGAGCATGAAATCGTCGCCGGCAACGTCACTCAAAGTGATCTCTATTCCTGAGGGGAATTCTTGTGAATAAGAAACTTTTTGAATATGAAATCACATCGCCAATCGATCTTGTGACGGCTGATGATGGTCTCGTAGCAAGTCATTTCGGACATCCTGTCATTGGGTTGAAGCCGTCACAAATCAGTGCCCTGGCTCAGATTTGTTCAACTGATACCTCCCCTCGCGTCACCGCTGAGGCGAGTCGTGACTGGTGGCCACTGACAATGCATTGGGGACTTGCCGGCGAAGTGCCCGCGCAAGCAGCCGCCGTCTGTCGGCCCACCTCAACAGAACAGATTGCCCATCTCTTGTCCTACTGCAATGAGGAGCAAATTCCTGTCACTGCTGCTGGTGGTCGAAGTGGAGTCTGTGGAGCGTCCCTTCCCTTATATGGAGGAGTGGTCCTAGACACCACGGCGATGCAGGGTGTAGTGAGCGTTGATGACGAGTCACTCACCGTTGAAATTTTGCCGGGCACTTTCGGACCTGATCTTGAAGCACATCTTGCGCCCTTGGGTTTAACTGTGGGTCATTATCCACAAAGTTTTGATATTGCCACGGTCGGTGGTTGGGTTGCTTGTCGCGGCGCCGGTCAATACTCAACGCGCTACGGCAAGATTGAGGACATGGTCATTGGCCTCGAGGTGGTACTCGCTGATGGCACGATTGTGCGCACGGGGGGTTCGCCGAAGGCCGCAAGTGGACCAGATCTCAACCAACTTTTCATTGGTAGTGAAGGCACACTCGGAATCATCACTCGCATCTGGCTGAAATGTCATCCCGTGGCGACTTTGGAACGTCGAGCCGCTTTCGGTTTCGCCACCTTCGAAGATGGGCTCGAAGCTTGCCGCCGCATCATGCGACGTGGCGCTACTCCTGCCGTGCTGCGTTTGTACGATGCGCCAGAAAGTCAGCGCGGTCAAGGTGGCGATGGCGTCATCTGTGCCTTGCTGGTACTTGATGAGGGCGATGTCGCTTCCGTCAATGCCTCAATGTCAATCGTTGAAGAAGAATGCTTGGCAACCATTGGTTGCATACCACGTGATGTTGACGCGGTGGAGAAATGGATGCATCATCGCAACGACACCAGTGCACTGCAAGCGCTCACCAAAAAAGGTTTCGTTGTCGACACGATGGAAATTGCGGCACCGTGGTCCGCATTGCCGGCAATCTTTGACGCAACTCGACAAGCCATGTTGGCCGTGCCGCACGCCCGCTCAGCAACCTGTCATTTATCCCACAGTTACATCGATGGCGCGTGTTTGTATTTTACTTTCGCCGCCACTCCGCCACCAGATGCGGTTGAGTCCACCTACCTCGCGATGTGGGATGCTGGCGCACGTAGTGTTCTCACTCACGGGGGAAACCTCAGCCATCATCACGGTGTCGGACTCAATCGCGCGCGTTTCGTCCGTGAAATGATGGGGTCATCTTTTGCAGTGCTGATCGCAATGAAAAACTCTATTGATCCACGAGGAATTTTGAACCCTGGCAAAATGGGGTTGCCGATTCCAGACTATTTGACCGCCCTGAATTGGCCATGAGCACACAGCCCGGTTCTTCATCACGCTGGGATCATTTAGCTATTCGCTCAGGCGCATCCGTGGCTCTTGTTTTTGCGGTGCCATTTTCTATTGCTGCGCGCATCTTTTCCGATAACAGTGGCCTTGCTGTTTTCTTAGCTCTCTGTGCGGCCCTTGGTTTTTTACTTGGCTCGGCAATAGCAGCATGGCACCAACAACGCGGCACACCGCTAACACATGCCATGGTGACCGCGTCCGCGACCTACATCGCAGCACAAACTCTTTTCATTGTTGTTAAGTTGGTGCGTGGCGCCGAAGTGCATTGGATCGCAGTCTTATTTAATTTGACGATTACTCTGACAGTCAGTGTTCTCGGGGGTTTTATTGGTTCTGTGATGCAACAACGAGGCGTCCTGCCCCAGGGACGAAGAAAACTATGACCTCATCCATACTTGTCATTGATGTTGGAACGAGCGGATTGCGAGCCGCGATTGTGCGACCTGACGCATCCGTGGATGCTCTGCATTATCGGTCCTTTCGTCCGACAACTCCCGCTCCGGGCTTAGTCGAATTTGATGCTGCTGAAATGGCCCGACTTGTTCTTGAGGTGGCTCATCTCGCCCTCGCACAAGGTGGACCCGTATCGGGAGTTGGAATCACCACTCAACGTGCTTCGACGATCATGTGGGATCGCAGCACTGGCGTACCAATTGGACCTGGGCTCGGTTGGCAGGACCTGCGCACTGTCATTGAATGCATCATGGCCAAAGCGGAACATGGTTTGGCCTTGGCCCCCAATCAGACCGCCACCAAAGCGGCGTGGCTCCTCAAGACATACGTCGGTGATGCTGCCGCTATCGCTGAGCGAGCCCACGATCTGTGTATCGGCACGGTGGATAGTTGGATTGCATGGACGCTTTCTGGTGGCACTCTGCACGTCACGGACCACAGCAATGCCGCAGTGACCGGATTGCTCGATCCAACTTCTGACCCGCAGATCACTTGGCATGAAAGAGCCTGCTCAGTTCTCGGCATTCCTGTCTCAATGCTCCCATCTTTGGTGCCATCATCTGGAGTCATTGGTCTGGCAAGTGCACTGCCTGGTTCGCCTCCGATCGCAGCCATTGCCGGCGATCAACAAGCATCTCTCATGGGTCAATCATGCGTGCGTGCGAATATGGCGAAGTGCACATTCGGAACGGGCGGCATGATGAACCTCTGTCTTGATGATGCGCAACCTGCCTCATCACTGCGCACAGTCCATGGCACATTCCCAATCATTGCTTGGAGCCGCCAACAAAAAGATTCGACGCCCAGTGTCACCTGGGGAGCGGAACCGATCATGCTGTCAGCAGGCACCAATATTGATTGGCTGCGCGAAGACATGGGACTCATTTCCACACCAGACGAAAGTCACACAATCGCCGCTCACTGCGATTCAAGTGAAG
>BJGB01000177.1 GCA_014190215.1 Actinomycetes bacterium | reverse complement strand
GCTGTCGAGACAAGCGTTTGCTGCGGTGGCAAACATCAAAAACGCCGAAGTTGCTTGTAATCCAAGACCGGCAATCTTCCCGTCGGGGTTATAGGTCTCCATCATGTCCAAATATGAGGTCATGCCTGGGAACTCGGCAGCCTCTTCAAACGGGGCGTACATCGTGCGAACGAGCAATCCTTCATCTGATTCGGCGTTGCCGGGAGCGACCATGATGCTGCTGTAAAAGTTGGCATCGTTCAAAACGACTTCAGGGACATAGCCGATCTCGCGCATGGCCTTATACAGCAGGACCAGATAGGACTCGCTTCCCACATACGACATGTAGGAGATGTTTTTTTCCTTGAGTTGTTGAGCAAAAGGTGTCCAGTTGGCTTCGCCGGCAGCGTTATACGGGATCATCAACGGTTCGCCGAATCCACCGACAGCCTTCATAGTTGCTGACAACTCGTCGGCGACTGATTTGGTGGTTAAAAAATCGCCGTACAAAATTGCCGTATTTTTGATGGCCTCTGGATAAGTGGCCTTGGCCCAATTCAGCCATTGAGCGGGCTTTTCATTGGGTGGATTGGGAATAGGTTGAATCTTTCCATCAGCCATCGCCGCAGTAGCGCTGACTGTATATCCAGCAAAAGAGATCATGCCACACTCATGAAAACGCGGGAAGACTTGATCGTCAAAAACCCAGCCACCACCGACCATTGAGAAGACCTCACTGCAGGCTTGCTCCATTGCTGGAGGAGCCGAGAAAAGCTTTCCGTCAAGGTCAACGATTTCAAGTTGTAAACCACGGATACCGCCCTGTGCGTTACACCAGCCCGCAAAGGCTTGGGCCGCATCCAACATCTCAATAGTTAGACCGGGACTGCCGTCGTAGCCATGGTCATTTTGGGTGCCTAGTTTGAGGGTGTCGCCACCATTTTGACCTTCAGCGAATGTCGGTACACCCGCGTCAGTTGCTGGACCACAAGGGCTGGCCATGTCGCCGAACATCACCTCAGTCGGCGCATCAGTTGTTATCGGGGCTTCGGTCCCGGGGTTGGGAGCAGAAGTTGTGTCTGCTGTTTCACTGTTGCGGTTTGAACAACCAGCCGATGCAATTGCCACGAGTGAAAGTACGACGATTGTGCGCCCAAATCGTTTTGAGTACGACATAGATATCCCCCTGAACTTTGGGGATCAGTCTGACCCCGTGTGAGGACTCTAGCAAAGAGGTTTGAACGGGCGAAAGGGGGAGTCCAAGAAGTTCGTCGGTTTTGCGGCAACCCTGTCAGCGTGATAGGCAAGACAACGTGTCTGGTACTTCGTCTCATTCATTGAAAAACGGCGTCTTCGTTGCCCCATTGGAAGTCGCTTTCCCATATAAGCGAACTGTCGGAACTTTGCTCTCGCGTTTTTTTACTTCGCTGCAGAAATGTCATCTTGAAGGTACGCGGGGATCAGACGGTCGAGTGTATTTTCCACCAGCCGAGTTTGATCCGTTGACTGGGGCACAACTTGATGAGTGGGTCACGCTGCCCGATACGGGAACGGTCACGACTTGGGCCTGGCAGGCGATCCCTGAAGACGGGCAACCTCTTGCGCATCCGTTCGCTTGGGCATTGATCACTCTTGATGGTGCCGATGTGCCGATTTTGCACGCTGTCGATGCTCTGCGTAGCGATCGCATTGCTACTGGAACGCGTGTCAAAGTCCGCTGGGCACAAGAGCGCATCGGTGGCATCACTGACATTGCCTGTTTCGATCTGCTTGGAGGTGCGTGATGAGTGAAGCCGATGGTTTGATTCGTTTGCGTCTCCCGATTGCGGTGACCTATAACTGGTCCGCTGGGCCAAATGCCACTAGCCATCTTGCTGGACTCTTGGAGGGCAAATTGATTGGCAAGCGTTGCCCGAGTTGCTTATCGGTTTACTTCCCGGCACGTAATGGTGTGTGCCCAAAATGCGCGCAGATTCTTGCTGAAGATGTCACCGTTGGACCAAAAGGCACGATCACAACTTTTTGCATCGTCAATGTTCCTTTTCTCGGACAAAAAATTAAATTGCCTTATGTCGCTGCTCAAATTTTGTTGGATGGCGCCGATATTTCAATGCAACATTTGATTCAAGAATGTGAAGCCGAAGATGTGCGCATCGGCATGCGGGTTGAGCCGGTGTGGAAAGATCGCTCCGAGTGGGGACCCTCAATGGAAAACATTGAGCATTTCCGTCCGACCGGCGAACCGGATCAGATCATGGGTTCAGAATCGGGAGCAAGCTGATGGGCCTACGAGATATTGCCATCGTCGGAACCGCGCAGCGACCGAGCGAAATAAATAGCACGTTCACTTCAGTTGAACTGTTGCTGCCTATCATCCAAGAGGTTTTGACCAAAGTTGGTATTGAGCGCCAGGACATCGGCTTTTGGTGTCATGGCAGTTGCGATTACATGAGCGGGCAACCCTTTAGTTTCGTGGCTGCGGTTGATGCCATTGGAGCATGGCCTCCGATCATTGAAAGTCATGTAGAAGCAGATGGTGCTTTTGCTTTGTATGAGGCCTGGGTCAAATTGCAGACCGGCGAAGCTGATGTGGCTTTGGTATTTTCCAATGGTAAAACAACTTCAGGTCCGATCAATCGCATCTTGAATTTGCAGACTGATCCCTACATGGTGGCTCCGTTGTGGCCTGGTTTTGATGTTTTGTCAGCGTTACAGGCGCGGGCTTGTCTTGAAGCGGGTGTGGTGACGCAGCGTCAGATGGCAGAGGTTGCTTGGCGGAGCCAGCGCGACGGCAAGAATAACCCGTTCACGCTCAGTGGCACTGAGATGTCGGTTGACGAACTTCTGAGTCAGCCCTTGACGGTTGATCCATTGCGCGCCCATGACTGTGCAATTCCTGTAGATGGTGCAAATGCGATCATTCTCGCCGCTGGTGATGCTGCTCGTCGTTTGGCTAAACGGCCAGCGTGGATACGCGGTATTGATCATCGCATTGATACTCAGCGAATGGGCGCTCGCTCCATGATTGAGAGTTCATCGGCGACAATTGCTGCGCAAAAAGCAGGTGTTGGTAAAGACCGAATTGATGTCGCTGAGTTGCACGCTCCTTATACCCATCAAGAATTATTGCTGCGTCAGGCGATGGGTCTGAGCGAATCAACACATATCAATCCGAGCGGTGGTGCACTCGTGGCTAACCCGGCGATGGCAGCGGGCTTAGCTCGTTTTGCGGAAGCTGCTGAGAGCGTATTCTCAGGAAGCGCGGACCGCGTCTTGGCGCACTGCACGAGTGGGCCGTTACTGCAACAGAATCTTGTCTGTGTCATGGAAGGTGAGTGAGATGGCTGAGTTATGTGCAGTTGTCGGTGTGGGTCAAACTAAGCATGCTGCATGTCGCGCAGATGTTTCCATTGCCGGTTTGGTTCGCGAAGCCGTTGATCGGGCTTTGATTGACGCCAACATCACGATTGCTGATGTTGACGCAATTGTTATTGGCAAGGCCCCTGACATGCTTGAAGGTGTGGCGATGCCCGAACTGTGGTTGACCGATGCATTGGCTGCTCACGGTAAGCCAGTATTTCGTGTACATACCGCAGGCTCGGTAGGTGGATCAACGGCAATCGTGGCAGCCCAGCATGTCATGGCTGGCGTTCATGGCACGGTCTTGACTATCGGTTTTGAAAAGCAAAGTGATGGCAACGCGATGTGGGCCCTCAGTGTGCCGATTCCTTTTGGTATGCCTGTACATGCAGGTGCTGGCGGATATTTTTCGCCGATCGTGCGCGGTTATATCGAGCGCTCCGGAGCACCCAAGCACATCGGCGCGATGGTGGCAGTGAAGGATCGCACCAATGCTTGCAAAAACCCATATGCCCATTTACATGAACCTGATTGGACGCTTGAAAAGGCGCTTGAGACCCCAATGTTGTGG
>BJGB01000176.1 GCA_014190215.1 Actinomycetes bacterium | reverse complement strand
CCCCCGAGGAATATCAAATTCCTCTCGTTGCGCGTGAAGCGAGTTATCTCGAATGTCTTTAATTGAAACCCATCAAAACTCGCAGGTACACGCGTCAACCTCGTCGGTATCGGCGTGGTTGACAACCGCCGATCACAAGCGAGTGGGACGACTTTTTATTGGATCTGGGCTCATCGCTTCATTGGTTGGCTTGGTGCTCGCGGTGTTGATTGCTTTTGAGCGCATCAATGCTGACAGTTATCAAATTCTCTCAGAGAATTCGGCGACGCAGGTTTTGGCAACAGCGCGACTTTTACTGACTTTTGGTGCTGTTATTCCTCTTCTTCTTGGTTTGGCAATCGCCGTTGTGCCTTTGCAACTCGGGGCACGTTCCATCGCTTTCCCACGTTTGGCTGCAGCCGGATTTTGGATGTGGCTCACGGGCCTTGGGTTGGCAATCGTTGCAATCATCGGTAACGGGGGCCCAGGTGGAGGGGAATCAGATCTTGTTGACCTGTACCTCGCATCATCGGTGTTGTTAGGCCTCGGTGTTTTACTAGCGGCAATTTCCATCGTGGTGAGTGTGCTCACAAACCGTGCCCCAGGCATGGGAATTTTGCGAGCACCTTTATTCGCCTGGTCATCTTTCGTCGGAGCGCTGGCGCTTGTTTTGGCGATGCCTGTTCTGATTGGGACGACGATCTATCTCTACATTGATCATCGTTACGCGCGACTTGGTTTTGGTGGCAACTTTGGTGTCAACCGTTGGATTGGGTGGTCACTCTCGCAACCGTTCACATATCTTCTCGCAATCCCAGCACTTGGCATCGTCCTTGATGTCGTACCAACAATGAATCGTTCGCGTTTGGCGCAACGCCCAGCAGCGTTCGTCGCTGTCGGCCTTGTCGGCGTTTCGGTGTTATCGGCAGTCACCCAAACAACAGTCACGCTTCCATGGGAAGGCGCCAAGTTTTTAGATAACGCCGGCGACAAGATCGCCGATCTTTTGCCTTTCTTACTTCTGACTGTTCTTCCAGTTCTTGGTTTGCTTGGCGTCCTTGGTTTGTCATTACTCACCTTGAAGTCTGCTCAACCTCGAGTGGCTGCGCCATTGGCCTTCGTGCTGCTTGGTTTGCTCGGCATTCTTGAAGGTGCTGCGGCACACATTCTGAGTGGCATTGAAGATGCTGGATTGTCGGGAACGATCTTCGAAGCCGGCACTTATGTGGCAGTCACATTCGGCACAGTGATGATTGCCTTTGGCGGTATCTGTTATTGGGGTCCTAAATTATGGGGACGGAACATCCCCGACAAAGCGGCAATCCCCTTGGCTTTACTGGGTTTTGTTGCCACTCTGTTGGGCTCGTTGCCGTACATGATTGCTGGCTTTGCTGATCAACCCAGCGGACTAGTGAACGGTTTTTCCTACAGCGGACCGCAAGATCTTTGGAACATCGCAACATGTGGTGGATTTGTTTTGATGCTTTTCGTAACCGTGGCTTTCGTCGCTTTGGCATTGAAAAGTTTCACCAGTGGTACAACTGCCGGTGATGATCCGTGGGATGGCAGCACCCTTGAATGGGCAACGACCTCGCCACCACCTGTTGAGAACTTCGCCGCTCTCGCCGTTGTTGGATCGTCCACTCCCTTTTCCGATATGAAGTCCTCCACCTCAACTGGAAAGGGTGCCTGATGCTTGCTTTACCTGCTGCTCCTCAACTAGCACCGCGCCGTCAAGTTTTTGTTGGAACTGCCGTCGCTGGCGCTGCCGGAATGATGTTGATCGGTGGAATGATGGCCACTTGGCTGAAGTTCCGTGCTGATGCTCCCGTTCGCGAGTCCATGAAGCGAGGGCTGATCAAGGATTGGATGCCAGAAAAGATCATCGTTCCCGAGATAGCCACCAACTTGATGTTGATCGGTTTCTTCGTGGTTTGTGTGATGGCTCAATGGGCTGTCTATTCGGCGAAGCGCAATGATCGCCCACACACCGGATTGGCGCTCAGTGTTTCGGCACTGATGACATTGGCAATTCTCAATGCGCAGATTTTCATTTGGACACAGATGGGAGTCGCCGCTCGTGATGGCGCATTCCATTCAATGTTCTACGCGTCCACTGGGGCCATGATGGCTTTGCTGTTATCGGGCTTGGTGTACACCGCTGTTGCTGCTTTTCGATATTTGGGTGGTCGCAGCAAAGACGTCGAACTCTTGTCGGCCCATGCTCTCTATTGGTACTTCCTAACGGCGGCGTTTTGCGCAGTGTGGTTCATCGTCTATGTGCAGAAGTGACGGTTAGTAAATCATGATTACAACTAGCTCAAAACTTTTTTACGGACTTGGGACATTGTCTTTTGTTGGCGCCCTGGTGTGGGTCATCGCTCATGACGGCAGTTCGCTCGGTTCAGTCGCATTAATCTTCTTGGCAATTTCGCTGCTGTTTCTCGGTGGTATTGCCTCGTATGTCCGCGATGGACATGTGCTCTCCACTGATACCGCGGCTCATGCATCTGCTCCCGCCGCTCAGAGTGCTTCGGGTAATAGTTGGTGGCCACTTGCCTCAGCGCTGTCCCTTGGCATGGTGGTCGTTGGTCTGATCAGTTCACCGGGCATTTTTAAGATCGGTATCGCTCTGTCGATCGCCATGTTTGGTGAATGGATGATTACCAACTGGAGTGATCGCGCTTCGGCTAATGCTGCTTACAACGAAAAGGTACGCGGCTGGGTCGTGCATCCTTTGGAGATCCCTGTCGGCGGCGCACTGATAATGACGGTGATTGTGCTTTCGTTCTCGCGCATTATGTTGTCCGTGGCGAGTGAGTCTGGTCCAATCATCTTCGCTGTCGTGGGCACTGCGGTCCTAGGGGGTGGATCGCTCGTCTCGGTCCGTCGCGGTGTCAGTAAGCGTTTAGTTGGTGGGGCATGTGCTGTCGCTCTCGTGGCTTTGACAGGCGTCGGTTTGGCAATGGCATTTAGCGGCGAGCGTCAAGAACTGTCGGATGCTTCAGAATACGACCACTATGCAGTCCATCCCTGCGGCGAAGAAGCCGAAGAATATGACGAGAGTGCGAGCCGCGCGGTTTCTGCCAAGAGCAGCATTGCTGCCACGGTCATTCTCAAAGATGGCGAGTTGTATGCCGAGATGGATGGATTCCCTGATCCGCTGACGTCGATTAGCCTGCAACGTTCCTACAATTTGACAATCTTGTTCCGTAACGAATCGGTCGGCGAACATCGCATGATCCTGAATTATGGCAATGTCGTCGAAGATCTTGGCGGTGGGGTCATGCGAGATTCAAAATTACAGGCATGTACCGCGTTGATCGGCGAGGGTGGCGAGCAAGCCATCACTGTTCGCATTCCTAAACCTTCATCTGCGAGTCCGCAAAGCCCCTACAACATTGTTGTTTCTGGTATCGAGGATTCGTCCATTGAGGTGTCGGTGCCGTGAGTCACCTAGCCCCACATAGAGAACTGAACTGAGATCATGAGTACCGTTGTATCTATGAAAGACCGAGTCGCTGAGCCGATGAAAAATCTGCGTCGTGGGGGTGCCGCCGTTAAGGCTTCACTCGCCGTTTCGGCTCTGACATTTTTAGCGAGTTGCGCCCGCGACGCACCTCAAGACACTTGGCAGCCTGCGGGTCCCAACGCTGAGCAAATTGATAACTTGCAACGACCAGTGTTCTATGTTGCTGGTGTCGTCGGCGTCATTGTCTTTGTAGCTGTCGGTTGGGCGATCTGGCGTTACCGTGATCGTGGCCAGGCAATCCCTGAGCAAACTCATGGGAAGCCAGTTGTTGAGATTGTTTTGACGGTCATTCCGGCCCTCATTCTTTTAGGTGTGGCAATCCCCACGGCGGGAACGATTTTCAAGTTGGCTAAGACCAGCGACACTGAAATGACTATCAATGTCACTGGTCAACAGTGGTGGTGGGAATATGACTATCCGGCG
>BJGB01000175.1 GCA_014190215.1 Actinomycetes bacterium | reverse complement strand
TCCCTGCTCCTTTGATCCCATGACTGGCTACTACCGCACTGGCTGTTGCGAATCCCGAGGCGATGACCCAGGCGTGCATGTTGTCTGCACGGTGATGACCGATGAGTTCCTGGCGTTCAGTAAAGCCCAAGGAAATGATCTCAGTACGCCGATGCCGCAATACGGATTTCCAGGCCTCAACGACGGTGACCAATGGTGCTTATGCGCTTCGCGCTGGCAAGAGGCTTTTGAGGCCGGGGTGGCGCCGAAAGTCATCCTCGCAGGCACCCACATGCTGGCTCTGGAGTTCTGCAACTTGGCAGACCTCCAACTTCATGCGATTGATTAACGACCCCAGAACAGGCAAAAGATGTCGCGAGACATTATCTATAATTCTTATTCTTGGCTAGGATCGTGAGATGAAGCCGATCCGACGTCGTTCCGACGCACTGCGTAACGACGAACTGATTCTCGACGCGGCCCTCGAATTACTCCGTCAAAAAGGTCCTGACCGGCTGTCCACTCTTGACGTTTCGCGTGCAGCAGGGCTGACAACGGGGGCCGTCTACGCCCGTTACGAAAACAACGAGGAAATCCTTGTCGGTTTATGGGAGCAACGGATCGCCGAACCGATGCGCGCTTTTCTACAAACCTCACTCGGAGTGCTCGGTTCAACGGAACAGCGCCGAGAGTCCGAAGCAAGCATTGCCCAGACACTTCTTGACCCAGCCAGTCCCCTACGTCCAGGAATCGGACTTCTCATAGCCTCAACGAGAATCGCCGAACTAGCCGAAATCATTACCCCACAAATCCAAGAGTGGTTCCATGAACTGGGAATCACTGATGATCTCACTGATGTGGCAGCGCTGCAAAAAGTCAGCGTGTTGAGTTTCACTTTGGGTTGCCTGCACGCTTCATCTATCGACATGTTGCAACCAGCCGACTGGAAAGTCGTTGAGTCAATGGCGCACCACATTCTCGACAACCCATTCCAAAGCGGTGATCACTTCCACGAGCCCATCGTGCCACCTCCAATCAGAATCACTGACGACAACGCGAACCGTGAGGCGTTACTCAACGGCACCGCTCAAATCATCGCCCGTGGTGGAATTGAACGCGCTTCGTTGCAACGTATTAGTCGAGCCGCTGGGCTCAACCCAAGCACTTTGTTTTACGAATATCGCACTCGTGATCTCCTCTTCGCCGATGCAGCCGCCAAGATTTTGCATTGTCTCTACGAGGCACGGCGTACGCCTAACAACGCCACAAACTCAACCACTTCGATCGCCGACTCAGATGCGCCAAAATATTTTGCGGACCCACGACTTATCGCCTTTCGTTCGCAGAGCAAAATGTATGGACCGGCCGCAACTAACGGTTGGCTAGCCCCACAAGGGCGCGCCGCACGCCGATTAATGCTGGAGTTTGACTTGGCAGCAATGACGAACATGGCGATTCGTTCTGCCTATACCTTGGTCGATGAGCAAGGCACAGCACATGCTGCTGAAAGTCTTCTCGCGGATTTCAGCATCCCGCTAGAAATTTCAGAACCTGTTGTTCGTTTTGCTAAAACATTTTTACAAGGCACGATGCTTCTTCAGGAACTCTCGGACTCCATCTTCGGACGTGATCTGCGGCTGATCTACCAACCACTCGCCGATGCCTTCTGCAACGACATTGTTGCCCGTGAAAATGTTGTTAAATAGCCGACATCAATAAAGTCGAATCACCAGTAATCGCTGCCACAAGTCCATCAGTGGCTGGCATCAATTGCTCACAAAAAAAGCGTGCCGAAGCAATTCGCTCGGCCACACAGCCCGCACCCACTTCATCTAAGGCTTGAATCGCAATGACAGCAGATTCGGTCAGTAAAAAGCCCGCCGTCAAAGTGCTGATCAATCGCAGGTACGGAGTTGCACCCGACAATGAATCAATCGGGTTCCCTGAATGATCCGCCAACCAAGTCGTGGCCACACGAGTGGCGGACAAGGTCTTGGAGAGCGCTACCCCAGTGGCACTAAGTTCGCTATGCCCTTTGAGTTTTTCACACAATGCATCAATAGCACCAAGATGTCGCTTGACAACCTCGCCACCGCGCAAACCAAGTTTGCGACCTACAAGGTCCATCGCCTGGATCCCATTTGTGCCTTCGTAAATCGTGGTAATTCGCGCGTCACGGTAATACTGAGCCACTCCGGTCTCTTCAATGAATCCCATACCACCGTGAATCTGTACTGCGAGTCCCGTGAGTTCAACACCCATGTCGGTGCCCCAACCTTTTGACATCGGCGTCAATAGTGCTGCCAAATCAGAAGCCCACTCACGCTCGGCAGGGTCCTGATGATGTGTGGCAACATCAAGACAAGCAGCGTTCCAATATGTCAAACGTCGCAAGGCTTCAACCGTCGTCTTCATTGTCAACAACATTCGCTTGACATCTGGATGATCAATGATCGGCGATGACTCGCCTGCTGGAGCGCCTGGGGCACGGCCTTGGCGGCGATCCTTGGCGTATTGCAAAGCATGTTGATACGCCCGATCCCCGAGGCCCAATCCCTCGACACCGACCGATAGCCGAGCCTGATTCATCATCGTGAACATGTATTGCATGCCACGATTTTCTTCGCCAATGAGAAATCCAATCGCACCACCATTATCGCCAAAAGACAACGAGCATGTTGGGCTGGCGTGGATGCCAAGTTTGTGTTCAATAGCGGTGCACACGACATCGTTTCGGCGACCCAATGAACCATCATCGTTCAACAGAAATTTAGGAACTATAAAACAAGAAATACCTTTAGTTCCAGCCGGTGCATCAGGCGTGCGCGCCAGAACTAAATGAATAATATTGTCGGCCATATCGTGTTCGCCAAAGGTGATGTAAATCTTGTTGCCGAAAATGGAATAAGTTCCATCACTATTGCGTTCAGCCTTAGTGCGCACCGCTCCCACATCGCTACCGGCATCGGGCTCAGTGAGATTCATCGTCCCCGACCATTCGCCCGTCATCATCTTGGGAAGATAGGTCATCTTTTGGATTTCGGTTCCGTGATGGATGATCGCGTCAATGGCTCCCTGCGTCAAAGTCAATGACATGGAAAAAGCCATATTGCAGGCGTTCATAATTTCTTGGATTGCAATGCCGATCATCCACGGGAAACCACCACCACCAAAACCCTCATCAAATGGAACTGCTCCCCAACCAGCGTCCACAAAGTCCTGGTAAGCCTCGGTAAAACCTGGGGCCATGGTGATCGAATGATCAGCATTTAACTTCACACCATGTGTGTCCCCTATTTTGTTCAGAGGGGCGATTTTCTGTTCCATGAAACGAGCGGCTTCGTCAAGCAGGTCACGCACGACAGACGAATCAGCGTCAACAAATCCGGGCAAGGTCATCAAGCGATCAAGCCCACAGACGCGGTTGAGGACAAAATCAATATCAGTGAGAGGCGCTCGGTAATCGGTCACGCCACAACTTTAGAGGGAGATCTTCAGGCACCCGTGAGTGAGCGCCAAGAAATTGGCGAAGCAGCGGTGACTTGTGTCGGTGTCATACGCAATGTGACTTCGGGAACCATGTCAGCGATGGCGCGTCCCTCAGCGTAGTGATGCACGTTGCCGACACCTTTGAATAACTTGGAGCGCACTTCAACAAGATCATCGGGGGAATGAGCGTCAAAGAAACCCCAGATTGTGAAAGCGATAGTTAGATCGTGGATGACTGGGGCGCGACTGAATAACGATGCTCGTCGCAATGCAATGTTCAGGCATCCGCGCACCGCGTCATCACTCGACACGCCACCAATTAATTGCAAACGAGATCGCAAACGATTCGCAAGCAATAACGCGTAACCCTGATCAGGGCCCTGATAGCCGAGATGATCGCCAGCAGGTTGGAACCCTTCAATATCTGTTGGTCGATCATTGACCCATGATGCTGGTGCCACATCTGGCGA
>BJGB01000174.1 GCA_014190215.1 Actinomycetes bacterium | reverse complement strand
AGGGACACTGACCAAACACAACAACAGAGCAAAATTGATGCTTCGCGATTTGTTCTTTACAATGATCACAACAACTGTGACGGTAGTTTTATTTCCTCACCAAATGGTGGATAGTCCCTGAGTAAACGGCATAAATTAGTTGTACTGCTCAGGAATTTCAAACCACAGTGTCAATGAGTATTTGACCCCACTCGTGAGAGCAAGACTTTGATGTGGGTGAGTCACCAGTGACGGCCACACCAACAACGAGCCCACTGCCAGATCACTATTCGTGAACCCTTGTTGAGGAAAACTCAACTCTGCTCCAGTGTAGGAATCGTTCAATTTCACCGATCCCGATACTTGAGCGATGTCGTGATGAAGCCGCAACTCTGTCTGTGTATCCATGCTGTACTTGATCACGAAAGCATCCCGTAGTCCGCAATAGTCGATGAGTGGCCACTTCTCTTGCAACTGTGGCCAAATTCGCTCACCGAGATCAACCATCAGGTTTTCATAGAGGCGCGGACTGATTGTCGCCAAACTCACTTCGTGACCTGGCACGGGATCATGGGGTTCAGGTTCAAAGCCCCCAGCGGCTTCGGCGGCATGAATGATCGCCGAACACATCTCAGGTGTCCAAAAGGGTAAGGCCACCAACTCAGGCCCAACTTCAACCATTTCGCCCGCGTTATCTTGTGCTCCGAGGTAACCAAGTATTCGTTCAAGATCGGTGGTCATAGCCCTCAGTCTGCCAGCCAAACCGCGCACAATCGGTCCAGTACTGTCGTAACCTTCAAAACATGGAGCTGAGATTGCCTAAGCGGTATCGGACTGGACTCGCAATGGGCATTGTTGTGGTCGTGACCGCATGTGGATCAGCCAAGCCAAGTGCCGTTGTCATCGAAGTTGATAACGCTGTGGTCACCACTGCCCCAGAAGGCCCAGCAGTGTTAACCCCAATCGCACTCGAGAAAAAGACCACAACAACAACCGTGGCGTCAACGAGCAGCCTTGGGTTACGTATTGAAGCCGAGCACGTAGGGGGCTACAAGCGCACCTTATTCGCCGATTGGTACGATGCCGATGGAGATGGTTGCAATACGCGCCAAGAGGTTCTCATTGCTGAGTCGATTATTCCCGTGACGATCGGCGATGCCTGCACGGTCACCGGAAAATGGTTCTCTGTCTACGACGGCGTCACAACAACTAAATCAAGAGGTTTTGACATTGACCACATGGTCCCACTGAAAGAAGCCTGGGATTCCGGGGCATGGAATTGGAATACGGATCAGCGTAAGAAATTTGCCAATGATTTAGACGAGCCTTTTTTTCTGATCGCAGTCACGGCCAGCAGTAACCGTTCAAAGGGTGAAAGAGATCCGGCCGAGTGGATGCCAACTTCTGTCAGTTACCACTGCGAATATGCCCGTATTTGGGTGCAGATCAAGCGCGCTTGGGATCTCAGCGTTGATCCAGCGGAAAACACTTTTCTGACGCGTACTTTGGCGAGTTGCTAATCAGTTATTTGCTCAGGCAATCGCGCCATTGACAAAAGATGCAAACTCTTCACCGCAATCTTCCTGAAGGAAGTGCCCAGCACCGACAATGGTCGTATGAGGCGATGTTTCCGCTCCGGGCACGGCCTTGCGAAATGCCCATTCTCCGTTACGAGTCACTGGATCGCTGTCACTGAAAGCACAGATGAACGGTTTGGTCCATTGACGTAGAACATCCCATGCTGCGATATTTGCCGCCGAAGTTGGGTCAGCCAATGAAGCGGGGACCAAAGTCGGGAAAATGCGAGCCCCAGACTTGTAAGTCTCATCTGGATATGGAGCGTCATAGGCGGCCAGCACTTCGGGAGCCAGGGGCTTGTGAGCGCAGCCTCCTTGAATGATCTGCGACGTGCCAAACACTGGAGTCTCTTGACTGAATTTACGCCATGCCAAGAAAGCTGCATTCGGTTCGGGATCGCCAGTCGGCAAACCAGTATTGGCGATCACGATTCGCGCAAAACGATCAGGGAAAGCGGTGGCAAGACGCAAGCCAATTAATCCGCCCCAGTCTTGACAGATCAATGTCAGATTCTTTAAATCGTTAGCCACAAGCCATTGACTCATCCAGTCAACATGGCGTTCGTAGGTGTAATCACTTGTCTTAGCGGGCTTATCGCTACGACCAAAACCGACTAGGTCAGGTGCAATCACGCGATGACCCGCAGCGGTAAAAACAGGAATCATTTTGCGATACAGAAAACTCCACGACGGTTCACCGTGCATGCACAACATCGTTTCACTGGCATCACGTGGTCCCGCATCGACGTGAGCAACGCGCAACACTGTTGTATCCTCAGCCGTGACATCGGTGTACACCGGGGCGTAAGGCCAATCAGGAATCTGGGTGAAAGCAGAATCGGGTGTTCGCAGGACGTCCATAAAGTGACACCCTATATGAAACTAGTTAGGGGTGGCGACACGAACCTTTTGACTCACCCGAGTACATAGGTCGAAGACAGCCGCGCTGGGCCACCGTCAAGCACTGATAAGCGACCATCCTGGACCAATTGAGTCAAATGCGAGAGCACACTTCGAGCCGCTGGAATATGGAGTTCAGGGATCACTGCGGCGTACATCTGGCGCACCATCGGCGCCACAGTATTCACTCCCTGAGCAACGCAGGCCAGCACTTGAGCCTCGCGACCCAAACGATGTTCGTAATATGCCCGGAGAAACGGTTGCGGATCAGTGACTGGCGAACCGTGCGTGGGCCACAAAATCTTGTCATCGCGCAATTGAAGCTTCTTCACTGATTCCATATAGTCACGCATGTCGCCATCGGGGGGCGAAACCACAGTGGTACTCCAACCCATGATGTGATCCCCCGTAAACAATGCTTTTTCTTCCTCAAAAGCCACGCACATGTGATTGGAGGTGTGGCCTGGCGTATGTATTCCAATTAATGTCCAGCCATCGCCGTGAGCCGCCACTTCACCATCACCGACCCGAACGTCGGGTTCAAATTCAAGATCAACAGACTCACGGATCTCTAGATCGTCTGGATCAAGACCAGCAGCACGCGCAATCTCGCGTTCTTTCTCTTTTTCTTCCTCGGTCTTTGGAGGCGGGGCCAAAGATTGCATGACCTTGATGTCATCGTCGTTATCTAATTGCCCAACTGCTCCGTGAGGTTTCCATGCAACCGTTGGCGCGCCAGTTTCTTCACGCAACCATGCCGCCAGACCCACATGATCGCTATGGCAATGGGTGATCACAATGGCGCGAACTTTCTGACCCTCAATAGCCCGCAATAAAGCGGTGCGATGTTCGGGCAAATCAGGACCTGGGTCGATCACCGCAACATCCGTTGCGTTACCTACGAGATAGGTTCCTGTGCCAGTAAAAGTAAAATTCGACGGGTTGCGCGCGATCACGCGACGAATCTTGGGGCTCACCACCTCGGCTTCGGCGTAGCGCAATGGATCAATGATCCCCACAAATGGAATACCTGCCATTTTGTTCGCCTCCTTCGTCTTTATCTCACAGGACAATCACGACACGCCACTTAAACGCGCCAACTCTCCGACAATACGCACTTCGCCCACCGCTTTGCCGTGTCCAAGAATGATTGATGAAAAAGCATCGTTGCGCACTGCTGAAATATCAACGCCAAGAGTTCTCAATGCAGCCTGCATCAGTGGTGGGCGGGGTCGATTTGCTCCATCAGCAATCTTCAGCGCAACTGCCCGCCCGTCACTGAGAGCAGCCACAAAAACTCCTTCTGCCCCGTCCTTAGCCATCAAACCGGGCACCCCCTTCATCAACAAAGTCACATCCCGATTTGGTCCGCCTACCATCTCAGGAAAAGAAGTCATCGCTTGATGGATCCGCAATCCTTCATCGCCTGCGGCTCCAGTAGCCATATTTCTCAACGAGCGTGCCAAACCAATCATCGACATCACATG
>BJGB01000173.1 GCA_014190215.1 Actinomycetes bacterium | reverse complement strand
TTGGCATGCTGGCGAATACGTATTGAATTTCGTATCGGATTCTCGATGATTCGGTATCCGATTTCCGAGGCCATCAGTGCCAGTAGAACTGCGCCAAGCAACGTCACCTTGTCGTCGTTGCGTAATGTGATCGCTAATACAATGGCAGGCCAATGCCACAGGTAAATTGAATAGGAACGCGAACCAATCCATTGTGCAATGCTGTTATCAAGAATGATCCTTGAGCCGAACCAATTTCCCTGGCTCCATAGCAAGCCCACTGCCGCCAGCGTCGGAACAATTGCTGCGGTGCCTGGGAAGACTGTTGAATTGTCGTAGGTGTACATCGCATAAGCAATGGCGAGAAGACTCGTCCAAGCCACAGCAGTTGCCGAAAGGCGAGGAGGGATCGGGGCTTTACGAGTCGTCATCGCTAACAATGCACCGCAACACAATTGCCAAGCCCGGGTGTGGAGCCCATAATACGACCATGATGGATGCAGAGGAGTCTGCTTCCAACTGGCCCAGAGTGATACTGCGATGGCGGCGAGTGTGGCTACTAAAGCGATATGTCGCCAGTACTTTCTGGCCAGAACAAGGAGAATGAAAATGACTGTCGGCCAGATTAGATAAAACTGCTCCTCGACGGCGAGTGACCAAAAGTGTTGAATGGGTGATGGTGGGAGTTCGCTGTTGAGATAGTCGGCTCCCCGAGAGGCAAACACGATATTCGCCGAAAAAAGTCCAGCGGTCCAAATATCATCTCCGAGGTTATTGATGCGCGTAGGTTCGAGAATGATGAGACCGAGAAGTGCAGTCACCAAGAGTACGAAACTTGAAATCGGTAAGAGCCTTCTGACTCGCCTGGCATAAAACTGGCGAAGACTAATCGCCCCAGTTTTTTCAAACTCATCCAACAGAAGCCGGCTAATGAGAAAACCAGAAATAACTAAAAAGATGTCCACCCCGATATATCCACCCGAGACCAGCGAGAAATCCATGTGGTAGAGAACCACTAGAACAACGGCAATCGCCCTGAGACCTTCTATGTCACTGCGGAACTTAATAATGAAACTTTAGCATTATCGGGTGTGGACTTGAAGTGTGACAATAATGATGGGCGTGAGTTAATCCGTATCAGGTCCGGTTTGATTTTTTACCTCTATCTCACACCTCTATCTCATACTGAGAAGGTCCAATGAGCATCTAAGGAGAATTATGAATACGAGAAGCGGGTTATGTAATAGTTGCGGGGTCTACATAGGCACTGAAAATTGGTCCTCTTGTCCAAATTGTGGTGACGAAAATTGCGGAGACAAAGTCGACAGCGGATACGACGAAAATGATGATGACGCCGATGAGGACGAACAATTTTAACAAGATACCGTTGAGGCTGTGTCTGCATCTGAACTCCGTCAACCAGGTTGTGTCAGCATTGAGTCATTGCCGCAACCATCTGACGCTCGTATAGCGGTGCGCGTTAGCCGGCCTGGCCTGCGAGCGATTCGTTCGGGTAGTCCATGGTTGTTTGATCAAGCAGTCGAGTCACATAAGCCGACTGGTTCAATGGGGGACTTGGCAGTTATTTTTGATGAGCAGCGTCGCTTTGCTGCCATTGGTTTATGGGATCCCGAGTCACCGATTCGCGTCAAAGTGTTGCATGTTGGCAAACCTGTGAACATTGATGCTTCTTGGTGGCAGGAGAAAATGAGACATGCTCTTGCTCTGCGCCAAGATTTGTTGAGCGATGGATCAACGACCGGATTTCGTTGGGTGCATGGCGAAAATGATGGTCTTGCTGGTTTGATCGTTGATCAATATTCCTCAACCGTGGTGATCAAGATATACACCGGTGCATGGTTCGTGCACCTCACTGCCATCATCCAGGCGATCGTTAAGATTGCTGCGGTGGATCGGATTGTGATTCGTTTCTCACGATTAGTGCGCGACGGCGAAACCTATGGTCTTGTTGATGGTGACACTTTGTATGGTGAAGCTCCGACAGGTCCAGTGATGTTCTTAGAGAACGGACTTACTCTTGAAGCTGATGTTGTTCTCGGTCACAAGACTGGCCACTTTTTAGATCAGCGTGATAACCGAGCGATCATCGGCAACCTTGCAAGTGGTTGCAGTGTGCTGGACGTTTTTTCAAGCACTGGAGGATTTACTTTGGCTGCCGCCGCAGGGGGTGCGAAATCGGTGCACATGGTTGATGTCAGCGCTCCTGCCTTGGCAACAGCGCACCGCAATCTGGCACACAATCATGCGATCGCCTCAATACCAAAGTGTCAGGTCACTGACATCCGAGGTGATGCTTTTGCCGCCCTTGAGGCCATGGTTGAGCAAAGGCGCACCTTCGATATTGTGATTCTTGATCCACCATCATTCGCTCAAAATCAAGCTTCAGTCATTCGTGCGCTCAGTTCTTATGAACGGTTGGCGAAACTTGGTATGCGTTTGACCGCCCCAGGTGGAACCCTGTTGCAGGCTTCGTGTTCAAGTCGAGTGACGATTGAGGAACTTGCTGACGCGGCGTACTTGGCGGCCCGCAGTGTGCACGTTGATATTGACGAGTTCAGACGCACCGAACATGCCGTGGACCATCCCATTGGGTTCGAATTCGGTGCTTACCTGAAGGCGATTTATTACAAAGTCACCCCTTATGGGGTCTAATTAGTCCCCTTCTGCTGAGCCGAATCGCCATATTTTCACTATCCTGAAGTAGACCAAGTGGGAAGGCTGGGCATGAGTGGAAATTCGGTATTCCGGCACCAAAACAGTGGAATTTTGAGTATCGCTGCTGTTGAGGCCCCGCGCGTCGTCACCTCTGACTGGATCGATGAGCAGTTGGCCGAGACCTATCTGCGTAATGGCCTGCGTCCAGGGTTGCTAGCTGGTCTCGCAGGCATCGAGGAACGCCGTTGGTGGGACGACAGTGTCTCTTTCACCGATGCGGCAGCGATGGCGGGACGCGCCGCCATTGAAAAGGCGGGGATTGATCCAGCGCAGATTGGCATTTTGATCTCAACCTCGGTGTGCAAAGAAAATCTTGAGCCCTCAGTGGCCTGTGCGGTACACGATCAGTTGAAGTTGTCAACTTCGTGTTTGAACTTTGACATCTCTAATGCTTGTCTCGGTTTCATCAACGCGATGCATCTGGCGGCCACGATGCTTGATGCAGGAACTGTTGAGTACGCCTTAATCGTTGATGGTGAGGGAAGTCGTTACACCCAAGAGACAACTCTTGAGCGCCTAAAAAGTCCTACGTCATCTGCGGGCGATGTCTTCTCTGAGTTTGCCTCGCTGACTCTTGGATCAGGTGCTGCGGCCATGGTGATGGCTCGCGCAGATCGCCATAACGATGTACATCGTCTCATCGGTGGTGTGGGTCGTGCGGGTACTGAACACAACTCATTATGTGTCGGAACGTTGGATCGTATGACCACCGATACGCACGGGCTTTTGGTGGCAGGACTCGATTTAGCTGCAGCCGCATGGAAAGCCTCTGCGGAGAGTTTTGATTGGTCCGATGGTCTTGATTGGTACATCATTCATCAGGTCAGCAAAGTTCATACGACAATGATTTGTGATCGGCTCGGGATCAACCCCGCAAAAGTTCCGTTGACTTTCCCGCATTACGGCAACGTGGGTCCAGCAGCGATCCCGATCACTCTGGCGAGTGTGCAAGATCAAATTCAACCCGGTCAACGGGTGTTATGCCTCGGAATCGGTTCGGGACTCAACACCAGTTTCTCGGAAATTCTCTGGTGACAATGAGCGTTCCGTTCGCCGCGCAATTGGGCGAGTTCGGTGTCGACCAATCGTGGTCAAAGTTTGTAGATGTGCCCAGCCATTCGGGTGGGACTCATCGTTGGCACATACTCGAGCGGCCCGGAATAGGTGCCGATGCACCGACAATTTTGTGCATTCACGGAAATCCAACATGGTCTTTTTTGTGGTCGCGTTTGATGAGCGAAATCAGCCCTGCCTTTCGGGTGCTTGCT
>BJGB01000172.1 GCA_014190215.1 Actinomycetes bacterium | reverse complement strand
ACCAATGTCAGTATTCGTGGCAAGAAGGCAAACATTCGTCTCTACCGTGACGAGCGTTGATCAGGTATTGTTCACGATGATGAGTACCAACGCTGACGTCGCCAACAATCGCTACGCTTTATTTACATCATTTCGCAAAGATGGTCGGGGGGTCGGCACAGCCGTGTGGATCGCCCCATTCGGTGAAGGTGAAGCCTGTTTCACGACTGGCGGCGTTTCCGGCAAGGTCAAGCGTCTGGCTCATACCTCGCGGGTCACTCTGCAGGCCTGTGATGTCCGCGGTCGACTGACCCCTGGCTCGCAAGTTGTCGAAGCGACCGCACGGGTCGTCACTGGGGCGGATTGTGAACTCGTCAATGTGGCCATGAGCAAGAAATACAAAATTCAATTTCGAATGCTGGCGGCTTCAAACAAAATCACATCAATTTTTCGCAAGTCCACCGTGCCTGATACCGGAATCATCATCTCGTTCCACTAGTTGGCGCAGCACCCTTTGTTTTCGGGCACTTACTCTGACCCCAATCGCTGAGGCGACTAGGATTGCATTGTGAAAGATCAGCCAGTTCATTTGGTAGTGATTGGGCTCGGCTATGTCGGCCTTCCCGTCATCGCCCATGCAGTTCGATCGGGCATTCACTGCACTGGTCTTGACACAAGCCACTCAATCGTTAATGGACTGAACTCGGGTCGCTCCCATGTTGATGACATTTCTGATAGCGACGTCGCTGAACTTCTTAGTCGTGGATTTAGTGCTACCTCAGAAACTAGTGTGCTGCAAACTGCTGATGTTGTGTTGATCTGTGTGCCAACACCTTTACGCAAAGATCGCGAACCAGACCTGACTGCGGTCACGGCAGCATCGAAAACAGTCCGAGATTTTCTTCATCAAGGAATGCTCGTGGTACTTGAATCCACTACCTACCCGGGCACCACCGATGGTCTCGTGCGCGGAATTCTTGAGGAGTCTGGTCTGATTGCAGGTGATGATTTCAACCTTGCTTTCTCACCAGAACGAATTGACCCTGGCAATGCTACGTATGGTCTCAAGAACACACCCAAGGTTGTCGGTGGCTACACCGCGCAATGCACCGATCGGGCTGCCCACTTCTACGAACTGTTTGTTGACACCGTCGTGCGCACCCGCGGAACACGCGAGGCTGAACTTGCCAAACTTCTTGAGAATACCTATCGCCATGTGAACATCGCTTTAGTGAATGAAATGGCAATCTTTTGTCATGAACTTGGGATTGATCTTTGGGATTCCATTGATGCAGCAGCAACGAAACCATTTGGTTTCAGCGCTTTCTATCCAGGTCCAGGTGTTGGGGGACATTGCATACCGATTGACCCCAATTATCTTTCGCACCAAGTCCGCAGCCTTGGCTATCCATTTAAGTTTGTTGAACTTGCTGAAGAGATCAGCCAACGCATGCCCAACTATGTCGTCCAACGCGTGGAGAAACTTCTCGGCCGACGCGGAGTACAGCTTGATGGAGCTAAGGTTCTTCTGCTTGGCCTAACGTACAAACCCGACATAAGTGACCAACGAGAGACACCCGCACGAGACTTAGCCAACTTATTTACTAGCGCTCATGCTGTTGTTTCCGGTTTTGATCCCAATGTTTCAGAGTTCACCGTTGACCACGGACTCCTTCGTCTTGAAATTGATCTTCAGTCTGCCTTGAAAGCATGTGATGTCGCAGTTCTGCTACAAGCACATTCAGTTTTTGATCTAGACGAGATCGCAAAATTTGCGCCTGTTGTTTTTGATACTCGTGGACGTATGCGACATGATAATGTCGAACGACTCTGATTGAATCGGTGAATACATTGAGAGTGCTCGTTGTTACCTGTGCCCATCGAGGCGATGATGCCAGGATTGTCCAGCGTCAAATCTCTGCGATGCTTGATGCTGGATACCAAGTCACCCTGATTGCCCCAGAGCCACTACAAACCCAAGTTCAGCAACATGTGGTGATTCGCCGCGCAACTGGTCGGCGACGCCTCTCATCGTGGTTTGATGTTCTTCGCAATGTCATGAAATATCGACGACGAGTCGATCTGCTTTTAGTCCACGACTTGGAACTCGCGGCCTTGCTGTCATTCATTCCAGGACTACCCCAGCGGATCTTTGATGTTCACGAGGATCTCGCGCAGAGTGTTACCGATCGGTCATGGATTCCAGCACCACTCTCATTACCGACGCGAAAATTTGTGCAATTACTGGAAAAAATTGTGACCCTTCGCTTCGCTTTGATCTTGGCCGAGAATTCTTACCAAGAGAGATTTCCCGATCAACTCGTCGTACCAAATTCAACCCGCGTCCCACTTGGCTGCCCGGCGTTCGTAGCTGGGGACAATCGCGTGATCTATATCGGTCGGATTTCTGCTGGCAGAGGTTGGAGAGATCTTCTAAGAATTGCGGAGCAACTAAAAGGTCGGGCCGTTGTGCATCTAATCGGAGAAGCAGATCACGATATTCGCTCTGATGTAGAACTTGCTCACCAAGAAGAAGTGCTCCACTGGCATGGTTATGTCGCCAATCCGGATGCACTGCACTGGGCGGAGGGATCACTGATTGGGCTCTCACTTCTTGATGATCTAGCGAATTACCGTCATTCAATGCCAACAAAAATCGCCGAGTATTTTGCGTGTGGAATTCCAGTCATCAGCACTTCACTACCCAAAGCCAAAGAACTCATAGATCAATCAGAATCAGGTTGGATCATTGAACCGCCACTAGCCGAGTCAACTGTGAGAATCATTGACGCCCTACTGCTTGATAGTAGAAAGCGTGAATACCTCGGCATGAAGGCACACAAATTCGCTTTGGAAAATCTTGATTGGAACCAAGACTCCAAAATATTTCTCGCATTTTTGCAAACGACGGCGGTCAAGAAATCCCGCTAGTGAAAAATTCCTCGCGCACGTAGCTAGTTTTCCCAGAATGTGATGTGAAAGCCTATTATTGCTAGATGTCCAAAGCATTCGGCCCCGACTATTACAAGCGTTTCTATCGTGACCAGGCGGTCCATAACAAAACTCTTGTTACCCAACTGGGCACGGCGGTCTTCAGCATGTGCAAGTGGTGGGGTCTGACCCCGCGCTCGCTTCTTGATATCGGATCAGGGCCAGGATTCCTGCGCGATTGGTGTCGTGATAACCACCCCAATGTTCGTCTACTGTCCACCGATGTCAGTGAATACGCCTGTACCAAGTACGGCCACCTACGTAGCGATATCGCGTCATGGAGTCCCCCGCGTCCCTTTGATGTGACATTTTGTCACGGGGTTTTGCAATATCTCGAAGACGCCGATGTGGCTCGCGCTATAGAAAATATCGCCAAGGCAACACGTCATGTTTTGTACCTAGAGATACCGACAACTCTTGATTTTTCCGCTGTTGTTGACAAAACTAAGACTGATCTCAATGTCCATCAACGCTCAGGAGACTGGTATCGAAAGTTACTGAATCCCTTTTTCGTGCAAGCTGGAGCGGGACTTTGGGTGCGCCGTGGAGGAAAAATAGTGCTCTACGAGCTTGAGGGTACGCGCTAACTGAAACAAAAACTAATGTGCCTAGCGACTCCAACCTGGTGCACCTGTCAGGATGGGCGCAGGCCATTTACCTTCCCCCATTTCAATCATTCCATGAGGTGAGCCGTAAGCCCTGAGTAAATCAAGATACGGCGAGGCATCAAAAGCTTCGGGGCCACGCACACCACTGTGCGTCCATGTCCCTATGCATAGAAGTTCCAACGCCACAATCGGACAGATCGCCGTCTGCCACAAAACCGCTTGGCAGCCCCACTTTGTCATTGTCTCTTCGTTATCGACGACGTGATACAGGTACACCTCGCGTGGAAATCCATTGTGTGTGCCCTTGATCCATGTACCGGCGCAGGTTTTACCCTTCATCAAATGTCCCAATTCAGCGGGATTCGGTAATAAGGCAGCCAGCACATCACGCGGTGCAACGTGGACATCACCGA
>BJGB01000171.1 GCA_014190215.1 Actinomycetes bacterium | reverse complement strand
TGGCGAAATATGGATCGAGGGGATGCACATCTCGCCCTACAAGTTCGCCCATGGCGTGGGGGCGCATGACCCCAATCGACCTCGCAAGTTGCTGCTCAATCGCAGTGAGATCGCCCGCCTCTCGGCCCGCGTTGGTCAGGAACGCTTGGCATTGATTCCTTTGAGTTTGTACTTCAAAGATGGTCGCGCCAAAGTCGAACTCGCGCTTGCTCAGGGTCGCACCAAAGGCGATAAGCGTCAGGCACTGGCCAAGAAAGACGCCCAACGCGATATCGATCGCGAAATGGGTCGTCAACGCAAAGGCCATATCTAGGGATCCACCTTGTTTTTTCTGGTGGCAGGATTGCAGGCCTACTCGCCACTTTTCGCCACCAGTTTGTCTAACGAGAACGTCGACATTCAGGTCGCGACAACTATCCCCCACCCCTGCCTGTATGATCAAAGGGCATTTACGTTATTGGGGCTGACAGGTTTCGACATGAGTTCCGGTGGCCGAGCGTGCGACCCGATTTGCTCAGAATCGTTAAACGGGGCAAAAAACAGAATTGCCAACCAGCAGTTCGCTCTTGCCGCCTGATACTCAGGTTGTAAAGAGACATCGTGACCAGAAATGGCGCACGGGGCCGATCCACCGCAGCCCGGCAACAGAAGCGGGGGATGACAGCTAGAAAGAACGCTGACCGCGAGAAAGTTCGCTGACCGCACGCAAAGACGTGCCGTGGTTTTCTAGCAATAGGAGACATCCGACCCGTCGGTGAGATTGCGTCAGTCTCGAAATCGGGAATGGTCGTATCACGAACGCTCATCGCCTGATGGACGGGGGTTCGATTCCCCCCAGCTCCACTAATAACTTTAGTTCTCGACGACAAGTTTGTCAGAGAAGTTAACCCGTCCACAGGAACCGCTGAATTGAGATTCAATTTCTTGAATCATTTTCAACGAACCCCCGACGTAGAGGGACCAAAAGTCAACATCGGTTCCAATGAACCAAGCATGATCATCTGGCCACACCAGGTCGGGGTTGCGCCATTCGCCTGAACCTGGATATCTCAACTCACCTATCGATGACGAGTCACCCGTCAGAAGAAAGTACTTCCGATTTGGCATTTCAAGTCTTGAGATTCGAGAGAGTTCTTTGTCGTTTGACTCCGACCAGAAGCCATGCCCTTCCCAAATGCCGAATGTCAATGTGCTCCGAGGCGATGAATAGCCGGCACAAGTAGAACCCAGCGCGACGAACATCTCTCTATACGCCAACCACCAGTGCTGCATTCCTGGGGCTGGCGCCGAAAGCCGAACAACCGCTTCAAATGTGTTCGGGACCAGCGCACCCACCGTCCATGCGCTGCTCGCGCATCCTTGGCGAACCCATTCTTCAACGCCGTGTGTTGTGACCGGCGAAATTGACTCACCAAATAGGAATGTGCTCACGAATTCAAACTAGCCAGACGCATGTGAAATCCGCTCTCTGAGCGAAGCCACTCGCCTAGATAGGCTTGGGCATATGGACGGTCGCCGAGCTCGACGGATGACTAATCACCAAAATATCCTCGCAGTCGCCCGCGTCATGATTGACGAAGGTGGACTGGAAAACCTCTCGATGCGGGCACTCGCCGAGAAGGTCGGAGTCAGCGTCACGACGCTGTACAACTTATTTGATACTCGCGAAGCAATCGTCCGTGCAGCACTTGATCAAGTGCTTGCTGAGATCACTCCTATCGTCGGTTCACTTCAACCAAGCATGTCTCTGGGCCAAATCTGCCAAAGCGCAGTCACCATCAGCAACATGGCTTTTGCGGCGATGACTCCCTCGCTTTTACTTGCCGTGATGAGCGACGATGCGAACCCCCGCGAGTTTTTCATTGAACACCATGCGTCCGATGGCATTTTTCCTTTCTTACAACAGGCGCAAATTCAAGGCGAACTTTCCAGTGACGCCGATCTTGCCGACATCACCACTACCTTTGAAGCAGTCATTTATTCGGCCTCCCGATTCTGGGCCATGGGACTGATCAATACTGACGAACGCACGCGTCGAATTCGTATCGGTGTCAAGTTGGCGTTGCTTGCCTACGCAACTCCACAGGGACGCCAATCGCTCGTCGAGTGACCTAACTTAACTCGCTGGATAGCGGACCATGCCGAAGGTAGTGCCGTGCACAATATGACCCTCGTCATCAATAAAAACTCCAGCAAAAAGAGTGTTATAACGCACACTGCCAGTGATCCATGTCAAAACGGATTCGCCAGTCGTCCAATCAAGACCCTCTAACGCCCACTTTCCCTCACGGCCACCGACGGTGTACAAAGTGTTTGATCCAAGACTGACCAAAGGCACAGCGTTTGCCGAAGATGCTTGCTGATTAATCCAGGCTGACTCAAACACACGTGCTACCGGATCCCATGCGAATTTTTGCATACCGTGCGGAGCGAAGGCTGGATCGGCACCCGAATATGAAACAAGAAGTCGAGCAGCTTTGGCCGGATAACCGTCGGGAATAGTTGGCGATTCGTTGTTGACGACGAGCGCCCCATATCCACCGACCACAACACCCTGCTCACTTTGGATCGCGGTCAGTTTTGGGTCCCCCATCGTCACGAGTTCTTGACCAGCAATCTGTGGAGACAATGCGCCCTCAATCTGTTCCCAGCCCTGCGGAACACCATCTCTCCAGAACAACACAACATTCATCTGTTCATCACCGTCGGTAATGACGACGAAGCGATCATCGCAATAGCCCATCAAAGCTGGAGTGGCGCCACTTCCCTTGCCAGCACTATTGGAATAAGGCGCCGACCAAGCCCCATCTGCTGGTGAATTTGAAAGTTTTATCCCATCCCACACAACTTTGTGCATCTCATTGAGCGACACTGCGTAGATGCCACCTTGGTCGTCAACGGCGATCGAGTTGCGCACCCAACTTGCACTAGCGAGGGTCACCCCACTGGCGACAACTTCAGCGTTATGAGCCGTGGCAGCCTCCTGACCGGGCAAAGCAATAGCAACATAGTCAGAAAAATCGCGATCAAGAACGACTATCCAGCCTTCATCGGTCACGACGACCAACTTGCCGTCAAATGTCATATTCACGCCGACAAACCCGCCCGTGATTTCGGCGGGTCGCTTCCACTCATCACGCAGAATGATGGGTGAACGCGGGTCTCCAACCGTTTGATCTTGGTATGCGAGAACCGAGTCCTCCCCACCGATAAATAATGTGTTGTCAACATCAAGCGCGTAGTAAATACCTGTCAAACCAAGCAGATATTTCGCTCCGAATCCTAAACCCGTGAGCGCCAACTCGCTGCCCGACTGTTGATCCATCAGAGCGATGTTGGCATCGGCTTCATCGCTGGATAACAACTCTTTGTCTGGCCGTGGTAACTCTGCAAGTAACTCAAAAGTTTTCGCATCAATTTTGCTAATGCGGTCAGCACCGTTACTCCAGATCACACGCGAACCATCGGGATACTTTGAGGAGATAGCCAACCCAGCATGACCAGGTCCGAGGTGCACATACTGCAAATCGGCTGGTGTCAACGTCTGCGTTGAGTCGCGCGGACCAGCAGTCGGCGAACCGTTTGATTGAGAGGCGTCAATGTGACCGATCGGGGCAGGGCTATCGGCAAAGAATGGATTCAGAGGAGGGGTTTCACATGCAGCGGAGTCTGCCGCAAGCGTTGTCGTTGTCTGAACAACAGTGGTTGGCGACTCAGTGCTGACCGGTTGATCGGAAGCGGAGTCACTCGAACTGCACGCCGCGAAGGCCAATCCGCAAGCAAATAAGAGAGAGATTCTTGAATACCGAGGCGATGGGTTCATCAACTCAATATAGTCTGAATTTCAATCTATATGTAACGATGTTAAACAAACTTCGGGTGCAGCATTTCCCTCAAAATTCCCTATTAAACGGTGCCTTTGGCCGGCTGCAAAATGGTTTCACTCAGCGTTTGCGAATGACTCCGTCTTTAATCGCAGCAGCAGCAACGGCTGGACAACTCGCTCAACAATCGTGCGATCAAACACTTGATCAAATGCGTGCCGAG
>BJGB01000170.1 GCA_014190215.1 Actinomycetes bacterium | reverse complement strand
AAATGACCATTTCACGAGGCAATGTTGGGGAATTCATCTGATCAGTGGGTGGGGCTCGTCCCGCTTCGCTGACGTTCGTGTCTTGGTGATTACATACTCATGTGAGTGATAGTCGCTGGTCAATAGAGGATGCACGCCAATGGAGCGAGCAGGTCGGTTGGCGAGTCGGTTGCAATTTTTCTCCGTCCACTGCAGGTAATCAGCTTGAAATGTGGCAGGCCGAAACTTTTGATATCAGCACAATTGAACGAGAACTTACGTGGGCCGCGGCGATCGGTATGAACACCGTTCGGATTTATCTTCATGATCTGCTATTCACCCAAGCCTCGGCAGATTTTCTAGCACGAATTGAGAAAGTGTTTGCTGTGGCCGCGTCACACGACGTTGGTGTCATCCCAGTTCTCTTTGATGGTGTGTGGAACCCCAAGCCCCAATTAGGTAAGCAACCTGAACCAAAACCTTTTCTGCATAACTCAATGTGGGTTCAAAGTCCCGGTTCGGACATTTTCTATGATCGCTCGCGATGGTCTGAGTTACGAGAGTATGTCGTCGAAGTGCTTTCATTTTTCAAGGATGATGAGCGCGTGATCGCATGGGACCTCTTCAATGAGCCTGATCAAGTCGACGTGGTGACTTTGAAACTTGGATCACGCAACGACAAGATCGCCACGGCCACGGAACTTGTCGCAACCGTGTTTGATTGGGCGCGCAAGGTTGCTGTTACCCAGCCGCTGACTGTTGGTGTCTGGGAATACGAAAAAGATGGTCAGGTGGCTACGAACTCACTCAATCAACTCATCGTTGATCAAAGTGACATCATTTCATTTCACTGTTATGAGCCTCGCGAAAAACTAACGGCAGTGATCGACGCTCTAACGACTCATGGTCGCCCACTGTTATGTACCGAATGGTTAGCCCGCTCAGCTGGTTCAACAGTCGATCTTTTGTCAGTCTTTAAAGATGCGGGAGTTGGGGCGATCAACTGGGGATTAGTCGACGGAAGAACTCAAACAAGGTTTCCGTGGCGTTCATGGGCTGAACGAGTCAATAACGACGAGCCGTGGTTTCATGAACTCCTGCACTCAGATGGCACTGCCTATGATGCGCAAGAAGTGGAAACCTTTCGGCGTTTGACCGCCGATTAAACGTTCGCCGGGTAAAGAAAAGGTGAACGAAGCGGCCGGCGGGTGAGAGCAGATCAGTTCGCTGACATAATGGTCGTATGAATATTGCTTCAAACCACCGATCCGCATCGCGCTTAGTTGCAATGCTCGTGCCCGTTGTTTTTCTCATCTCCGCATGTGGGGGTGGCAGTGACTCGACAAACACCAACGCTCCAGAAACAACGGTTGCAGAGACAACAGTCCCAGTTTCTGAGCTTGCAATTGACAGAGTTGTTGCACCTGAGGCAACCACCATTACAGATTTGATCGCCCTTGAGCGACCTGTAGTCATTGCTCACGCTGGTGGCGATTTTGACTGGCCACATTCAACAATGTACGCCTTCACTCAAGCGGCGTTAAACGGCGCTGATGTTCTTGAAATGGACGTCGCGCTCAGTTCAGACGGAGTTTTGATGGTGCAACACGATAACACCGTTGATCGACTCACCAGCAACACTGGCTTATTTGCCTCGTACACCGCAAGCGACTTACAAGCGATGGATAATGCGTATTGGTTCTCGGGTGGCGTATGGAGTGATCACTCCCTTGCTGAAGACGCCTACATCTACCGTGGTGTTCGTACTGGTGAAGTGAATCCGCCCGAAGGATTCACGGCTGATGATTTTGGTGTTGCAACCTTTGAACAGGTCGCGCGCGCCTTCCCAGATTTCGCGCTTGATATTGAGATCAAAATCCCAGAAACCGAATCGGGTGAAGTTCTTTTGGATAGTGCCTTCGCAGCAGCAAAGGAGTTGGCGCGCTTGATCACCGAACTGGATCGCACCGATTCAGTCGTTGTTGTTTCTTTCAATGATGATGTTCTTACTGAATTTCGCTCTTTGATTGCTGATGTAGCTACGAGCCCTGGGCAGACCAGTCTTGTCAATTGGTATGTCGCGGGTGCTGCACTTGACCCACGCGATGTAGTTTTCCAGGCTCCACCGATCTACGAAGGTGTTGAAGTGCTGGGCAAGGAGACTTTTGATCGTGCGCACGCCGAAGGCTATGAGGTTTGGGTCTGGATGACCGAATCATCTCAAGAGACGACGGAGTACTTCAACGACCTTTTAAGCCGGGGAGCCGACGGCCTTTTGGTCGCTGCTGTCACTGCCATTCCTTGATCAATTGAGCTTGACAGGGCGGCGGGCTTCTTTAGTTCGTTTCCTCTGGAGCGACGGTGAACTTGAACGCTCATTCAAGTATTAGCCTGAAACTATGAGGGCACGTAAGCAAACTCAATGGGCGGTGGGTTTGCTTCTCGTCACCTTGTCACTTTGCGGTGCAGGATCGGTCAACGCATCACAGGTTACGAATCCTTGTTTAGGCTTACGCGGAATAGAACTTCCGGTGGATCAACCCGAGGAGTTGGCTGCCGTGCAGGTGCGCATCATTCGTTGTGCTTCCTATGTGCAGCGCGTTGATTATGGAAATCGTGGAAAGGTTCAATGCGTTGCGTTTGCGTACTTATTGATGGACAAGTTACGCGAGCCAGGGCAAAGGCTTTTCAGTGGCGCTGATACCGCAGGTGCATATTTTGTGAGGTTAGATTCTTCGGGTAAAACCAGTAAGCCCCAAGCCGATGGTCGGCCAAAAGATCAATCGAAGCCCCTCTATGTTTGGTGGAATAGCAATATGGAGCGTGGCCACCTTGGGGTGTGGATCGGGGCCGATCTCTATGTTGATAGTGAGTCAGCGCTCTTGGTTGTGACCCACAAATTGCCAATTGAGGATCCAACTCTGGCGGCCTGGAATATTTCAACACCTCGCGCCCAAAAAATATTAGGCTCATATGTGCGCAGACCGTGGCCTCGCAATTCACCATCGATTCCCGATGGTTACTCGACAGCCCGAGTCAATGGTGGTTCTTGTCTGAAGTGCGAGTGGACGGCGAAGAAGTAATCCTGTTTGGTCTGACCTCTTAGGAATAAGCAGGTATTTGAATGCTTGATTCGTTTGCCTCGAGCGAGGGACGAATCTCACGGAACAATCGGCGGTAACGGTAGAAAGGTACGCGCGGGTACATGTGATGTATGAGGTGATGGTCTTGGCCGAGCAACATGACATGACTACCAATCCAGCCACGAATACGCGTGTTGCGATAGCGACTCGTTTCGTTAAATGGTGAGTGGGGGAGCCAGACGAACCAAGTCTGCAAAATTAATTGAGCAACTTGAGTGGGCAGCCACCACAACATCAAGAAGTTCAATCCTTGATTAAAGAAAAACGAAACGACCAAGAGCAATAAACTCAATTGCAGGTGGCGATATAAACCGGGTCGATCGGATTTGAAGTACCTAATCCCAGCGCTGATCTGTGCTGGGAGAATCTTGAATAACATCTGCGCAACGAACGGGATGCAGGCAAGAGTCTTGATCACCGTCGTGATGAGCCAGCGCGGGAAAACTGCTTTGGCTGGTCCTGCCATGAAATGATCTGGGTCGCGTCCAGGAATATTGGTATGTGCGTGGTGCAGAAGATGAGACGGGGCGTATGCCTGGAAGTTGAGTTGCAGCGGTAACGAAGCGACTGACCCCATGAATTTATCCACCCAACGAAGTGACTTATTTTGGGCGCTGATATTTCCATGGTTCGCTTCATGGTGAATTGTGTAGAAAAAGTAAGTGATGATTGAGTTGATCACGAATCCGACGGGCATAGGAAGGGATCCTTTGACACACAACAGGATCGTGCCCGTGTAGACAGCGCAGTTAAAGATGAAAAGCAACACAGTTGGCCAAGCAAAGCCACCGATATACTTGCTCGCGATTTCTCGTTCTTCGGCAGGAGTCACTATCCAACCTTATTTCTAGGCTTCACATGAGGTGAAGTCGGGACCAAGAATAATGATGCCAGAAAAGTGTGCGGCGGCCATGCCGATCCATTCGTCTTCTTGGCCAGGCTGCACTGC
>BJGB01000169.1 GCA_014190215.1 Actinomycetes bacterium | reverse complement strand
CAAATCGCTGGGCTGGTGAATGGACTCAATTGTCATATTGATGTTTACGCTATCTCTGAGTGTTCACCGCGCAGAATTAAGCCTGTGAGAAAGTCGTGACAAGGGTCAAGTCGGCTCATTTATTGCAGTTTTTTCATGTTTGAACTGGTGCGCCCGATCAAGACGACGTTGGTTGCGCTTATGCAGGTCCCAGCCCAGCCAAGCCCCGATGGCCAAAGCCAATTGCCCTCCCACACCGTCAATCCAGTAATGGTTGGCGGTCACAACAATGCAAAACAAGGTGGCTGCTGGGTATAGCAAAACGGCAATCTTTGCCCAGCGCCGCCTCATCAGCGGCCAGACGGCGAAGGCACACCAACTGCTCCAGCCAATGTGCATACTCGGCATTGCCGCGTACTGATTGGAAATAGATTTCATGGCCTTGGACTCAAATGTCCATAATGCTCCGCCGTATTCCGGCAGAGTGTCAACAAAGCCGAATGTTCCATCATCAGCGGTTTGGGCGATTCCGTCGGGGCCTTCATCACGATATGAACTTTGGATACAAGCCCCACCGAATCCACCAGCACTCGGACACGGTGTATCCAACAGGCGCGGTGGCATGAGTGGGAACATCGAAAATCCCACGATGCCGATAGCGGTAGTGATGGCCAAGGTATTGCGCCATTGTGGAAACACATCTTTGCGTTTGACGAATAAAACCCAAAATACGATGAAGGTCACAAGGAAATGAGCAGTCCCATAATACGTATTCCAAAAACGAATGAAACCGCGAAATTTCAAGAACCAATCCTGCACCGACTCTTCATGAAACAGACCGATCGCACGCTCGAACTGAATGACGCGTTCCGCATTGTGAAAGGCACGCAACGGTCGGTCGCCAGTTTCTAAAGAAATGTGTGCCGACCCGAAGAGGTTGCGACTCCATGAATAGATCAAGTAGAAGCCACCCATGATGAGCATTTCTTTCCACCAGTAGGTGCGATGTTGGCGCTTGGCCAGCGTCGGCACTTGCTCATTCATGTAAACAATCTAGGCAGTCCGCAGTCCTTCAACTAACCTTCGCCAGTGGCGATTCCTCGATCAGTGAAGAAGAATTATCACTGGTGGGTCTTCGGCGTTGCATTTCTGACTCTTTTGGGGGCTGCCGGCTTCAGGTCAACGCCAGCAATCTTGATTGATCCGCTGAAGAAAGAGTTTGGCTGGGGACGTGGCACGATCGGGACAGCGGTCAGCATCAACGTTTTGTTGTATGGCTTTATTGGGCCTTTCGCTGCGGCTTTGCAAATGAAATATGGTCTCCGACGGATCACGATTTGGGCTCTATCGGTGATTTCAATAGGGGCCCTCTTGACCACTCAGATTTCCACGACATGGCATTTGTATCTTTTGTGGGGAGGCGTCGTCGGAACGGGTTCGGGATGTTTGGCGACAGTTTTTGCGTCCACTGTGGCTACGCGTTGGTTCGTCAAAAATCGTGGTCTGGTGATTGGGGGACTGACAGCAGCCGGTGCCAGTGGTCAGTTGATATTTCTACCCGTCCTCAGTCGACTTGCTGATCATTACGGTTGGCGTTGGGTTGGGGTGACCATTGCTCTATCGGCATTAGCGGTCATTCCGTTTGTGGCCCTGCTGTTGCGCAATTACCCTTCCGACGTCGGACTTTTGCCGTATGGGGCCGAGCACGATTACGTGCTTCCAGAGACTTCTGACCGTCCAATTCGGGCGGCATTTTCGGCCTTTACGGCGGCGAAACGTAGTGGCGTGTTTTGGTTGTTGTGGGGGAGTTTTTTCGTCTGTGGTTTGTCAACCAATGGGCTGATTCAAACGCATTTTTTGGCTGCCGCCCACGACCATTCAGTGACCGCAACAAATGCTGCGAGTTACCTAGCACTCATCGGTGTCTTCGATGTTGTCGGCACGATCGCCTCGGGTTGGCTCACTGATCGAATTGACCCCGCCAAACTTTTGATGGTCTATTACTCCTTTCGCGGTCTCAGCCTGTTGTTCTTGGATCCGGTTCTTGGCACCCGTGGCATGGGTCTAGTTGGCTTTATGGTGTTCTACGGCCTGGACTGGGTGGCAACTGTTCCACCGACAGTGGCCATCTGCGTTGAACGGTTTGGTGTGCAACGTGGACCATTGGTGTACGGCTGGGTCTTTGCTGGTCACCAAACTGGAGCGGCTGTGGCTGCTTGGGGCGCGGGGGCGTTACGTGATGCCACCGGTTCATATCGCCCGTCATTTCTCATCGCTGGGGTGTGTTGTGGGTTGGCAACTTTTGGTGTTAGTCGACTGCGTCGATCTGAGCCAGTCATGGAGCCTTCTCGCTAGGCTCAGAGGGTGATTGACAACGACATTCTTGAGAGAGTTTTGGCCGAAGGACTTCGTACGGGCGCTGATTTCGCCGAAGTTTTTGCTTCTGATTGGAGAGGAACCGGAGTCGGTTTGGATGACGGCAAGATCGAACAGTTGTCCACGGGTCGCAACCGTGGTGCTGGCATTCGTGTGATCGCTGGCGAGACGACAGGCTTTGCTCATACTGCCGATTTGTCCGAAGCAGGACTGATGGCTGCGGCGCGTGTGGCTGCTGAGGCTGCACGCCAGGGTGGGGGTGGAATCAAAGTGGTGGCTTTGACGACACAGGCGGCGCGAATTGTCAGCCCAATCAAAATTGATCCGTCGACGATTGGCAAAGCAGCCAAGGTTGACTTGTTGCGTCGCGTTGATGACGCAGCGCGCTCCGCTGGTGGTGCGATCACGCAAGTGTCAGCCGGATATTCCGATGGACGCACACGCATCGTGATTGCCAACAGCGATGGTCTCGTGGCTCATGACGAACGTGTTCGGACATTGCTACGCGTGAGTGCAGTTGCTAACGGAGATGCCGGAATGCAGACAGGCTTTGACTCGTTGGGTCATACCATGGGCTTTGAGTTATTTGACAAAGTGCAAGTTGAAGATGTGGCGCGAGCGGCCGCCGGTCGGGCACTGACAAAATTGAAAGCTCGCCCCGCTCCCTCTGGTTCATTGCCTGTAGTGATCAAAGCGGGAAGTGGCGGAGTGTTATTTCATGAAGCATGTGGACATGGCCTTGAAGCAGATTTAGTTGCTAAGGGTGCAAGTGTTTACCGTGGCAAGGTTGGCGAATTGGTGGCCTCACCGCTAGTGACTTTGGTGGATGATGGGACAATGACCCACGAATGGGGAGCCATTGCCATTGACGACGAAGGACATCCTTCGCAATACAATGTGCTGATTGAAAATGGAATCCTCACGGACTACATGTGGGATTATCTGCGGGCCCGTAAAGAGGGTCGCCCACAAAGCGGTAATGGTCGACGACAGTCCTATAAAGATCTACCAATGGTGCGCATGACCAACACCTATGTCTTGAACGGTGAAGAAAACCCTGCCGACATCATTAAAGACACGGCTAATGGTGTCTACGTTGCGCACCTAGGGGGCGGAAGTGTGAACACTGCAACAGGTGATTTTGTCTTTGGAATGACCGAGGCGTATCTCATTGAAAATGGTGAGATCACCGAACCTTTGCGCGAAGGAAATCTGATTGGCAATGGTCCCCAAGTGTTGCGTGACATTGATCGTTTGGGCAACGACTTTGCCATGGGTAACCCTGGAACATGCGGTAAAGATGGGCAAGGAGTTCCTGTTGGCGATGGCCAACCCACATTGCGCGTGAAGTCAATGACGATTGGTGGGACTGCTTCATGAGTAGTCCGGATCGCAGTGCAGAATTATTAGTCATTGCTGAACGAGTTGTGGCGATGGCTGCGCCAGGAGAACAAGTTGAGGCCTACGTCAGTCGTGGTCTCTCAACCGAGATTCGTGTTTATGAAGGCGAAGTTGAGCATTTTGTTTCGGCACAAAGTGAAAGCATTGGTATTCGCGTGATTCGCGATGGGCGAACTGGAACTTCTTCCTGCGGAACTTTAGATGCCTCAGAAATTGCCGAAGTTCTTGCTGAGGCGCGTGACAATTTAGGTTATGGCGAACCCGATGAATGGGCAGGACTTGCTGAACCTGATGGAGTGGCGGTTGTGCCGCAAAGT
>BJGB01000168.1 GCA_014190215.1 Actinomycetes bacterium | reverse complement strand
CATCCAGACCAAATGGCGAGGTGAGGCAATATTCCGCCAAGGCAATAGCCAACCCACCTTCGCTACAGTCATGGGCCGAATGGATCTTGCCTTCTCGTATCAACTCGTATAACGCTCGATAGCGCAGTGGCGCAGTCGTGTCAGGTTGAGGGACTAAACCACCATGGTCGCTTCCCAGGACAAGATCTAAATGACTGCCACGCAATTCATCGTTGGTCAATCCAGTCATCACAATGGCACTCCCAACCGTCCTCAGCGTTGAACTCACACTTTGATCCACGTCGGGCACGTGTGCCAAGGCGGTGATCACCAAAGTCGGTGGAATGGATTGGCGCACACCTGAGTCAGATTCATATTCGTTATTCAGAGAATCCTTACCCGACACAAAGGGCGCATTAAAAGCAAGAGCCGCAGCGCAGCAACCGTCAACGGCGTGCACCAAGTCTCCCAATGTGGATGGCCGAGACGGATCTCCCCAAGAAAAGTTGTCCAATAACGCCACAGCCGAGGGGTCTGCGCCAACAGCTACAACATTGCGCATCGCTTCATCAACGGCGGACCACGCCATCGATCGACAGTCATAAAGTCCATAGCGCGCGTTGACCCCAATGCCGAGTGCAAAACCATTTTCGTCTTCCGGGCGAACGATAACTACTCCATCTGATGGTCCGGTTTGCCATGGAGCAGACATCGGACCAATGACGGTTGCTCCGAGAATTTCGTGGTCATAGCGGCGGATGACGGCTTCTTTGGAAGCAATGTTTGGGTGAGCCAATAGTTGACACACCATCTGCGCGTGATCTGCTACACGACGTGAGGTGGTAGCCACAGTCGGGTGAGGTTCAAGGTCGGCGATCATTTCTCGTTGCGGACGAGAATCAAAAAGAAAGTCTGTCGGCATATCAACGACGATCTCAGAACCATGTTGGACAATCAAACGTCGCGTTCCCGTGAACTCTCCAATCACCGTCGCCTTGACTCCGCGTGCGAGGCAACGATGCAGAACTTCTGGCACATCGCGAGGGTCCACACCAAGCACCATTCGTTCTTGTGCTTCCGATAACCAAATCTCCCAAGGAGCCAAGCCAGGGTATTTGCGTTCCACCAAGGTCAGGTCAATCGTGGCTCCCAACTTCTCTGCCATCTCGCCGACCGCTGAAGACAATCCACCGGCACCACAATCAGTCAGCGATGTACATAACGGCATATCGCGATCAAGTAGATCCACCAACACTTCACCGACCAAACGCTCGACGATCGGATCACCAATCTGTACCGAGGCCCCAGCCACCGAACCAGTACTGGCATCAACCGTCATTGAAGAAAAAGTCGCACCTTTGATTCCGTCGCGTCCCGTGGCTCCGCCAATCACCACAATTTGATCGCCCACTCGCGGCTCACCAATAGCGTCGTAGCCCCGCAAAACTCTGCCAACGCAACCACAAAACACTAAGGGATTAGCGATGTAACCCTCATCGTAAAGAACTGCGCCAGCAACCGTAGGCACGCCAATCTTGTTGCCATAATCAGCCACGCCCGCAACAACACCTTCACGAATCATCTCTGGGTGCAAGACCCCGCGAGGTAACTGATCGGGCCGCGTGTCCGCTGGACCAAAGCACAACACATCGGTGAGTGCCACAGGAATCGCTGGCGCGGCTAAGACATCGCGCACCACGCCACCCACCCCGGTATTCGCTCCACCAAAGGGTTCTACGGCGCTTGGATGATTATGGGTTTCGGCCTTTATGGCCAGGGCGTGAGAATCGCCGAAGCGAACAATGCCGGCATTGCCATCAAAAGCCGAAACAACAAAAGGAGCATTAATGGCTCGTGTGCAATCACGTAGTTGACGCAGTAGCGGCGCTACTACATCGCCTCGTGTTGTGGTGATGCGTGCCGTAAATGTTTTGTGTGAGCAATGTTCACTCCAGGTTTGGGCAATTGTCTCAATCTCGGCATCAGTCGGATCTCGTCCCTCGGTGGCAAACCATTGCTGAACGACAAGCAGTTCGCTGTGATCAAGAGCCAAACCACGTTGCCGATTGAGTTGAGAAAGTTGCTCATCGTTTAAATCGCGCAGCCCAACAGTTTCTACACGGCTTTGCGTTCCGTCAGAACTCGTCGGCACGAAACCAGGGTTGACCCTCGAGCGGTCCCATATTTCCACGACAGGATTGCACAGGATGCGTTCCACTAACTCGGTTACGGCACTGTCATCAAGATGCGCCGCTCCCAGAATGCGATGTGCCGACCCTGTGGCGATACGAACGTCTAAACCTAAACGAGCGGCACTCTCTTGCATTTGAAAAGCTACGCGGTCTGTCACCCCCGCCCGACGAGCAACCTCCACAACCAATTCACTTGAGGTAGCAGGGTTCTCATCGGGGTCGACAAAAGTGACGGCAACCTGCGGTCCGAACGGTTCACTGATGAGTGACTGTGCCAGACGTTGCGCGTCCACTTCATCGCCGCATCCTGACACAAAGTACAGATCACAGGATTCAAAAGTCAGTCCGGTGAATCCGAGTCTCGAGGCGGCTTGTGATAACGAGTGATCCTGATGAAAGCCCCGAGGCGCAGAGACCCTCCACCAACTTTTTGGGGAGATAAGCGAGGAAACAGGCACTAATACGAGAATAAAGGTTGGAAGTCTTCACAATCCATATAGCGAGCAGTGATTCGTTTTACTTTCTATAAAAATCATCTGAAGTTGATTAATTTTTTGTAAAACAGAGACTGCTTTTAGATCCTTGGAGGGTCAACTTCAATTCTGATTTTTGAATGCGCCGGTCGCTCGGTATTAATAAAAGCATGCATGAGGACGTCATGGCTGCTCGCCCGCACCAGCCATTTCTCGCGGTGTTCCACCACTGTGATCCCACCCATTGCGGATAAGGAAGTTGCAAATGCGCCACCACCTTCACCTTCAATCACCGCTAATGCCGAGACAGGCGGAAAACCCAACATTTCGCGGCGAGCCAATTCTGCTTGACTGAGAATTCCAGGATCACCGGCGACGGCAGCCAGAACCACATCATTGTCCGGCAAGGAAGTTTGCAAAATGATTCGTCCACCCCTCTCGCGGGTTCCTACTAAACGCGCCGCTTTGGCAACTAAGGCCATGGCCTGCTCACTGGCTTGATAACGCGGCGCCAATAACTCGCTATCAAAATCTAAAAATGCCACCACATCAATGCGACGGCACCGATGCAACACCGCCTCGGTGCCGATAAACACATCAGCAGTTGTGTCATCAAAAAGTTCGTCTTTATTCTTGCCTGCTACGACTGCGAGAACATCGCGTTGAGCTGCTGCTTCAAGTTCATCGCGTAGCCGCCCGACTCCGGGCCGAATTCGTGAAAGCACTGAAGAACCACAGTTCGCACAAACTTTCGGTCGGCTGCGCTGACAGGTGCCACAGTCAAGTTGACCCAGCACATTTTCAACCATTGATCCTGTACACAATTCACAACGAGCCAGCATCTTGCATGATCGACATGCCAGCAGCCGCGCTTGACCCTTGGTGTTGAGCACACATGCCACGCGAAGATCGGCATGACGCAGGTGAGCAATCAACTCTGAAGACAACAACGACCTCTTCCATGGTTCAAGGTCGCTTTGATCCACCACTTGTACGGTGGGCCATGAGGCATGTTCACGCTCGCTACTGGGAGCAAGCAAAGTACGTTGGTGCAGCCCGACCACACTCGGGCATGGGGAGACCAAGAGCAATGGAGCATGAGCCAGACGCGCCCGCTTGGCTAAGACATCACGCGCGTGCCAGGTTGGCGCACGCTCTTCTTGCAAAGACTCTTCGTGTTCATCAAGGACCACAGCAACGGCCAAGTTGGGGCAGGGAGCAAAAGCTGCAGCCCGCGCTCCAATAACAACGTCAACCCCGCCTCTTGCTTGAGCCCACTCATGCGGCATGAGGGCCACAGAGATGCCGGTACGACGCAAACGTGTGGCGAGAATTTGGGCATTATCAACCGAGGCGCAGACCACCAAGGTTGGTCCCAATCGGGCAGCCGCCAAAACTGTCGGCATCTGATCGGCACTCGGTGGAAGACGCAGAACTCC
>BJGB01000167.1 GCA_014190215.1 Actinomycetes bacterium | reverse complement strand
GACCAACAAAGAGATAAGCATGCGCTGGTGATTGAGCAAGGGCACGCAATTTGGTCAACGAATATTCCTGACCGATGACTGCGTCGTACACCGATGCGGTCGCCATCTCAGAGACCTAAGCGCTCTTTGACAGCCTGTCGGACAGTCGCTGAAATGACATCTGCGTCGCCAGTCGCATCAATAATGACCCAACGCGATGGGTCATCTGCTGCCATAGTTTGAAAACCATCAGCGACACGCGAGAAAAAATCACCATCTTCTTGCTCAAAGCGATCCAGTGCACGATGCGCCAAGCGACTCATGGCATGTTCGTGAGGAACGTCAAGTAAGAAAATCAAATCCGGCCAGCGCGATTGCAAGGCCCAATCATTGACAGAGCGAACAGTGTCAAGCGGGAGTTGGCGCCCGTACCCCTGGTAGGCAATGGAGGAATAAACGCTGCGATCACTCACCACGTGATGACCTGCTGACAACGCCGGCTCTAAAACCTCACTGCGATGTTGAGCGCGATCGCCGGCAATGAGCAGCGCTTCAGCGATTGAATCAAGATGGGTATTACCGATGTCGTGGAGCACCTCACGAATGCGGGCTCCGATATCTGTGCCACCGGTTTCGCGAGTGAGCACAGTCTTTGGATCAAGTAGGCGTAGCGATTCGGCTAGTCGCAATGCCTGCGTTGTTTTTCCACATCCTTCGATTCCCTCGAATGCAATGTAGAAAGGCTTGGTCATTCTTCTGGCTTCTGAACTTTCTTTTTCGCCGCGGCTTTCTTTACCGTAGCCTTTTTCGCAGCGGCTTTCTTGGGAGCTGCCTTCTTCACCACAGCCTTCTTGACCGCAGCGGGCTTCTTAGCAACTGCCTTCTTTGCTGCAGCTTTCTTTTTCGGCGCGGCACCCCGTTTGGCAGGACTTTTCTGTCCCGGTACAAGTCCTTTTTCAATCATCACTTCACGGCGCACTTGCAACAACTCATAAGCCCGCTCGGGCAACATATCTTCAAGATGGTCACCCTTACCGAGCGAGGCATTGACTTCGCCATCGGTGACATACACACCGAACTTGCCGTCTTTGGCAACGACTGGGCGGTTGTTCGAAGGGTCAGTACCGAAGTCACGCAGTGGGCCACTATTTGGTGATGCGGCGCGACCTCGGCGAAATACTTTTGGGAGTGCATAGATCGCTAACGCCTCATCGAGTGTGATTGTCAGTAGGCGTTCTTCATTATCAATCGTGCGGTAATCCTTGACCTTTTGTAGATATGGTCCGAACTTTCCGTTCTGGGCAGTGATTGTTTCACCGTCACCTGGATCAACGCCAAGGGTGCGTGGCAAGGTCAAGAGTTGTTCAGCATCATGCATTGTGATGCGATCAAGAACCATGGTCTTAAAGAGGCTGACCATCTTTGGTTTTTCCAGACCAAGTGGTGGGTCTTCCATCGTTCCCCATTGGACATATGGTCCAAAGCGGCCATTCTTGGCAAAGACGGGTCGACCATCAAACTCACCAATGGGTTCATCGCTCTTGGGCATTGCAAGAAGACGTAACGCCATATCAAGAGTCAACTCATCGGGTGCGAGGGAATCGGGTACCGAAGCATTTTCGTCGCCGCGCTTCACATACGGGCCATATTTTCCGGGCTTGACAACAATGATCTCGCCCGTGGTGGGGTCAGCACCGATGGTGAACGAGTTAACCGTGACTGGATCAATGCCGGCGATATTTTGCTCAATCAATCGCTTAAGACCTAGTTCTATGGCGTCACCTTCGCGACCTTCTTCAATCAGACCAAAGTAGAAATCCTTCAACCACTTATCTTTAGCGAGCCTTTTCTGTGAAATCTCGTCGAGAGACTCTTCAACGCCTGCAGTGAATTGATAGTCAACCAATCCAGCGAAATGTTGTGCGAGCAAGTTGACCACCGCGAAGGCAGTCCAAGTTGGCACAAGGGCTTGCGCCTTTTTCCAGACATATCCACGATCTTGAACAGTCTGAATGATTGATGCCCACGTGCTTGGACGACCGATACCCAGCTCTTCAAGTTTTTTCACGATGGATGCTTCGGTGTAACGCGCGGGTGGTGTGGTTTCGTGACCGCTCGGATCAAGTGATGAAACCGCTACTGCATCGCCAACTTTCAAGATTGGCAAAAGTGCTTCACTCTCGACCTCGGCCGTATCTTCATCACGTGATTCTTCGTAGGCACGTCGGTGACCAGGAAAAGTAATTGTCGTGCCACTGGCGGCGAATTCGCAATCGTTGGCTTTGACCGAAGCAGATGCGGCCGCAATACCACCGAGACGAATTGACACCGTGACACCAGCAGCATCAGGCATTTGCGATGCCAAGGTACGTTGCCAAATCAAACGATACAAAACCATGGCAGGGCCGTTGATTTGCGATGAAAGGCTTTCTGGTGAACGCATCGGCAGAGTTGGTCGAATGGCTTCGTGGGCCTCTTGAGCATTCTTGACTTTGTTTGCATAGCGACGCGGGGAGTCGGGTACATAATCAGCGCCGTAGTCTTTGCGAATCTGAGCACGGACTTCGGTGAGTGCTTCATCGGCGAGGGTCACCGAGTCGGTACGCATGTAAGTAATGAATCCACCTTCGTATAAACCTTGTGCGGTGCGCATGACTTGCTGTGCCGAGAGGCGCAACTTGCGACCTGCCTCCTGCTGCAATGTGCTGGTGATGAAAGGTGCCTTGGGCGACGAGCGATACGGCTTATCTTCAACCGAGCGGACATTGATCGTGGCACTTTGCAGGCGGTCAACGAGTGACATCACGACCGATTCAGTGAGGACGACAACACCAGCCTTGACTTTGCCGAAACTGTCGAAGTCTTTTCCGGTAGCGATTCGCAGACCATCAACTTCAAGCAAGGCCGCTTTAAATGATGGACTAGTCGCCGATAAGAGGTCGAGGCCCCAATACCCAGCAGACACGAAGGCGATGCGATCACGTTCACGCTCAACGATGAGTCGCACGGTGGGACTCTGCACACGACCTGCGGATAACCCACGATTTACTTTGCGCCATAACACAGGGGACACCTCATAACCGAATAAGCGGTCGAGGATACGGCGAGTCTCGGCAGCGTCGACCAAGCCGTAGTCGAGATCTCGTGGATGAGCAAAGGCATGGTCGATGGCGGTCTTAGTGATTTCGTGAAACACCACACGGTGCACGGGCACGCCGGGCTTGATCGCCGACTTGAGATTTTCCAGAAGGTGCCAGCTGATGGCCTCACCCTCACGGTCCTCGTCGGTTGCTAGATATATGGCACTGGCCTTCTTGGCAAGGGCTCGCAATTCCTTGACGATCTTTGTTCCGCGCTCGGTCAGTTCGTATGTCGGCTTGAAATGGTTATTGACGTCAACGGCCAAACCTTTGGATGGCAGGTCAGCTACGTGTCCCACTGAAGCCAAGACATCAAATCCGGCACCAAGCAAAGAACCGATGGTTTTGGCCTTTGCTGGTGACTCAACGATCACGAGGGGTTTGGATGAAGCGGTTGCCATGGCTGATGATTAAAGCACCTGTTTTTCAGATTGCGCGGATCTTCCCTCAACATTGATGCGTGGAAGGACCCGATCAAGCCACTTTGGGATCCACCAATTACGGTCTCCCAGAAGTTCCATCGTCGCAGGTACAAGCACCATTCTGACCAATGTGGCATCGATCAGGACGGCCACGGCGAGACCCAGTCCAAAAAGTTTTATGGTTCGGTCGTCTCCAGCCACGAAACTGCCGAAAACAGCGACCATGATCAAAGCGGCGGCCGTAATCACCCGGGCGGTGGCCGCCAGACCGTCGGCAACTGCGCTGGCATTGTCGCCGGTTCGGTCAAATTCCTCTTTCATGCGTGAAAGTAAGAACACTTCGTAGTCCATTGAGAGGCCAAAAACGATGGCAAAAAGCATCATTGGGATGAATGGATCAATTGGACCTGCCTGTCCAGCACCGATCAAGCCGGATCCCCAACCCCATTGGAAAATCGCCACGACTATTCCATAACTGGCACCAATTGAGAGCAGGTTCATGATGACTGCCTTAAGAGGCACGAGCAAACTGCGAAAGACAATCATTAGTAATAAAAAT
>BJGB01000166.1 GCA_014190215.1 Actinomycetes bacterium | reverse complement strand
AATCGTGATCTCGCCTGTGACGGTATTGATGAGTTGTATCTCGAGATGTTGCCCTTTTGGGCGAAGCGCAATCAGAGAGAACTGCCTAGGGGTTCACTACATCTGCACTGCACCGATGGTGCGGGAGAATGGCTTGTCTTGCCTCATGGTTTTGAAACTGAAGTTCTGCATGAGCATGCAAAAGGTGATGTGGCCTGGAGGGGTTCTGCCGTGGCTCTCATTTCAGCAGGTTGGGGTCGTAAACATACCGGTCTTGAAGTGCTCGGAGATATCTCTATCTCTGAGGAATGGAATTCTTGCGCCCCATGATCGCAGCCATGCAAGTCGTAGAAAGTGCTGTGCATTATGGACGTTGGCGACTATGTTTCTGGCGTCTAGTTCGGCCTTGACGCATTTCTTCTCGCAGCACAATGACCCGACTCGGCTCAATTCTCTGACCATCAACTAGTAATTCATCACCTTGTTGGAGAGGCCGTATCGATCCTTGTTGGTCAAAGGACTCAACTCTTCCATCGCGCTTAGCCTTCATCTCAAATTCTTTATCTCGCATGGCGTCTCGACCTTCACGAAATGCGTCCCCGACGGAATTCAAACGAGAGCGTGTGGTCTGTGTTACTCGCTGTGCGACTTTAATAGGGGTTAAAGTCGTGACGCTGCGTTTGACGCGCTTTCCTGCAAAAAGAATCCCACTGATTCCAGCCACAACGCCAGACACAAACCAGATTAATCGTTTGATCATCGGACTTTCCTGACATTGTGTGAACGTTCCGAGCGCCCTGATGGGACGACGGATAGAACGGTCTTTGACCGATTTTTTGTGCTGAGCTTCTTGAACACGCGAGTGGCGCCCGTAACGAAAGATGCCACTTTGATGAACGGAGTGGATAGAGCCATACGTGTGACTCGACCCGTCCCTGAGACAGCATCGGTGATCGCTTCGGCCGAACCAAGAACTCGATCAAAACGATGAAGATCATCACGTGCTTCAGTAACAGCGAAACGCGCTTCTTGTGTTGATGTGCGAAGCTCTGAAAGCAACGGACCTGTTTCGCGCCTCAGCAGATCCACCTCTGAACGCAAGATCCTCAGAGTGTCAAGAACTCGCAATAAAACGACTATTAAGGCCGCAAAGCCGAAGGCCAAAAGTGTGGCGGCCAAAACAAGAGCTAAATCACCTGCAGTCATCAGGCGTCCTTCGGTGTTGACGGTGCGTTGTTAGGTTTTTCATGACGTTGCTTCATCCGTTGCGCGACTTCTTTTTCTCGACCATGTTCACTTGGCTCGTACCAACGTCTCTCCGTGAGTTCGTGTGGAAGATATTGCTGTTCGACCCAACCTCTCGGGTCATCATGAGGGTAGTCGTATTCGCTTCCGTGTCCAAGTGTCGTTGCTCCCGAATAATGGGCGTCTCGCAAATGTGCTGGTACTTCACCGACGGCACCGTTACGAATATCGGCTTGCACTCCCCAGATTGCCACTGCGGCGCGGTTGCTCTTGGGTGCGGTAGCCAAGTGGATGACGGCGTGCGAGAGGTTGAGGGAGGCCTCGGGTAGACCCACATGTTCAACGGCTTGAGCCGCCGCTACTGCGACGAGAAGAGATGTTGGGTCGGCTAGCCCGATATCTTCGCTGGCGAATATGATCATCCGGCGGGCGATAAAACGCGCCGCCTCACCTGCTTCAAGCATGCGTCCCAAGTAATACGTAGCTGCCTGTGGGTCACTCCCACGCATGCTCTTGATAAAAGCGCTCACCACGTCGTAATGATCATCGCGACCATAACGTAACGCACTTGTTCCGAGAGCAGACTCTGCATGCTCAAGAGTGACAGCGTTTGGGTGAGCAAGGGCGGCTGCAACCTCTAAGGAAGTCAATACTTGGCGACCATCCCCCGCCGATCGGTCGGCCAACAGTTCTTGAGCCTCGTGAGTCGCCGTCGTGTCAAGGGCTAACAATCCCCTGATGATTAAAGCCCTCATCGCCTCGCCGCTTAAAGGTTCAAGGCGAAATAGGGTGCTCCTGGAACGTAGTGGAGCGTTCACTTCGAAAAAGGGATTCTCCGTAGTGGCGCCGATGAGGGTGAGTGTTCCTTCCTCAACGGCAGGCAACAAAGCATCCTGCTGTGATTTCGAAAAACGATGAATTTCATCAAGGAACAAGATAGTGCCCTGACCGTGTCTCCCGAGCCGCTGACGCGCTGCATCAATAACCTCGCGTACATCCTTCACGCCGGCAGTCACTGCCGACAACTGTTCAAAGGCTCGCTTGGTTGTGCCCGCAACCGCTAATGCCAAAGTTGTTTTGCCAGTGCCAGGTGGACCCCAAAAGATCGCGCTATTGAGTTTGTCTTGTTCAACGAGTACACGCAGTGGTCGACCAACTCCTAGTAAATGCTCCTGACCGACAACATCATCAATAGTGCGTGGTCGCAACCGTGCCGCCAACGGGGCCTGGGATGCAAGTTGCTCCTTGGCTGCAGCGCTAAAGAGATCGCTCATGGAAGCAATCTAGAAAAAGCACGCCCGTAGGAGTCTTGTCGAAAGTTCACGACGTGATGTAACAGATGGTGAGGATTCATCCATTGCCAGCCAACAAATTCCACTCCATCTGGTTTCGGCTCAATATTTGGCTCATCAAGGAGACCGAAGAGGAACCACTTTTGCGTCTGTCCTATGCGCTTGTCACCATCGGGCATAGCCTCGCGAACTGCCGTTGGATATTCGTAGGTGATCCATTCAGGTAATTCGCTGACTAAATGAACATCGCCACGTGTCAGCCCAGTCTCTTCTGTCAATTCACGCCAAGCGGCATCAACAGGCATTTCACCTACGTCGATTCCTCCTTGCGGAAGTTGCCAAGAATCCACCACATCCGAACGTTGGAAGCACATCAGATCGCCGTTCTCACGACGGATCGCAATAACTACTCCAGCGCGGAATTTCTGAGATGGCATGTCAGGCCTTTGGAGGCAGTACCCGGATGCCTAATTCTTCAAGTTGTTTGGGCTCGGCGCGGGTCGGAGCATTAGTCATCGGATCCTGCCCACCTTGTGTCTTGGGGAATGCAATGACTTCACGAATATTGTCTTCCCCTGCCAAAATAGCAACAAGGCGGTCTAAGCCGAAGGCGAACCCTCCGTGGGGTGGTGCCCCATAGGTGAAGGGCTTGAGGAAAAATCCGAACTTACGATTCGCTTCTTCTTCACTGATTCCGAGAGCAGTGAAGACTCGCCGTTGCATTTCAGGTTCGTGAATTCGAATGGAACCCGAACCCAATTCCCAACCATTGAGCACTAAGTCGTATGCCATTGATCGCACTGACATCGGATCCGACTCAAACATATGCAGGTCATCTGGATGAGGTTGGCAGAAAGGGTGGTGTCCTGGCTTGGGTTGACCAGTCTCTTTGTTAATCCCGACGAAAAGTGGGAACTCAGTCACCCAGACATAGCGGTACGGACCTTGGTGTACAGGAGGACGGCCCAGATCGTTACGCAACTGCCCGAGGACTTCGCAGGTCATTTCCCATTCATCGGCAACGATCAGTAACAAGTCCCCTGGAGCACCCTGAAGTGCCGTGAGCACCGCTGATTGCTCAGTAGCGGAGAGGAATTTCACAACAGGAGATTCCAAGGTTCCATCGGCTGCAACCTTCATCCAAACAAGTCCCTTGGCGCCGATTTTCTTCGCTCGGTCGGTGAGGGCGTCAAGTTTGTTTCGACCGAATTCTTCAGCCTTGCCCTCAACGCGAATGCCCTTGATTGAGGATGCACCAGCGAAGGCCTTAAATTCGGTGCCGGCGAATACGGAGGTGAGTTCTGTTAATTCCATGCCGAAGCGAAGATCGGGCTTATCGACACCAAATCGCTCCATGGCCTGTCGCCACGTGATGCGTTCAATGGGGTCAGGTCGAACTCCAGTCACGGCTTCGGCTGCGCAAACTACCGCTTCACCAATCGCCACAAGAACATCGTCTTGATTGACGAAACTCATTTCTGCATCCAACTGCATGAACTCATATTGTCGATCTGCTCGCAAATCCTCGTCGCGCAAGCAACGTGCTATCTGGTAGTAGCGATCAATTCCGGCGACCATCAGCAATTGCTTGAACAATTGTGGGCTCTGTGGGAGAGCATAAAAGGAGCC
>BJGB01000165.1 GCA_014190215.1 Actinomycetes bacterium | reverse complement strand
GCCACTCCTGCAGCGCAGGATCACCAACCCAACGTCTGATCAAACTCCAGTTCCGGGATCAACTCTGCATCCCCACCCGCATCGCCCACCAACGGATCATGCCCGGCTTCCGCTGCCAGGTTTGTCGACATTTTCATTCTTTCCAACCTTGGGAGATCCCAATGAATTCACAGAGAGCACCTTGCCAGCAAAAGGGTTCAACAATTTCATCAACCAAATGTTCGTCCGGAAAATAGCACGCACATACACGGGAGTTAGTGAATCCTTTTCGGAACAGTCAAAAAGTGTGTCTGAGCGTGCAAATGAGTTCTTCCGTTCGGTTGATGACATCCTTGACGTCAAACTCGCATCAACGAATGGACACGTGATGGCAGTGCGCGATATCGCCACGGTTACCGATGGCCCTGCCGAGGCGGTCAGTTATGTGCTTTTTGGACATGGAGCCGAATCCAGAACATCAACAGCGCAAAACAAAGTCGAAAATGCAGTGATGATTAGTGTTGCTAAGCGACAAGAGGTCAATGCGATTGATGTTGTCCATGGAGTGCTGGCAAAGGTTGAGCGGCTCAAGGGACACGTGATTCCTCGAGATATCAAGGTCACAGAGACGCGTAACTACGGAGAGACATCCGCAGAAAAGCCAAACGAGCTCCTCTTTCACATGGGTATCGCCGTTGTCTCGGTGGCCATCCTGATTGCGATTGCACTCGGCAAGAAAGAGTCGATGGTGGTTCTCAACGCCATTCCTGTCACGCTCGCACTGACGCTGCTTGTTTTCTATCTCTATGGCTCCACCCTAAACCGAATCACACTCATTGCATTGATTTTTTCGATTGGTATTCTTGTCGATTACGCCATCGTGATTGTCGAGAACATCGTCCGGCACCTGCGGATGCCCGATGCGCAGAATCGGGGATTGATTCAGACAGCCATCGATGCTGTTGACGAAGTTGGAAACCCGACGATTCTTGCAACATTCGCTGTGATTGCTGCCATTCTTCCACTTGCGTTTGTAGGTGGCCTGATGGGGCCATACATGCGACCAATTCCAGTCGGGGCCAGCGCGGCGATGGTGTTTTCTCTCCTGATTGCGTTCATCGTGACGCCTTGGGTGGCCGTCAGAATCCTTCGTAAGGAAGTTCAAGGGAAAGCTTCAGCTGGTGGTCATCATGGAGAGGGTCCGGAAGAAAAGCTTACGATTCTCTACTGGTGATGCTGTCGTGACTGGAAACGTCAAGCTGTATGGGAATGCTCACATCTACGAAAATGCACGGGTTTCTGGTAATGCACAAGTATTTGGTCAAAGCCATGTATTCGAAAATGCACGGGTTGGTGGCAGCGCCAAGGTATACGGCAATGCAAAAGTTTGTGGTTCTGCAATCGTAGAAGGCGAAACGGTGCTTTCTAATGGCACCTATGATTCTGGAGTACGGGATACTGTGCGGCGTTACTCGATATGGGAGCGCTTGAGGTTCAATCTGTAGTTAATCAACCGACTAGTCAGTGTGATCTCACTTTGGGTTCAGCTTGTATGCAACGATAAACACGAATACCTTTATCTGACATTTTGCGTGCTTTATTACTGCTAGTGCCTTTGAGCCAACTTCAAGGCAAAGCGGCCATCACTTGCGAGTGTCCAACCCTGCGGTGTAGTCCGTGCGTTCGCTCCATGCACAGCAACCGAGTAATCGAATCCATCCGCCTTGAAATGCACCCTGTGCAGTGTAACTTGCGTGAGATTTGCCTTCTCAGTGTCCCATTCAAAAGCTAAATCGAGTGGGGATAATGCCTCAGATGACGAATTGTGTAGCGATACAAACATCTGTGTCTCATCAAACTGAATGCGTAGCACTTGCTCATCCTGAACAGGTACCGACACGATCATCGTTTTCCCCGCTTCTTTGAATTCCACTTTTCCAGTCTTAAGGAGGCGTGTGCCATTCGAGATGAAAAAGCCTCCCGCGCCGGGTTCCTTCCGCGAATGTGCTGCCGTTCGCCAGTGATAGCCATCGAGGACAGGAGGCATTTTTTGTTCCACATCTTCAAGACGTGTGGCCTGCTTTAGAAATGGTTGTTCAAACTGATCGCTGTAGACGGTGATGTCGCGTAAGTAGGGGAGGTCCCCTTTGAAGTGAAGATTCGCTCGGTAAAATCGGGATTGATACCAACCGGATGTCTCAACTGGGTCCGTATTATTAAACGGATCGACAAGCTGCACCTGTGCCTGCGTTGGTGTCGAAGGAAATGCTTTTTTGAAGGCACGCCCAGTTTCGCCCATTGTCTCGATGGTGGCGGAGCCGCTTTTACGCAGCATTGCCAGCGCTTTTATTTGCGGTGCGTACGCGGCTTGTTGGCTTGGCCATGGGAATGAGTTTTCCTGCCCTATCTGTGCATACGCAAATTGTTGTGTAGGAGCATCCAGAATCATCGACAGGAAGGACTTGACGAAATGTGGTGAGCGTCCGGACGGCCATACAGGTTCCATCGTGTCGGGCGACGTGATGAATTTGCCATCGGGTTGGGTGTAACCCTTGTCATAGTAATAAACCGGATCCTGACCAAGCATCCTGAAGATGGGTGTATTGATCTGGTTTTGTTTTTGGATGGCCGGGCTCCAGCAGTTTCGCTTACTAGGGTAGTAACCGGCGATGGGCGCGCCCCAAATGGTGAAGCCATCGGTGGCGATTTGGTCACGGCAAACCGCGTAGGCATCGGCTCCGTACGTTTCTGTTATGTGATTGATCGTGATGGAATCGAGGTTCCAGCTTGCGATTGATTTAGGATAGGTTCCAAAGACATCTTTGAATGTACGTATCGCGGTGTCAGCCAGCTTTTTTCGCTCATCCTCTGTGTAACCAATGGTGAAAGCAACATGCGGGATGTGATCCCATTCGTAGCCTGGTCTTCCTCGCCACGTTACACCAGCGGCTTTGCAGTGCATTTCATTCATTTCAAACCAGAGTCCGACCTCGTGGTTGGCTGGCATGTGTTGCTTTAGAAATGGGACGAAGGGACCTGAGACAAGAGCATCAAACTGCAACAACCACGTAGCAGGCAGTCCGTTAGCCACGATGATTTCCATTTGCTTTTGGACGGGGAGGAGTAAGTCAGTCGTAAACCTCGGCTCGATGGCTCGGATGAAGTTGACAATGTTGATGCGTCGCATAGTGTTCCGAATACCATCAAATTTACGAGATTGCCTGTTTACAAGGTGCCAAAGTTGGGCCGAATACAGTAATAGGTCATTGCAGGGTTGACGAGAAACCTAACTCCACCATCGTACTTACGTCTGTGACTTTTTTGGCTTGCTCGGGCGATACGGCTTCGGTTGAGCTCCTTCTCGGAGCGTTGTTTCATTGTAGTTGCCCCCAGTTTGGAGGAGGTAGCAGACGACGAATAACTGAGTGGCGGCGCGAATCCAAGCTCCCGGTTATACTCGGAAAACCGCGTCTGGATACCTTCTTCTGTACTCATGTCGAACCCGCGCATCAGCCCCTGCATGAACATCGACTTACCCCGTACGTAATCCTCAGGGTTGGCCATCTCTTGTTCGAGACGAACCGCCGCCCCATCGTCGAGCGCCGAGACAAACTGATGCGCGTTATCCACAAGATAGACCCGCCCAAGAAAGGCCCAGAAGGCTCGTAGCTCCGAGATGATCTCAGGTGCCTCGCTCGCCTCAGCCGAGACCTTGCGCGGAATCAATTTGAAAATCACGCCTTCGAATTTTTCCGAGTACAGACCGGGTAGTCCTACTCCTACATACTAGAGCGTGAAATCGATAAAGGTGTGGGCCCAGTGTAGCTTCTTGCTGGTGGCAGCCAGTGATACGGCCTCAGTGACGGATAGGAAATTCAAGCTCTCTTTCACCTCGAAATAATACACCTTGCTCCCGCAAGAGTCCACTACCACCTTGTGCAAGGCTTCACCCCACCAATCATCTCACGGCCAGTGCCCTCTTTTGTCACATTTGTTCGATTTTCTGGGGCGTTTGATACGCGTGACAAACGGAAAATGCACAATACCTGCGATACGGCATTGGCAGCCCACAACACTCACCGCAGCGCGCCAGCACCTGATCCATACCCCTCCACGCTCCGCTGCGTGTGCCACTCCTGCAGCGCAGGATCACCAACCCAACGTCTGATCAAACTCCAGTTCC
>BJGB01000164.1 GCA_014190215.1 Actinomycetes bacterium | reverse complement strand
ACGCACAATCCAATGTGGACGCAGCCAGTGCTGTTGGATTGCGCGGAGTGTGGGTTGAAGAAGACCCAACTTCTGCTGTACAGACATTGCGCAGCCTCGCGGGTCTTTAGCCCCTTCTCCGCTCGGGCGTGGCTGCTACAGCGAATAAGCCAACTTGATGTGCCCCCGCCAATTCAAGGGCGTGTGCCGCCGCTTTCAGCGTGCTACCAGTTGTCACTACATCATCAATGACTAACACGCTGACTGCTCGACGCAATGGACGGGCCCGAAACAATGGCCCATGCAGACGCTCTTCGCGGGTTCGCCCCGTCTGGGGCCGACTGTGATCGCGATACAACAGTCGGCGACAGGGAATACCCAACTGACGAGCGACTGCGCGCGCTAAAAGTTCGGACTGATCGTAGCCACGTCGTCTGCGCCGCGATGATGACGTGGGTGCCCAAGTGACGATCTCGAAAACCAGGGCATCTGGATCGTCGCGAACCGATTTCACTAACTGCCGTGCCAGGATCGACACCGCACGCCGTTGATTGCGATATTTCAAACCGCGAATGAGTTCTTGCGTCTGCCCATCAAGAGTATCCGAGGCTGTAATCCTCGTTGCTGTGGTCGTAGCACTCTGATGATCAACTTGACAAGACTCACACAGACGAACCAGACGACCCGTTTGGTCACGCTTGAAGCCTGCGGGGGTGATCCGAAAGAGTTGGCGACACGAGGTGCAGACAAGAGCGGTGAACATGAAGCCATTTCATCATGGGGGTATGGCAGACCTCGTGAAATCAGGCGTGTTGAGATGTGCGAACCGAAACAAATGGCAATAAGAACTGCACCAAAGGCCCAATTCCGAGCATAAAGACCAGGGTCCCGATACCCACCTCGCCTCCAAGAAATAGACCTGCTAGGAGGACTGTTACCTCGATCAAGGTGCGCGCCAGGCGAATACTCAGGAATCGTCCGAAAAATTTCCGCTTGGTCATTCCGAGCATGATCCCATCGCGTGGCCCCGAACCCAAATCTGATCCGAGATACATCGCTGTTCCGATGCCCACGACAACGAGTCCGGCCAGTACCAGCAAAAGTCGCACGACGAAATTATTCGTTTCACCAATGAACTGCTTGCTGACATCGACCATCAGCCCAATTTCAAGAGCGTTCAAAATCGTTCCTAAACCAGGTTTTTGATGCAAGGGAATCCACAACAGCAAAAGCAATAAACCCGTTCCGACAATGACGACGCCCACTGAAATATCAAGGCGTTCGGCAACACCCGTATGAAAAATATCCCACGGTGCCAAACCTAAATCAGCGCGAATAAATAATGTGATCCCGATACCGAAAAGAGCCAATCCAGTTACACACCGAAGCAACTTCTCAGCAAAAAGCTTTGTCATCAGTAGCGGTAACGCTCAGACTTAAATGGACCCGATGGAGCGACGCCTAAATACTCGGCCTGCTCATCTGTGAGTTTTGTCAACTTCACACCTAAGGCGCCGAGGTGCAGTGAAGCCACCTTCTCATCAAGATGTTTTGGTAACACATACACACCCAACGGATATGCCGCGAGATTGGTGAACAATTCGATTTGGGCGATGACCTGATTAGAGAATGAACAACTCATCACGAAACTTGGGTGACCAGTAGCGCAACCGAGGTTCACTAAGCGTCCTTCAGCCAAAACGATGATCGCGTGCCCATCAGGGAATGACCAGAGGTCGGTACCAGGCTTCAGTTCATCGCGGGTCGCTCCGCTACGAGCCAAACCAGCCATGTCAATTTCTGAGTCAAAGTGCCCAATATTGCAGACGATTGCGTTGTGCTTCATTTTTGCCATGTGCTCAACAGTGATGATGTGATCGTTACCTGTTGCGGAAACAAAAATATCTATTTCGTGAATCACATCTTCAAGAGTGGTCACTTGGTAACCCTCCATCGCCGCCTGCAAAGCGTTGATCGGATCAACTTCGGTGATGATCACTCGTGCACCTTGACCACGCAGTGCCTGAGCACAACCCTTGCCGACATCTCCATAACCACAGACAACGGCAACCTTGCCAGCGATCATCACATCTGTGGCCCGACAGATGGCATCAATGAGCGAATGGCGACAGCCGTACAAGTTGTCAAACTTCGACTTCGTCACCGAGTCGTTGACGTTGATTGCTGGGAACAACAACTCGTTGCGCTCCGCCATTTTGTAGAGGCGCATCACTCCAGTCGTTGTCTCTTCGGTGACACCCTTAACTCCAGCAGCCATCCGAGTCCATTTGTTGGGTTCGGTCTTGAGGCCGCGCTGCAATAAACCGAGCACGATGGCAAGTTCCGGATTGGAAGCCGATGTTGGATCTGGAACTACGCCAGTCTTTTCGTACTCCACACCCTTATGCAACAAGAATGTGGCATCGCCGCCATCGTCAAGAATCATGTTCGGACCATCACCATCAGGCCATGTCATCATTTGCTCGGTGCACCACCAGTACTCCTCAAGGGTTTCACCTTTCCAAGCAAAAACTGGCACGCCGTCGGGATTATCTAAAGTTCCGCGAGGGCCAACCGCAATGGCGGCGGCGGCGTGATCTTGGGTTGAGAAAATATTGCAGGATGCCCAACGAACTTCCGCTCCCAATTCAACCAAAGTCTCAATAAGGACTGCCGTCTGAATGGTCATATGCAATGAACCAGAGATACGCGCACCCTTGAGTGGCTTAGTCACTCCATACTCTTTGCGCAAAGCGCGAAGGCCGGGCATCTCATGCTCGGCAAGATGAATCTCCTTGCGCCCAAAAGGGGCCATAGAAAGATCGGCGACGCGGAAGTCTTTACGTTCGGCAAATGAAGATGACATGTAGGGCTCCTTGATAGAAATCTGACAACGGGTGAGACAAAAACAAGCCATCACGTGATGACTTGCCACTTGATCTATCCCGAGCAGGGGCCTACTGGCACCAATCAGTCAGCCCGATGTGACCAGTCTAGGCAGTGATTCGCGCTCTCTGGAGACATTGTCACCGAAAGCACGCTGTATTCAGCGACCGGTGGTCTTAATCCCGCCAGCGGCAATCTTGGCCATGATGCGCTCGTGCTCTTGGGTCGAGACAACTTCGGACTCATCCACCAGCATCACTGCGATCGAGTCACGCACGGTATAGCGACGCTGCAAACGAGTGTTGTACAAAGAGTTCTCATCATCCAGGATGTGCAAAACCCCCTTGTCAACTGGACAGGCAAGCACTGAGGCAAGTTCGGGATCAATAGGCATGTGAATCTCCTTTTTCAGACTGAGGTAATTGCGGCAAGTAATTCGGCCACCCGATGATCGCATTGATTGCGATCGGGCGCCTCAAGGTTGAGTCGCAACAAAGGTTCGGTATTTGATGGACGTAAATTAAACCACCATTCCCCGCAGTCTACGGTCAGTCCATCGACACGATCCTGTGGAAATGCCGAGAACTTTGCTGATACCGACTCAATGACTTGTGATGGGTCATCAACATGAGTGTTGATCTCACCGCTGAGGGAATAACGCTCATAGGCCCGCCGTATCTCCGAAAGAGGTTCTCCGACACGACTCATTTCTTCCAGCATCAACATTGTGGCAATCAGTCCGCTATCGGCACGGTAATTATCTTTGAAGTAGTAATGAGCAGAGTGTTCTCCGCCGAAAACAGCGCCAGTCTCGGCCATCAATTGTTTGATGTACGAGTGACCAACTTTTGTGCGCACCGGGATGCCACCGTGTTCACGAATGATTTCTGGCACTGCTCGGCTACAAATCAGATTGTGCAAAATCGTTGCACCCGGAAACTTGCGCAACATGCTGGTCGCCAAAATACCCGTTGTCGTTGAACCAGATAATCCACGACCCAATTCATCAACAACGAAGACGCGATCGGCATCACCGTCAAAAGCCAAACCAATATCAAAAGCACCCGAACTAACGCGCGCTTGCAGGTCACGTTGATTCACGGATTGCAAAGGATCTGCAGGATGATTAGGAAAACTTCCATCAAGTTCGCCATACATCACTTCGAGTTCAAGGCGTGGTAGTCGATCAAAAACTGCCGGCACGACGAGTCCCCCCATGCCATTGGCCGTATCGGCAACAACGCGCATTGGACGTAACGCCGAAGGGTCGATGAATGACACCACATGATCAACGAAGGCCGATAACAAA
>BJGB01000163.1 GCA_014190215.1 Actinomycetes bacterium | reverse complement strand
AATACTGTGATTGTGAGCGCACAGAATCTGGTTGCCCACATCTCGCAATGATCTGGTCGATACACACATCGGTTGTGATGTCTTGTAAACCAACGTTACGTAGATAGTGCGCTCCCTTTTCGTGGCCCGCATACGTACGTAACCAATCACGCCAGGGTCGCTGAGAAAGTTCACTGGTCAATGCCACAGAATAATCAATGACGACCAATCGTCCATTGAGTCTGCCTACGACATCGTTGACCCACTTGACCGCCGATTGCTGCCATGGAATGCGAGCGCCATGAGCTGCTCTGGTTGGTAAATCAAAATTTGGCTGATCGAGCAGCGAATGTAATACCTCGCTCAATGACCCATCGTGATGCGTCACCCAAGCCTCACGCCACTCACCATCGTTGACAAGTAAACGAAAAGGCAGATTGTCCAACAATTCATTGGCCAACACAACTCCATTGAGAATTCCTGTCGGCAATGACTTCATGGACGTCACACCAACTGGATGGGTGGCCCATTGTGACTCACTAATTTCTACGCACACGTAACGCGATGAATCACCACCGAGACATTGTGGTTGCGCAGCGATAATTGATCTCGCCAATCCACCTGGGCCGCATCCAACATCAAAGATACGGAAATTACTGGGACTTCCCATCGCAATCCACCAGGAGTCAAGTGCGCGCGCGATGACTGTGCCAAAGAGTGGGCCTATCTCTGGTGAGGTGATGAAATCACCGCGACGACCTGCACCACCGACGCCAGATGTATAGAAACCAGCCGGCCCATAGAGAGCCTCATCCATAAAGTGGTCAAAACGAAACTCTTGGTTTTCCGCAGCGTCAATGACACTGCCGATGTGCTCAGCGGCCGAAAGCACCAGTGAGATCGGCAAGATCGCCGAAACGCAAGACTGCACCAGGCAAGACACCGAATACAATGGTCGCTGACGTGGTGATAACCATCGCCGCTATCAACGAGCTTGGAGTTTTGACTGCTGAGGTTTCACCATGTGGAGCGGGCTTCATCCAAATCTCACGCATGATGCTGCCGTAGTAACCAAAGGCGACCACGGAGTTCACGGCACCGATAACTGCGAGTGCGTAACCCCAGTTGCCACCAGCTTCAAGAACGGCGCGGAAGGCAGTGAACTTAGCAATCCATCCGCCGAGCGGCGGGATACCAGCAAGTGATGCCAAGAAGATCGTCATCAAGACTCCGAGACCTGGTGCGTACGAGAACAATCCTCCAAAGCTGCTGATCTCACCACTACGAGTGGTCCGCGAAGCGGCGATGACAACGGCAAACATACCGAGGTTCATTGCTGCGTACACAATGAGGTACACAACTACCGATTGCAAGGCTGGTCCTGCGGCATCGCCTGTACCGGCAACTGCCAGAGGCATCAAGATGAAACCACCTTGGCTAATGCTTGAGTAAGCCAACATTCGCACGATGTTTGTTTGACGCAAGGCCAATAGGTTCCCGACAGTCATCGTGATCGCCGCTAGCACCCACAGGAAGGGTTGCCATACATCTTGAGCCTGTGGGAAGCCCACATAAATCAAAGTCACCAACGCCACAAATCCGGCCGCCTTACTTGCCACTGAAAGAAACCCGGTGACGGGAAGAGGTGCGCCTTCGTATGTATCAGGAGCCCACGAATGAAATGGAACAGCAGAAACCTTGAATGCGAAACCAATCAAAGTGAAGGTGACTGCTAATGCTTGAACGCCACCGAACTGACCCTCGACAGTCAATTCACGGCCGATATCACTCAGCAAAGTGCTATTGGTGACTCCATACAGCAAACTCATGCCATACAACATGATGGCTGAAGCGAAAACACCGAGAAGGTAATACTTGATGCCAGCCTCATTGCTCTTGCGATCTCGTTTACGCCAAGCAGCCAACATGTAGCCAGGAATACTCAACATTTCCAACGATACGAAAATGCTGACAAGATCACGACTTGAAGCCATCATCACCATGCCAGCAACTGAAGTGAGGAGTAAGGTGTAGTACTCGCCTTGGTAGTAATCGCCTTCTTCAACATGATTCTGCGAGAGCAGCACCACCACATAGCCAGCGATCAAGAACAGTGCCTTCAACGTCAGCGCAAATTCGTCAACCACATAGCGACCGTCAAACAGCGATCGCACATTGATGTCACTGACCACCAACGTGAGAACTGGAACAAGGGCACCGAGCATGACGAAACCGGTGAGGCTCGCCGTGATCCATTTTTTTGTTTCACTGGTGAACAGATCCACAAGGATGATCAGACAGATGCCGCCAGCCAAGATGATCTCGGGCGCGATGGCGTGGTAGTCAACCGATGGTGACTTCCACGGCATCTGAGCGAGAATCGAATACAACACGAATCAGCCTCCGAAGGCCTTCAAAGCCAACTGCACGGCTGGATCAATGATTTTGAACATCAACTGCGGATAAACGCCGAAGACAACAATGGCCAACAAGAACGGTGTCCAAGCGATCCATTCAAAAACATTGACATCGTGAATGTCGCTGCCATGATCGTCATGACTGTGTCCACCGTGTCCGTGATCATCGTGAGATTCCCCTGCGAACTCTGGCTTGGGCTCACCAAAAGCGATGCGCTGGAATAACCACAGCAAGTACGCCGCAGCCAAAACCGTACCGAGAGCGGCGATCACCATGTACACCCTGAAAGTGACCTCTGAAAGACCAGCTGCAGGTGAATAGGCCGAGAGAATCGCTGGGAATTCGCCCCAGAAGCCAGCTAATCCAGGAAGACCGAGTGAAGCCATGGCACAGAAGCCAAGGATCCAACCAAGGCGCGGCATCTGCTTGAGCATGCCTCCCAAACGAGCGATCTCCAAAGTGTGATAACGCTCTTTGACACTGCCGGCCACGAAGAACAACATGCCCGTGATGAGACCGTGGGCCACCATTCCGAAAATGGCGGCATTAAAGCCCATCGGCGTCAACGTTGAAATACCGAGCATCACGAAACCCATGTGAGCGACTGATGAGAAGGCAATCAAGCGCTTCATATCGGTCTGTGCCAAACATCCGAGTGCTCCGTAAATGATTCCGATGACTGCTAGCAAACCAATCCACGGAGCCCACTCTTTGGCAGCCTCTGGGAGAATTGGAATTGCAATACGTACAAAGCCATAGGTGCCAAGTTTCAGCAAGATTGCCGCCAAGATCACGGAGCCTTGGGTAGGTGCTTGTGTGTGAGCATCGGGCAACCATGTGTGGAATGGGAACATCGGTACTTTGACGGCGAACCCGATGAACATTCCACCGAAGATCCAGATCTGCGCCGAACGACCAATCAAACCGCCGTATTCGGCAAGTTGCGGGATTGAAAACGATGGTTCGACGCCTTCGGGTAGAACACCTCGCACTTTATAGAACAAAGCGATAAATCCGACGAGCATCAATGCTGAACCGAACATGGTGTACAAGAAGAACTTCAGCGATGCGTATTGGCGATCTTCGCCACCCCACACACCGATCATGAAATACATCGGCAACAACACCAGTTCAAAGAACACGAAGAACAAGATCAAGTCTTGAGCCACGAATGTTCCTGCCATACCCGTCTGCAAAATCAGCATCAAGATCAAGAACGCTTTGGCATTTCCAGGCGAGGGAATATGGTTCCACGAATAGACCATCACCAAAACCGTGACCACCATGGACAAGAAGTAGAGCGGAAGGCTCATACCATCTAGTCCGATTGTGTAGTTACTGGAGATGACCTTGATCCATTCGGTCTCAGCAAAAAACTGCAATTTCCCGGCTTGATCAAAGTCGAATTGGGTCAATGTGAAAAAGCCCACGCCAAGGGTTGCCAGCGCGGTGACGAGAGCTACCAACTTATGAAGTTGCTCGTCTGCTTTAGGGATGAACAGCATCACGATCACGCCGACTAGCGGCAAGAAAGTGCCTACGCTGAGCACCCAGTTTGATTCACGGAGTACGTCCATGCCGTATTCCTCCTCAGGTGTTGATGATTACGAGTATGAGAGCGCCGATGGCTGCCGCAGAAAACAACAGCGCTCCGTATTGATTAACCTTGCCCGACTGCACGGGACGCAATGCTCCGCCCGTACCCCGGGCAGCGGCGCCCGAGCCGTTCACTGCGCCGTCGACGCCGCGTTGATCGATATTTCGGTATACCCAACCGGCTACC
>BJGB01000162.1 GCA_014190215.1 Actinomycetes bacterium | reverse complement strand
CATCTTTTCACCCTCGGTGTCAACGACGAAGCCATTGTGCATCCAGTGCTTGGCGAAAGTTTTTCCGAGTGCAACAGCTTGTGCGCGCTCGTTTTCGTGATGCGGAAACTTGAGGTCCATGCCGCCACAATGCAGATCAAATCCCTCACCCAAAAGATCCAAACTCATGACCACACATTCGCTGTGCCAACCTGGACGACCCGCACCCCATGGCGAATCCCACGCTGGTTCACCGGGCTTACTAAATTTCCATAAAGCAAAGTCGGCTGCATTCTTTTTATTGCTGGCACCGAAAACTTCTCGATCCCCTCCGCCGGACAACATCTCATCCAGATTTTGATGCGCCAATAACCCGTAATCAGAAACTTGAAGGACATCGAGATAAACCCCATCGGCGGTGACATAGGCCCCATCCCGCTCAACCAGTTCACCAATCATGGCGACCATTGATTGAACATAGTCAGTGGCGTGCGGAACATCGGTCGGGCGCAGAACATTAAGTTTCCCCATGGCCACAAACCACATGTCTTCGCACTTACGGGTGATTTCTTGCCACTCCCGACCCTCATTTTTGGCGCGCTCAATGATTTTGTCGTCAATATCGGTGATATTTGAGACCAAACGCACCTCTAGACCAGTCCACTGCAGGTAGCGACGCAAAATGTCATAGACCAGAGTCGCTCGACCATGCCCGAGATGGGGAGGGCCGTACACCGTGGGACCGCAGAGGTAAATCCCCACCTTGCCAGGTTCCCGCAAAGCCAACGGGCGAACTTGAGAGGTTGCGGTATCAAACAGCCTGAACATGCACTACGAGCCTACGCCCCCATTGCCGTGTCACCTATAACCTGCAACCCATGGCAGTGACTAATTCGGACTCAAATCCGACGAACATTCCCGACAAGCCCTCACTCGACGGCATTGAGTCGGCATTGGCTCAGATCTGGCAGGACGAAGGCACCTATGCCTTTGACCGCACTGCGCCCCGCGAACGGGTCTACTCAATTGATACTCCCCCACCCACAGTGAGCGGTTCGTTGCACATGGGTCATGTCTTCTCGTACACCCACACCGACACCATTGCGCGTTACCAACGCATGAGTGGTAAAGCAGTTTTTTATCCCATGGGTTGGGATGACAATGGTCTGCCCACCGAACGGCGAGTGCAGAATTTCTTCGGCGTACGGTGCGATCCCCATGTCGCCTATGAGCCAGATTTTCAGCCTCCATTTCGTGGTGACCCTCCCAAGGATCATCAACCGATTTCCATTTCGCGTCCGAATTTCATCAAGTTATGTGAAGAACTGACTCACGAGGATGAAAAAGTTTTTGAGGATTTGTTTCGTCGTCTTGGATTATCCGTGGACTGGGATTATCTCTACACCACCATTGAAGATCGCAGTCGCCGCGTCAGCCAGCGCGCCTTTTTAGGCAACTTAGAACGCGGTGAGGCATACACCCAAGAAGCCCCAACGCTCTGGGATGTGGATTTTAAAACTGCTGTTGCTCAAGCAGAACTTGAAGATCGTGAACGTCCTGGTGCGTATCATCAAGTCTCCTTCGCGCGCAGCGATGGATCTGGCGACGTTGTCATTGACACCACGCGACCAGTACTACTTGCTGCATGTGTTGCCCTCGTGGCCCATCCCGATGACCCGCGCTACCAACCTTTATTCGGTACAACTGTGCGCACACCGTTGTATGGCGTTGAGGTTCCAGTATTGGCGCATCCTTTAGCGCAAATTGATAAAGGCACGGGTATTGCAATGATCTGTACGTTCGGCGATCTCACCGACGTGATTTGGTGGCGTGAACTTAATCTGCCGACACGAGCCATCATTGGTCGCGATGGTCGAATCATCAACGCACCACCTCATGGTCTTGATAGCGCAGCAGGGATCGCCGCCTACGAACAAATCGCCGGGTTATTCATCAACCAAGCCCAGACAAAGGTCGTTGAGGCACTACGCGAATCCGGAGCGATGCTCGGTGAGCCACGAGCCATCATGCACCCTGTGAAGTTTTTTGAAAAGGGTGATCGGCCACTTGAGATCGTGACCAGTCGCCAGTGGTATATCCGCAACGGTGGACGCGATGCGGATCTTCGTCATGCGTTCGTTGATCGTGGAAATCATTTGGCATGGCATCCCGACCACATGCGTCATCGCTATTCAAATTGGGTTGAAGGGTTAAATGGCGATTGGCTGATTAGTCGCCAACGCTATTTCGGCGTACCTGTGCCAGTGTGGTATCGCCTTGACGAAAATGGTGAGGCGATTCACGATTCGCCCATCACGCCCTCACAAGATGCGTTACCGATTGATCCATCAACTGATGTGCCACCCGGTTACAGGGCTGATCAACGCCACCAACCCCACGGTTTTATTGGTGATCCAGATGTCATGGATACTTGGGCGACTTCGTCATTGTCGCCCCAAATTGCTGGAAAGTGGGAAGACGATGCAGATTTATTCGCACGAATTTTCCCGATGGATTTACGTCCACAAGCTCATGACATCATTCGCACATGGCTCTTCAGCACCGTTGTGAGATCACATTTCGAACACGATTCATTGCCTTGGAAGAACGCCGCCCTATCGGGCTGGATCCTTGATCCAGATCGTAAAAAGATGTCCAAGTCCAAGGGCAATGTCGTGACCCCACTTGATCTTTTTGAGAAATTTGGTTCTGATGCAGTGCGTTATTGGGCAGCATCGGCACGCCCTGGCATTGATACTGCATTCAGTGAAGATCAGATGAAGGTCGGCAAAAAGTTGGCTACCAAACTTCTCAATGCCACCAAGTTCGTCCTCTCATTTCCCGAACCAGCCGTCGATGCCAAACCCACAACGGCGATCGATTTGGCAATGTTGGCTCGCGTCGCGCAAACCATCAACGAAGCCACGACGGCCTTCGAGCAGTACGACTACGCCCGCGCCCTTGAGCGCACTGAATCAATGTTCTGGTGGTTCTGTGATGACTACGTCGAATTAGTCAAGGGACGCGCCTACGACAGCCAGGGACCCGAGGCTGCTGGCTCGGCGCTCAGCGCTCTGCGCTTGGCTCTGTCGGCTTTACAACGCCTCCTCGCCCCATTTATGCCTTTCACCACGGACACCGTCTGGCGTTGGTGGCAAAATGGCTCAGTGCACACCGCTGCGTGGCCTGCGGTCAGCGAACTGGGCAGCATTGGCGATAGTGCCATTCTTGAACCCATTGGCGAGATCCTGAGCCAAATTCGTCGCTCAAAGACGGATGCTAAGACGTCCCAAAAAGCCGTCGTGACGGAGGCCGTCGTGACTGCCAACGCTGAGGTGCTGGCAGCCTTTGAATTGGGTCGTTTAGACCTCGGCGAGGCTGGCGGCGTGGCTCACTGGGTCACCATTGTTGCCGCAGGCGAAACCTCGGTGCGCTCAACCTTGGCGCCACCCGAGTCAGGGAACTGAAGCCCATACGGGCCATCTCACAGGTAGTTTGGAGAGCCTGTGACGGACTCGCTTGAACCTGATACTGATCAGCCCAACGCTGAATCCGAAAATTCGGCGCCTGACCCTAGGACTTTTCTGCCGAGTCTAAAAGAGCGGCGGCGGACTTTGTCTCAGCGCCTCGTTCTGACAATGAATATCTTTGTGATATTTGCCTGCTTTGGTACTGCGATTGGGATCTATTACAGCAACGAGAAAGCTAACGATCGCAAAGTTGTCGACATCTTTGGCTCCGAGGGAATCCCAACCCTGACGTTACCCACCATCGGCGAGCCACTTGACCCAACAACGGGGCGTCCAGTGATCGATGATTCCTTGACATCGGTGGATCTCACGGCAAAGAATATTTTGATCACTGGTAGTGATAACGGGGCCTGCATTGATCCAAATTCTCCCTATGCAGATGCCTTCGGCGACCGTAGTGGTATCGGCGAGCGCTCGGACACGATCATGATTCTTCGTTTAGATCCAACGACGAATGCCGCTGCCATTCTTTCGTTTCCGCGTGACTTGTGGGTACGTATTGGGGGCCGAAAAACCAAGAGCCGGATCAATAGTGCCTTTAGCCGTGATGACCCGAATGAATTGATCTTGACAATTTTCGACAACTTTGGTTTAGTGGTTGATCACTACATCAATGTCGACTTCTGCGCATTTAAGGAAATTGTTGATGCAATAGGTGGCGTGCGGGTTCCCTTTGCCTCACCAGTCAGAGAT
>BJGB01000161.1 GCA_014190215.1 Actinomycetes bacterium | reverse complement strand
TACTTTTACCAGCGAGAAATGATGGGATATCAACATCGGCGCCTATGGCATCAAGCAGAGAACAAGATTCAAGGGCAACTTTCCAAGCGTCACCTTCTTCGGCGGCAGCACGTTCAGCATCAACGATTTCTTCTGGGGCTGCGGCCGCACCACGTGCAGTGCGGGTGTACTTCGTGAACAAACCTGTGCGACGATCAATCGTGCCGCGAAAGTCACCAGGCTGCCCGACAGGCCATGTGGCTGGCGTTGGGCGGAGTCCGATTTGTTGTTCCACTTCATCCAAGAGTTCGAGTGGATCGCGCCCTGGCCGATCAAACTTGTTGAAGAAGGTGAGAACTGGCAAATTGCGTGAACGACAGACATGGAAGAGTTTGAGCGTTTGTGCTTCAATGCCCTTGGCAGTGTCAAGCACCATGATCACCGCATCCACGGCTGCCAATACGCGATATGTGTCTTCGCTGAAATCACGGTGACCGGGAGTGTCAAGCAAGTTGAAAACATGATCGCGATAGGGGAATTGCAGAACTGTGGAAGAGATAGAAATGCCACGTTGGCGTTCCATCTCCATCCAGTCTGAAGTCGCCGAACGTTGCCCAGCGCGAGCGCGCACTGAACCCGCTTCTTGAACGGCCCCGGCGTACAGTAAGAATTTTTCAGTGAGGCTCGTTTTACCAGCGTCGGGATGACTGATGATCGCGAAGGTACGGCGACGCCCAGCCTCTTCGGAGATATTGTCGCTGGTTTCCATGGCATAACGAGGGTACAGGCATACTGCTCGAAGTGAAGGCTTTGGCACGTTTACAAAATCAGGAGTAGGTTGGGGATATGTCATTAGAAGGCGAGAAACATTTCAGTCAACGCACGGGCATCTTGCGCGCCGCCGTTCTCGGTGCTAACGATGGCATCATTTCCACAGCATGTTTGATTCTCGGCGTGGCTGCATCCGATGCGACTCAAGATGCAATTTTGGTCGCTGGAATGGCCGGCTTGGTGGCAGGTTCGGCCTCAATGGCCATCGGCGAATACGTGTCAGTGAGTTCGCAACGTGATTCAGAACGCGCCGATATCGCCAAGGAAATTTGGGAATTGGAACACACCCCAGAACGTGAACTTGCAGAATTGACATCGATCTATCAGTCCAAGGGATTATCTCCTGCTCTCGCAAAAGAAGTGGCCGAAGAATTGACGAAGCACGATGCTTTGACGATTCACCTCGCCGAAGAATTAGGTATTCATCGGGCAAATCTGGCGCAACCATTTCAAGCCGCAGTGAGTTCAGCTGGGTCTTTTGCCGTGGGCGCTGGTATCCCAGTGTTGGCTGCCGCTTTAACGTCAGACTCGAACAGAATCGGCGTCACCATAGGGGTTGTTTTCTTTGCGCTCTTAGGTCTCGGTTCAAGTTCGGCGACTTTCGGTGGGGTAAAACCAGGGCGGCCGATGTTGCGTGTTGTGCTTGGCGGTGCGGTGGCAATGGCGTTCACTATGGCCGTTGGCAATTTGTTCGGCGCTGCTGTCAACTAGTCACTGAGCGAAATAGCTACGGATATCGCCGGTATGGGCCGCGGCGGTTAGCGTGGAATACATGAGCAACACTCCTACCGCCTACATCATTGACGCCGTCCGCACGCCTGTTGGGCGCCGAGGCGGAGGCCTCTCAACTGTGCACCCAGCTGACCTCGGAGCACACAGCATCAAGGCTTTGATGGAGCGCACCGGAGTTGACCCCAGTGCCGTTGACGACGTGGTCTTTGGCAATGTTGACTCAGTCGGCCCGCAGTCTGGTTGTATCGCTCGGACATGTTGGTTGACCGCTGGTCTACCGCAACATGTACCGGGCACCACGATTGATCGCCAATGCGGTTCCGCTCAGCAGTCGGTGCATTTTGCTGCTCAAGCAGTGATGAGCGGCACGATGGATCTGGTGGTCGCTGGTGGCGTGCAAAACATGAGTATGATCCCGATTTCATCTGCCATGACGGCGGGACAGGCCCTCGGATTTGAAGATCCCTTCACTGGTTCACCAGGTTGGGTCGCGCGTTACGGGGCGAATGAAGTGAGTCAATTCGTTGGCGCCGAAATGATGGTTGAGAAATGGAATTTGTCACGTGAAGAGATGGAAGAGTTTGCTGTTGAGTCACACATTCGAGCTATCAAGGCTCGCGCCGAAGGTCGTTTTGAAAATGAGATCGCTCCGCTGAATGGCGTGCAGCATGATGAAGGTCCACGCGAACCAAATTGGGAAAAGATTCGTTCGTTACAGACGCTGACCCCGGGTGGTCGTTTGACTGCAGCTTGTGCGAGTCAGATTTCTGATGGTTCGGCAGCGCTATTGATCGCCAACGAATTAGCCGTGAAGACGCATGGTCTCAAGCCGCGAGCACGTATCCATCACATGAGCGTGTTGGCTGATGACCCGATCATGATGTTGTCGGCACCGATACCCGCAACTCGCAGAGCATTACTCAAAGCGGGGATGACTATTGATGACATTGACTTGGTAGAAATCAACGAGGCATTTGCCCCAGTCGTGATGGCATGGATGCGCGAAATCGGTTGCGATCGATCCAAGGTCAATGTCAATGGTGGCGCGATTGCTCTTGGTCATCCATTAGGTGCGACTGGCGCTCGTTTGATGACGACGTTGCTTAATGAATTGGAGCGGACGGGCGGCCGTTTCGGTCTGCAGACGATGTGTGAAGGTGGCGGTCAGGCCAACGTCACCATTATTGAACGCCTCTGATCTCTTCGTTCTGCGAGGTATTGAACGCCTCTGATCTCTTCGTTCTGCGAGGTATTGAACGCCTCTGATTAGCTATCAAAACCGAGACCGAGTCGGTCCAGGGACTTCAACCACAAGTTGCGCTTGCCAGTTTTATCTTCGTGGTTCAGACTCCAACGCGTGGCCTGAATGCCAATGAACTTAAATGGTTCGGGTGGAAACGGCAAAGGCTTGCTTCGAACGAACTTCGTTTCAGTCGCTTGGGTTTTTTGACCATCAATGAGATCCAGCATGACCTGCGCACCGAAGCGTGAAGAGGCGACACCAAGTCCCGTGTAGCCCAGGGCATATCCGACGCGACCCTTCATGGCTTGTCCCCAAAACACGCAATAGCGCGAACATGTATCAATGGCGCCGCCCCACATATGGGAAAACTTGACGCCTTCAAGTTGTGGAAATGTTTGGAAAAAGTGACGGCTCAATTTGGCCCAACTTTCGGGGCGACTTTCCAACTCGGTGGAGACCTTGCCGCCGAAATAATAAATCGCGTCGTAGCCACCCCACAAAATACGGTTGTCGGCCGTGAGGCGGTAATAGTGAAATTGATTAGGAATATCGGAGAGTCCTTGACGCCGAAGCCAGCCAATACTTTGTAACTGTTCTGGGGTCAAGGGTTCGCTGACCATGCAGTAGTCATAGACCGGTGCGATGTAGTTATTGAGTCGCTTCAATAGTGGCTTGAAAGCATTTGTTGCAAGTGCAACCTTACACGCCTGAATTTTTCCCAAGGGGGTCGTGACTAAAACACCAGCCCCTTCACTCTCAATAGATGTGGCTTTCGTGTCCTCATAGATGCGCACGCCTAACGAAAGAGCGGCTGCTTTAAGACCCCAGGCAAGGCGGGCCGGATCGACAATCGCTGCTCTGTCATGTACCCATAATCCACCCGTGTATGTTGGCGAATTGACCTCTGAGCGCATCTGTTCTTGATCCAGCCACGTCACCTTTTGTCCGAGTGAGGAAATCTGCAGATACTCATCATGCATTTCATCTAGATAACTCTGGGGATGCGCTGTCGTCCCGATTTCAATGACTCCGTTGCGCTCAAAGGCGCAATCAATTTTGTAGTGCTTAATGGCGGCCTCAATCGCGTTGAGATTGGCAATACCAAGTTCTTCAAGGAGTTTGAGTTCTTTCGGAAATCGTTCCTGGCCATTAGTAATACCGTGAGTCAGCGAGGCGTCCATAAAGCCACCGTTGCGGCCGCTAGCAGCTGCACCAACTTGTTGAGCATCAATCAGTAAAACATCACGCGCTGGATCGCGTTCTTTGGCAATGATGGCTGTCCACAAACCCGTGTAGCCACCGCCGATGATGCATAAGTCGCATGTTTCATTGCGTACCAGCGTGGGATGGGGTACTGGCTGATCGGCATCTTCAAGCCAATAGGGATATTGGTCAGCATCGGCAATGGCCTCAAGACTGAGAGATTCAAACTCTGCTTGATGATTGGCGGAACTCACTGTGACACCTCGGTTACTCCGAGGCTAGCGGAGAACGGGTTGCCCTCTTGGACTCCCATCGATCCCAAAACCAGAATGAGGCAGCGACATATGCCCAGCCGGCGAGAATGTCGG
>BJGB01000160.1 GCA_014190215.1 Actinomycetes bacterium | reverse complement strand
TTCGAGTTTCATCTCAAAACACTCTGAGAGGTTGGCGGCGGTGAAAATTTCTTCCATTGAGCCTGCAGTCATCACAGATCCATTTTTGAGGAAGAGAACATGGGTCATGCCGCGCGGTATTTCATCAACATGGTGCGTCACTAATACAAGCGGTGGGGATGACGCATCACAGACAAGATTCTGTAGGACCATCACGAGTTGCTCGCGCCCTGCAAGGTCAAGGCGCGCACTTGGCTCATCTAATAGCACGATGTCTGGTTCATTCATCAGCGAACGTGCCAAGAGAACTCGTTGTTGTTCGCCCGATGACAAAGTTCCAAAATTGCGATCCCATAACCCGCCAACATTCATTTGGTCCAGACACTTTTGAGCCCGCTCACGATCACTCTCGTCATAGTCATGCCACCAAGTTTCAAGGGCGGCGTTTTTAGCCGTCATCACTACATCTCGAGCACTGAGGGCGGGACGTAGTTCGCTGGCAAATGAGGCCGAGACATACCCGATCCGTTGGCGCAGGGTGCGCACATCTGTAGTACCCAGAGTTTCGCCGAGAACCGAGACGACCCCAACTGTCGGGTGCTCGTAGAGGGCAGCGATCCGCACTAAGGATGTTTTGCCACTTCCGTTGGCCCCGACAATCAGCCAGCGTTGATCTGACTCGACATGCAGGTTGACCTGATCCAAGATGTTTCGCCCGTCGCGGTTAAAAGTGATGTTGTCGAGGGCGAGAGCACAGACCATGGCTCTTCAGACTAGAACAAACACAGTAAAAAGTGCCCAGGATCGGCTTCTGCTTTGCGTCAGGGGTCGTGCCAGGCGCGAGAGTAGAGGGGTGACTTCGCCGCAAGATATCAGCGCAGATTTGTCTGCTGCTCTGGCCACCGAACTCGGGGTCGCCAGAGTGACAGATCTAGCGCGTTTGAGCGGTGGCGCCTCGCGTGAAACTTGGGGCTTTGTCGCTGATGGAAGACGACTCATTCTGCAACGCCAAAGGTTCGGGGACATCCGCGATATGGGTGTTGAAGCACGAGTTGTGCAAGCGGCCTTTAACGCAGGCGTGCCGGTACCAGAACTGATCGCCAATGGGTCGGGCGATATTGGCTCTGGCTTTATGATTTTGTCGCATCTTGAAGGCGAGACAATCGCCCGCAAGATTTTGCGCGATGAGCAATTTAGTCAAGCGCGCCAATCATTAGTCACTCAATCAGCCGCCGCACTTGCGTCACTGCACTCGATTGATGGCACGAAGATTGACGGCTTGCCAAGTTTGGATCAAGTTCAGCAATATCGCGAAACATTAGACAATCTGAATGTTCAACTTGGTCAATCGCATCCGACATTTGAGTTGGCCTTCAGATGGCTTGAGCGCAATCGACCAACATCTACACGAACAACTTTGGTTCACGGAGATTTTCGTCTCGGCAACTTGATGATTGACGCCAACGGTCTCTGCGGCGTTCTTGACTGGGAACTGGCGCATATTGGTGACCCAATGGAAGATCTTGGCTGGCTATGCGTGCGCGCTTGGCGGTTTGGTTCGCGCTTACCGGTCGCCGGAGTCGGTGACTACGAGACTTTAATCAGTGCCTATCAAGATGCCAGTGGGGTCAGCGTGGATCGCGAGGTCGTGCGCTGGTGGGAGGTCCTCGGAACATTGAAGTGGGGGATCATGTGCATGGTTCAAACCAGTTCGCATCTTTTGGGGATGACACGAAGTCACGAGTTGGCTGCGATTGGTCGGCGCGTTTGTGAAAATGAGTATGACCTATTCTTGGCTCTTGAGGAAAAGTGGTGATCACAGATGACAAACGAAATAAATATGCCCCATGACCTTCCCTCAGCCGCTCAACTCGTTGAATCAGTTCGCGAGTGGTTGGAAAAAGATGTCCTGACATCGACGACTGGTCGGGTGCAGTTTCACTCGCGAGTGGCGATCAATGTGTTGGCGATGGTGGAACGTGAACTGAGGCTTGGAGTGCAGCAGGTTGTAGATCACCGTGAACGCTTGGCATTGTTGGGTTTCACCAATGATGCTGAATTGGCATCGGCGATTCGCTCAGGTGATATGGATGAGCGGTTCCAAGAAGTAGTTGACCTTGTGCGTGCCAGCGTTCTTGACAAGTTGGCGGTTGCTAACCCCGCATACGTTGCTGCGCCTACTTCGAACGAGTGATTTGCACGGGCTGACCTGCAGCCAACTGTCCACAAGCAGCAGCAATATCAGTACCGCGGTTACGACGTACGGTGGCGTTAGCGCCCATTGATACGAGTTGATCGCAGAAGGCCTGCACATGGTTGCGACTTGATCCTTTGACCGAGTAACCAGGAGTTGGATTGAGTGGGATCAAGTTGACATGCGCGGGAACACGAAATGAGCGACACAGTTGAGCCAATTCAATAGCGTCACTGGGTTTGTCATTGACCTCAGAAATGAGAGCCCATTCAAAAGTCAAGCGACGGTTCTTCGATTCAAGAAAATTGCTACATGCTTCCATCAAGGCCTTGATGGGATAACGGCGGTTGATAGGCACCAAAGCGTCACGCAGACTGTCGTTGGCGGCGTGCAAACTCACAGCCAAGTTGACGGGCAATGGGCGTGAAGCGAGACGGTTAATTCCCGGCACAATTCCCACGGTGCTGACTGTTAAATGACGCGCTGAGAGACCGAGGTCATCGTGAATGCGCACGATTGATTCCCATACTGGTTCTTCGTTGGCAAGTGGTTCGCCCATTCCCATGTACACGACATTGCTGACTCGTCGACCCATGCCCTTGGCATGTTGAGCGGCACGCACAATTTGCTCCACGATTTCGCCAGCGGTGAGATGACGAGTGAAGCCGGCTTGACCTGTCGCGCAAAAACCACAACCCATCGCGCAACCTGCTTGAGTGCTGACGCACACAGTGGCGCGGTCGGGGTAGAGCATGAGCACAGTCTCAATGCGACTTCCGCCATCTAGTTCCCACAAGAACTTGATCGTGGTGTCATCATCGGAGACAATTTGTTCAACAAGAAGCAATGAGTTTGGCAATAAGTCGGTGAGGTGTGCGCGCAGAGTTTTCGGGAGAGCAGTCATCTCTTCGGGGGTGCTCAGTTCGCTGTATAAACCCGTCCACACTTGGTCAATGCGATAGCGCGGCTCGGTGGTGAGAAGGTTTTGTAGTTCGTCGCGCGTGGCGCCATATCGAGTAATCACGTGTTCAGCCTGTCAGATAATTGGGGGTTCAGAGGGTTTCTGCGAGTTTTGAGTATTCCGTCATGCGTGCTCGCAAGACATCAAGACTGGCAGTCCAGAAGGATTCGTTGGTGACATCAATGCCAAAGGCGGCGCCAAGTTCTTCTGCGGTCGCCATTCCGGCGCGGCTCAGGAGATCGTCGTAGCCAGCACGGAAGCGATCTGGATCGGCGTGATATTGGGCGAAGAGGCCCAAGCCGAATAACAGACCATAGGTATAAGGCCAGTTGTAGAAGTGACTGCCGTAGTAGTGCGACTTCAAGACCCACATGTGTGGGTGAGCGGTACTTTGGTCAAGTCCATCACCGTAGGCCTCAAGTTGCGACTGCAACATGATCTCGTTGAGTTCGTTGACACCTAATGTTCGGCGTTGACGGCGAGCGAAGACCTCGGTCTCAAAGAGAAAACGACTATGAATATCGACGACTACTTGATTGGCTCCCTGTAGGTCGACATCGAGTAATGCCAAACGATCTGCACCTTGCAGCTTTGAGAGACCCGCTTCAACGACGAGAGTTTCACAAAAAATACTGGCTGTTTCAGCGAGTGCCATGGGCAGTCGTTTTTGTAGTGGCGTGCGACCAGCCAACTGTGTGTTGTGATATGCGTGACCAAGTTCGTGAGCGGTTGTTTGCGCTGATTCAACCGATCCACTCCAGTTCAACAACACCAACGAACGATCTTCAACAAATGGCATACAGAATGCGCCGCCAACTTTTCCTTCGCGTGGGGCAACATCAAGCCATGACTCGTTGATTGCCCGATCAACCAAACCTGCCAAGTTGGGACTGAACGATGAGAAGGCGTTGCGCACTAATGCCACTGATTCATCCCAGGTGATTGAACCACCAGCGAGCGGTAGAGGTGCCATGAGATCCCACCATGGCAACGCTCCGGCGTGGCCCAGTAGACGCGATTTAGTGCGCATCCACGAGCGAAAATCTGGGAGTGAGGCAGTGATCGCTGATTGCATCGCATCGAAGGTTGCGCGACTCACGCTATTGCCATAAAGCGAGGCATCAAGTGGGGCATCCCAACGCCGGCGCCGATTGACAGTGTTGGCCTCACCTTTGATGGCGTTCATCGCCGCTGCACAAGCCGTAGCCACTGTTGGCCAAGCGATCATCTCGGCATCG
>BJGB01000159.1 GCA_014190215.1 Actinomycetes bacterium | reverse complement strand
TGTGGCATCGCCCCCAAAAAGCTCCCACCAACGTACGACACCGCGCTCGGGACTGCTCCACTCTTCGGTTGGGCAATCGCTGACATGGCGAAAAACTGCAGAATCCATATCTCAACGGTACATCCCTCGCTGGGCGGTGTTTCGATTAGGCACGCCCACGGCGCCAGATGGCAGACTGAGAATATGAGTTCAACTTCAACTGATGATGTCCTAGCCCCAGAGCAAGCAGAGGCGTTTCGCCTCCAGGTGCGTGAATTCCTCGAGCAGAATGCCTCGGGGATAGGTCGCCGTAGCGAGACCTCGCTGATGATCGGGAAGAAATACCAGGCTGCTCTCACGGAGGCAGGTCTTGCTGGATTGGTGTACCCCAAGGAATATGGTGGAGCGGGATTGACCCGTATTCACGATCGGATTTATCGCGAAGAGTACGGCAAGTATCCCGACATGACCTTTGAGTTGACGATTAGTCATGGCATGTGTTTGCCAGTGCTCAATCAGTTCGGAACAGAGGAGCATAAGCGCAAATTCATGCCGGACCTGATTGCGGCGCGCACGATGTGGTGTCAATTGTTCTCTGAACCGGGTGCTGGCTCAGATGTTGCAAGTCTGCAGACTCGCGCAGAACTTGACGGTGATGAGTGGGTTCTGAATGGACAAAAAGTCTGGACGACTCTGGCACATGTCAGTGACTACGGAGTTCTCATTGCGCGCACCAACCCAGATGCTCCGAAGCATGCAGGAATCTCCATGTTCATCGTTGACATGAAGGCACCAGGAATGGAGATACGTCCGATTCATCAGATTGACGGAGGAAGTCATTTCAATGAGGTGTTTTTCACTGATGTGCGGATTCCTAAGTCATGGCTTTTGGGTGAACTAAACAATGGCTGGAATCAAGCCACTGCGATGTTGATGTATGAGCGAGTAGCAATCGGCACTGGATCATCAAGTGGCGTGACCCACAACTTGGCTGATCGTTTGATTGATGTTGCGAAGAACAACGGCAAGTTGAGTGATCCTCTTATTCGTCAAGATCTCATGAAACTGTATTGCGAAGAGACTGTGAAGTCTTTGGTTTCGATGCGCACTCGGGCCGAGATGAAAGCTGGCAAGGTGCCAGGTCCCGGAGGCTCATTGGGCAAATTACACGGCGCCGTTATTGCCCGCTTCAGCCGACCCTTGATTAATCGTTTAGTTGGCGCAGATTGCGATGCATGGGAAGGTGAAGGTCGTGGGGAAAATTGGGCACGCTACATTTTGAGCAGTTTCCAATCGAACATCGCCGGTGGAACTGACGAAATCCAACGCAACATCATCGGGGACCGTGTTCTCGGATTGCCTCGCGAACCGATGGTTGATAAAAATATGCCTTTCAAAGATCTTAAGGTCGGGACCCAACGTCAGTGACCCAACTTTCGGTCAATGAGATTTGGGTCTACCCAGTGAAGTCAATGGTGGGGGACACAGTTGAGTCTTGTTTGATCAATGAGTTAGGAATTGTCGGCGATCGCCTGTGGGCAGTTCGTGATATTGACAATGGTGGTATTCGTGGCGCCAAGAAGTTGGGCGGACTCATGAAACTGTCGGCACAATTTGTCACTGGTTCTGAGGTCGTTGAAATCACCTTGCCTGATGGGAGCAGGGTGCGCAGTGATGATGCTCAGGCCAATGATTTGGTCAGTCACGCGATTGGGGCAAATGTTCAACTTGAATACTTGCGTCCAGCATCTGATCTTGATCATTACCGTCGTGGCGCTCCGAGTAGTGATGACATGATGGAAGAACTGCGCGGGGTTTTCGGACGCGATATTGATGAACCGCTGCCCGATTTTTCGGTGTTTCCTCCAGAAGTGATGGAGTTTGAATCCCCACCGGGAACCTATTACGACTGCTGGCCACTGATGGTGATGACAACCTCAGCATTGCGTTCATTGCAGCAGGCCTTGCCTGATTCGGTCATTGATGCGCGACGTTTTCGTCCGAGCCTGGTGATTGACACTGGCGAGCAAACTGGCCATCCCGAATTTGGGTGGGCAGGCAAGACGGCGCGTCTCGGTGAATGTGAAATCGAGTTTCAGTCGCCATGTCCGCGCTGTGTGATGGTGACGCGAGATGTGGGGAGTGACATTCCTGGTGACCGCGCCGTGTTGCGTCACATTATTCGTGAGTTAGACCAGAACCTCGGGGTGTACGCCAAGATCATCAAACCTGGAGTCGTCTCTGCCGGTGATTCGCTGCGTTTTATTTAACGCGATTGAGAATGAGTTTGGCGATTTGGCTAGCGGCTTCGCCGTCGTAGTGCAGACCGTCGTAGCGACGAATGCGATCACAGTCCTCGGGATATGACGGGCACACAGTATCTCGCAGACGAATAAGCGCTATGCCTAGTTCGCGGGCGACATCGTCATAAGCAACAATCTCGCATTCTGTTCCAGCAACGTCAACGGCAGACTGATCAAGTCGCGGCACTGGAGCAACAAGAATGACCTGCGATACCACGCCCTCAAAATATTTTGTGAGTCTACGAATGCGATCGCGAGTTAATTCTTGAGCATCGGCATCACAGAATTGATACATGCGACCGTGTTCAAAAAACTCTTTACCAGTGCCGCCCCACCAAATGATTGCTGTATTGATGTCAAGTTTCTGAGCACGAGCGTGAGTTCCTTGTAAGAAAGTCACGCACTCTGGTTTGCCATACTGGTCGATTGTGTCTTCAGAAGGCACGCAACCTGGATCGGCTCGAACTTCAATTTCAAGACCAAGCGATTCGGCTTCGGCCTGCAATTCGTCTGCGGCGACCGCAGGAAGCGAATCCCCAAAGACCATGACTCGTTGAGGTTGGTCAACAGGGACTGAATCAAGAGTTGTTGGTCGGGGTGCAAGCGTGACGCTGACGTCAAGTGCTGGTGCACCTGGGGTTGAGACAATCAAACTCGTAACGACGATGACAACGGCGACCGCAGCAGATGTTAAAAGTCCGATGCGCGGAAGCCGTCGATGCCGAATCGGTGACTCAATGAATTGATATGACAAGCCTGCCAGCACGACTGATATCAAAGTCACCACAACAAATCGAGTGACGCTATGCAGGTCGTCAAACTTGTGTGAAATAACTAACGGCCAATGAAACAAATAGATGCCGTAACTCCAACGACCGATCGTTCGAAGTACTGGTGACGATAGGAAACGGTTATTACTAGTGGTGCTATAAACGACTGCCGCAATGCCAGCAAGCGAAATCACAATCAGCGGTCCAGAGAAAACCCAGGTTTGATCTCCTGGTAACCACATCGCGGCAGGGGCAAGAATTATGAGAGCGAAAGTGGGCAATATCCATGTGGGAATGGTGACTTTCTTCGGTGGCCAACCACGGGTTGCGATGGTGGCACCGAGCAAGAAGGCAACTGCACGGGTGTCGGTCCCTTGATAGATGCGGTCGATTGATAATTCTGCGTGGATGCTGATGACTGGAATAGCCGCCGAGAGAGTGGCCCCAAGCAAAGCCACTTTCCCAAGGATCGTAGGCGTCCAGCGCTTGAGCACAAACCAAACGACAATTGGCCACATGACATAGAACTGTTCTTCGATCGCCAGTGACCACAAGTGTCGTAGTGGATCGGGTGTGGCAAAATCGTCCCAGTAACTCGTGCCACCAAAGATGTGCACCCAGTTCGTGGAATAGGTGACCGCTCCCCAGATATTGCGTGCTGTGACATTGAGTTGATCAAGTTTTACTAATGAAGCGGTGAGTCCTAAGAGGATGATCACCGCTGGGACAAGTCGGCGAAGGCGACGCATCCAAAATGCGCCAAGCGCCACGCCACCACTGCGCTCGTATTCGGCAACCATCAGACCAGTAATTAAGAAACCTGAGATACCGAAGAAAAGATCAACGCCGATCCAACCCCCGTCAATGACGCCGCTATGAAAAGCCACGACGACAAGAACGGAGATGGCACGCAAACTATCTAATCCTGGGAGATAGATATTTTCTTTGCTGAATTCGCGCCCTGCTGTTGAATTCATGCGTGTTGATTATCCATTGACAATGGGTATGGGCGTAGCGAGTCCACCGAAAGAGGATCCACCTTCACGACCATTGAGAACAGCAAACGGATCACGAATATCATCTTGATAACCCAAGGCGTAGGCCCCCATTGAGTAGCCAGCCAATTTCTGGACATGCTCAGGTAGTTCACGAGCGACATCTGGCGGACATGAGAGGTATTGATTTTCTTCTTGACGCAACCAACCCAGGATGTAGTCAACATTGAGAGCGCGTCGAACCTTTTGTGATCGGTTTGCTCCGCCTCCGTGAATTGTGCGGCCTGTATACAAAACAATTGAACCCTTGGGCATCGTTGCCGGTAAGGCGCGATGATCAT
>BJGB01000158.1 GCA_014190215.1 Actinomycetes bacterium | reverse complement strand
AAACACTTTCGCAACTCTCCTCAGCATCGCCAGACAAGCGTCGTCAAGCGCACATCTTGCAGCAAAAAATTCTCGCTGAAGGTGAAGACAACGCTTGGCGCAGCGGCCGCCCAAGTCTTTTGCACGGGCAGCAAGTGATGTCACCATGGTGGGATGCACATTGCCGATATCGCGCCGGTCACTCCTCGGCCACTGCAGTGATCATCGAAGATTTACTCAACACCTCAACACAGCGCGCACCATGGTGGCCCCCACACGCTGCTTCAGTGGAGCAACTTGAACCACTTGTCTCGGGTCTTCAACGTCCGTTACCTGAACCAACAGCGCAGACTCATGAACTCAGCGCCTGCACTTTGCTCTGCGTGCTGCGCCGCACTTCACGGTTTGAAGAAGCCGCACGTTATGGGGCCGCATTATTTAGTCAACGCCCGTCATCAACTGTGGCAGTTGAAGTCGCGCGCAGTATCTGCGCCATGGGGTACCTCGATTCCGCTGCGCAGTGGATCACCGTTGCTGGCCGAGTGGATGAGGATTCGTCGCTTCTTTTACTCGCTCTGGAGCAGTTCTCCGATTTTCAAGTTTTGCGCGGACGCAGCGATATTGAAGAACTTGTCGCCCAACTTCGCTCCGAGGTCACTCCACCGAATCGTTAGCGGACCCCACAAGAACACCAACATCAACAGCGCGAGCCACATAGCCCAAGGCATCGCCCTCGCCCACTGATGTAAACACTCCAACCTCAACCCCGTCGACGATGATCGCCCCTCCGGCGACTGCTCCAACAATTCTTTCGCCTTGCAAAAGACGCAAAGTCTTTGGTGCTGTCGAGCCTCGACTATCCATTCGTTCAACCAATTCTTGCCCGGGGTAACAACCCTTGGTGAAACTCACTGCACGGCTGACGACACCGGTTGCCGCAGGCAAGGTTTCACCAGAGATAATTTCGCGCCCCATCATCGGCCAGCCAGCACGAATACGCAACGTCTCAATAACTTCACCAGTTACTTGTTCAATGCTCTCAGGGTGACCCAAGTCAACTGTTCCTAGCGGTGCGTCAACCGCCAAACCATTACCCCATTGAGCAGGGATACCTCCCTCAACTTCAAGCGATGAGCCATCGGTACTACGAATACAGAGATATTTTTCGGTTGAAACAACAATCTCAGCTTTGACGCGAATCTTAAAACGATTGAGGCGTTCCAATAACTGATCCGATAGTGCCTCGACTGCATCAGTATCAAGAACGAAAACCTCTTCGCTGACTCGCGTGACGCGAACTAAGGCGATGACTTTACCCGTCGGTTCAAGGACAAATGAATAGCGCGACTGACCGACCAAGAGCGAGGCAACATCATTGCTCAATTGCGAATGCAAATATTTCCCAGCATCCAATCCACTGACCGTGAACACCAAACGTTCAATCTCGCTGGCGACAATTTTTGTGACGGTCATGCCTTTGTTCCACCTTCAATGCGACGCATCGTCATCCGACGCGCCGCTGGTATTGCAGCCAATAAGCCCGCTGCCTTATTGCGACATTCTAAATCTTCATCATCGGGTTCACTGTCGGCCACAATCCCAGCACCAGCCTGCAAATATGCTGCCGATGGACCGATGAACATCGTCCGAATTGCTATCGCTGTGTCTAGGTTGCCACTGAAATCGACGTAACCCACAACTCCTGCATAGGGACCACGCTTGACCGGTTCAAGTTCGTCAATGATTTCCATGGCGCGTACTTTAGGGGCGCCACTCACAGTGCCTGCGGGCAGAGTGGCACGTAAAACATCAATTGCCGTTTTCCCAGGCAACAAATCACCGCTGACCTGAGATGTCAGATGCATCACATGACTGTATTTTTCAAGGGTCATCAGCTCATCTACTTTCACTGTGCCAAAAGATGAGACACGACCGACATCGTTACGCGCGAGATCGACGAGCATGATGTGTTCAGCAACCTCTTTTGGATTTTCGCGAAGTTCGGCGGCCAAGCGACGATCATGCTCATCATTGGTACCGCGTTTGCGAGTTCCCGCGATCGGCCGACTGATCACACGACCACCGAGCAACTGCACCATCGGTTCGGGAGAACTACCGACGATAGTGACCCCTGGATGACGCAGGAAATACATGTACGGACTGGGATTCACTTGACGCAAAACGCGATACAAATCAAAAGGATCAGCTTCAAGTTGCAGTTCATAACGCTGCGATAACACCACTTGAAAAATGTCGCCAGCCTTGATGTATTCCTTGGCCACTTCCACAGCGCTCTGGTAAGCCCCATTGGGCATCGAACTAATGGCCACAGGAAGCACATCATCCCGTTGAGGTGGCTCCACTGGGGTGTACGGCAAGGGACGAGCTAAATCTTCAACGGCGCGAAGCGCTCTTTGTGCCGCCTCGTCATACAAGACATCTAGTTCGTTGACACTCAGTGGCTGCGCATTGAGGGCCACAACAGGCACGCTCTCAATGAGATAGACCCGTTGTCGCCAGTGGTCAAAAGCCGCCAATGAACCAATAACACTCATCACCCCGTCGGGTAAGTGCCGATCATCATGTGGAGTATTGGGCAGAGATTCAACTTCACGAACAATGTCGTAGCCGAGAAATCCCATCACTCCACCTTGCAGAGGCGGCAGATCAGGGATCACTGGACTGCGATATTCGAGCACAAGGGCTTCAATTGCTGCCAACATGCCTTGATCGCGCGGTACCGATGCAGGGATGTCGCCGGTGACGCGCAGTTCACCATCAATGAGTTCCAAAGTCGCACGTGGATGACGCCCGACAAAACTGAACCGACTCCAACGTTCTCCGTGCTCCACCGATTCAAGTAGGAAACCTGGCTCATCGCCCACCAATTTGGCGAAAGCCGCAACTGGTGTTTCCAGGTCTGCAAGAACTTCAACCCAAACTGGCACCACCGTGTACTGACCCGCCAAAGAATGAAACTCTTGGCGCGTCGGATGTACTTCTAAAGGACTAGTCACGCAATGGTTCCAAATCTAGAGAAGAAGCACGTACGCGCACCGGTATGGCAAGCGCCATTTCCTTCTTGTTCAACTTTAAACAAAAGCGTGTCACCATCGCAGTCGTAATACGCTTCGCGCACGAACTGTCGATCACCGCTCGTATCGCCCTTACGCCACAACTCTTGACGACTGCGACTCCAGTACACCATGCGACCCTCGGCAAAGGTCATTGACAAACTCTCCGCATTCATCCAAGCCATCATCAGGACATCACCGTTGATGATGTCCTGAGCCACGACAGGAACGAGACCATCAGAGTTGTACTTCACAGCAGCTAACTGTTCAGAGGTGGGAACAATCACATTCATAACCCCTACCTTGTCAGAGATACAGCCCAGTATGGCCATCAATTCGGCTGGCAGCCACGGCATGAATGTCTCGTTCGCGCAACATGATGTAATCCACGCCTCCAAGCTCAACCTCGTAGCGATCCTCTGGCCCGAAGAGAACTCGGTCCCCGACTTCGGCGCTGCGCACGTTTTGACCCAAGGCCACGACCTCGGCCCACACCAGTCGCTTAGATATCTGAGCGGTGGCGGGTATCAAAATCCCTCCCATGCTGCGTCGTTCGGCATCCTTGTCCGGAATCTTGACCAATAACCGATCGTTCAACATCTGAATAGCTAATTTGTCTAACCCGATGGGATCTTTAGCTACTTCAGTCCCAGGTTTCGATTTTTTATCTTTTCCTTCAGCCACAACGGGCACGGTACCGTCAAGAGTGTGCCAAACGAAACCGAATCCCCTCCCTCTTCGATCACATTGACCACTATTGATGGGGTGCAGTTGGTCGGCGAGGTCATGACAGCGCATTCCAGCCAGCCAATTCGCGGAGCAGTTGTTCTCGCTCATCCCCACCCGTTGTATGGCGGAGATCGGCTCAATCCCGTGATTGACGCCCTCTTTCGGACTTTACCGAAGCACGGATTTCACACTTTGCGCTTCGATTTTCGTGGGTCCGGCGCAAGTTTCGGGGAGCACGATCACGGTGATGCCGAACGTCTTGACATAGCCGCAGGAATCGACTTTTTAGCGCAGATGGACGATCGCGGCGTCTGGGTCTGCGGTTATTCATTTGGTTCCGTGGTCGGACTTAATGTCGTTGAACCGCGAGTCAATGGATGGATAGCGGTCGCTCCCCCGCTCGCTGCGCTACCCAATCCCGCAAGAGTTTTAGCCAGTGGTGATCCTCGGCAAAAACTTTTACTCATTGCCGAACATGACCAATTCAGCACGCCTTCACAAATTGCACAAACCACCGGGGAGTGGATCAACTCTCAGCAAGAAACAATCACCGGCGTAGATCACTTTTTATTGGGACGCGCGCAGTGGGTCGCCGATCATGTAGCACAGTGGCTCAAGAACGCAGAGCAGTCTTAATTTGTCCCATCACCTCTGGGGTCAAA
>BJGB01000157.1 GCA_014190215.1 Actinomycetes bacterium | reverse complement strand
CGGCCGATGAAGTAGAACTGATGCGTCCGTAGCCCTGTTCACGCATATGCACAAAAGCAGGTTGCGTGACATAGAAGGCGCCTTTCAAGTGCACATCAAGTACCGGATTCAACAGATCGGGGGTCATGTTGTGGAACGCCTTATCGCGCAAGATACCCGCATTGTTAATCACAATGTCTACGCGACCATAGGTATCGATAGCGGTCTGAACGATTGCCTGTCCACCTTCGGGAGTGGCAACTGTGTTGTGATCAGCAACCGCTTCTCCACCGATGGCTTTGATTTCATCAACAACTATTTGTGCAGCCGAGGCGTTAGAACCAACCCCGTCGATTGATCCGCCGAGGTCGTTGACGACGATCAATGCTCCACGCTTGGCCATCATCAAGGCATGCTGGCGACCAAGACCGCCACCTGCTCCGGTGATGATCGCTACTTTTCCGTCGTATCCGAGTGCTGACATGGTGTACTCCTACATTGTTGTGGGGGATTGATGTTCGTTTGGAATGTTATGTGAGGGTTGCCAAAGCAATCTCGGTCAGAGCCTTGTAATCAAGTTTGCCATTGCTGGCTCGCCCAACAGTGGCCACCGCGATGACTCGCTTGGGGGCCTTGTAGGCAGCGTAATGCTGCTTGATAAAGGCGATCAGGTCAGCTTCAACAATGCTTTCGCCGGGCAATGCTTCCACGAGAGCGGTGATGGCCTGCCCAAAGCGTTCATCAGGTACACCGACGACGGCCGCATCGGCCACACTCGGATGTAACTTCAAGGCTTCCTCAACTTCTTCGGGGTAAACCTTTTCGCCACCAGTATTGATGCACTGACTCCCGCGTCCGAGAAGGTGCACTGTGCCATCGATATCAATGCTGGCCCAGTCGCCGGGAATCGACCAGCGCACCCCGTTGATGATTTGAAATGTCTTGGCGGACTTTTCAGGATCTTTGTAATAGCCAATGGGAGTGTTGCCTTTCAACGCCACGCGACCAATTTCGCTGCTACCTGGTTGAACTTCTCGACCGTCTTCGGTGAGGATCTTGGTGTTCGGACCAAGTTCAAAAGATGCAGTCTTTGATTCCCCTGCTGCTGATGTTGTACTTTGCGCCATGCCGATTGCTTCAGATGAACCTAAAGCATCGACCATGATCAGCCGCTCGCTGTGTCGCAGTAAACCCTGCTTCGTTTCGGCAGCGAACATCACGCCACTTGAAACGATGACCCGCAGGCTGGAGATATCCCATCGCTGTGGTTCACTGTCAAGGGCCCGCAAAATTGGTTTTGCGAAAGCGTCTCCAACGATTGACATTGAGTTGACATGATATTTTTCAATGGTGTCAAGTAATTCGGCAGGGTCAAATTTGCGTCCAGCCACCGTGATGATGCATCCCGCCACAGTCAGATTGCTCATCGCATTAAATAGACCCGTGCCGTGCATCAAAGGCGCAGCGGGCAGATTGCGCGGACCAGGGCGTAGCGAGCGTTCGCCAATGGGATCTCCTTGCGGCGTAGGAGGGAGGCGCTTTTTATTAGTGCTATCTAACGTTAAAAACAAGTCTTCCTGACGCCACATAACACCCTTGGGCATGCCAGTCGTTCCACCGGTGTAGAGCAATAAAAGATCGTCACCACTTCGACCCCATGGACCTTGAACATTTGTCTCGGTGCCTTGCTCGGCGCAGACGTCATAGTCAGTTGCCCACATCGGACATGGACCACTACCATCTTCGACCCATAGCCAAACAATGACGCCTGGCACTCGGTGTCGTAGTCGCTCAATTGTTTCTGCAAAGACGCCATGAAATACGACTGCTACGACGTCGGCATTGTCCCAGATGTAAACCAACTCATCGTCGGTGTAGCGGTAGTTGGTGTTGACTGGTGCTAGGCCGGCTTTGAAGGTTGCAAAGATGCTTTCAAGATATTGTGGACAGTTGTACATGTACTGGGCGACTTTGTCCTGTTGCCGAACACCTGCTCGAAGCAATGTCGTAGCGACACCGTTGGCACGCCGATTGAAAACAGACCATGTAAAAATTTGATCTTGATGTTGTTGGGCAGGGGCATCTTGTAGACGGGCGGCGACTGATTCCCAGGCGTCAGCGAAGTTCCATGCACGAGTTATTGACACAATCGCTAAGCGTAGGCGTTTGCGTGTGCTGCTCCAGTATTGGCTCAAACTAAGGTTTGGCGATGGACTTTGAACTTCCCGCCAGCGATGACCCCCGTCGTGTTGTGGTGCGCGAGTGGATTGCTCATAACCCGCACCCGAGTGGCCGAGTCTTGGCTGATGCTGGCTATGTGGCTCCTCATTGGCCGACACCATTTGGACTTGGGGCTGATCCTGTGCATCAAATCATCATTGATGATGAGTTGAGTAAGGCTGGTATCCGTCGGCCCTCAAACCCAATCGGCATTGGTTGGGCTGGGCCAACAATTGTTTTTGCTGGGACTGAGGAGCAAAAGAAAAAATACATTCCGCGCTTGCTATCTGGCGAAGATTTTTGGTGTCAACTTTTTAGCGAGCCAGGTAGCGGAAGTGATTTGGCGAATTTGGGTACACGGGCAGTTCGTGACGGGGACGAGTACATCGTCAATGGGCAAAAGATTTGGACAAGTGGAGCGCAATACGCCAAGTACGGCATCTTGATCGCTCGCACAAACCCTGATGCTCCCAAACACAAGGGCGTCTCATATTTCATTTGCCCAATGGATCTTCCTGGTATTGAGATTCGCCCGATTCGCGAGATGACGGGAGCCAGCACATTCAACGAAGTTTTCTTCACAGACGTTCGTCTCCCCGCTGCCAATCTGGTCGGTGAACAAGACGAAGGCTGGCGTTTAGCGAAGGTCACTTTGGGTAATGAACGTGTCTCATTATCAACTGGTGGAGTGCTGTGGGGGAGCGGTCCAACGGCTTTGGAAATGTTGGATGCTGTACGTCTGCGCGGAACAATCACCGACCCTGTGATGCGCCAGCGACTCGCAGTCATTTACACAGAGCATGTTCTTTTGGATTTGATTCGGATGCGTACGCTCTCGGCGCGTTTGCGGGGTGAGCAACCAGGAGCAGAGGCGAGCATTCGCAAGATTCTCGCCGACGAACATGGGCAAAATGTGATGGAAGTTGCGCGTGATCTTTTAGGAGCGCAAGCAATGTTGCGCGGCGTTGCCGAAAGTAGTGAGAGCGGATCTCATAACGGGCTTGGCGGCGGCGGTGGCGTCGGTTTGCGGGCGCTCGAACATCCTGGTTGGTTTGACGGTTATATGTTCGCGCGCTCGCTCACAATCGGCGGTGGCACTGGTGAAGTTCAGCGCAATATCGTGGCTGAACGCGTCCTTGGCTTACCGCATGACAGTGATGCACTTCAAGGAATGACATGGGCACAAACTCAGCGCAAGGTGTAAGACCTAACTTTGTTGCGCAGTGCAGGGTTGGCCGCCACAGACATCTGTGAAGGTTCCACCAAATAGGAATTGAGCCATCTGACTACGCGCGACTTGGTTATCGCGCGGGTCCTCATGAGGGTCGCGTCCGACTGACGGTGGCAGGACTTCAACGGGAATCATCTCGGCACCAGAGTCCCAAATAACGATCACGGATCCCGTATCGCCTTCGGCCACATCTTGTAGTCCCCAACCGGGAGTCACTTCATGAGACCGACCTTCGGCGACCATGGGTCGATAGATCTTGGCCCCGAGAGATCGCGCCTCAATGAAAGAAGTGAGTTCGCTGACCTGATGATCTCCCCAAGCAACGTGCATCAGGACTGCCTTGTTTGCTTGAGTGCCGGGTAGTGGATCACGAGTGATGTGGTTGATGTACCCGCCTCCTTCGCCACGGTCCCACAACATCTGCATCAGAGAAATGCTCAAGGAACGATCTCGCCGGGACGGGTAGGCCGGGACCATGACCGCCTCGTAGTCGGTGAAGTCGACTGATCGCAGAAGCAAGATGCTGTAATTGATGCCTGGTACGCCAAGGACTGCGCGACTGATATCGGGTGAGACGGCGGTAATCGCCGAACCCATGATGCCTCCTTGGCTGTTGCCGTAGTAGATCAAGTCTCCATCAACCTTGACCTTGTTGAATGCGGGGTCAGACAATATGCCGTTATCAACTGTCATCAAACGACCGAGAGCAATCATGTTGACGATGCCTTGTTGTAGGCGATCCACCACAGTCGGAAAGTTCGACAAATCTTGCAGAGAGACCACGGCATTTCCGACATCATCTTCACTCATGCCAGCCCACTTGGTGGCACAAAACAGCACGCCTGCTTCTTGAGCCAGACCGCGCACATCGCCACCGTAATCAATTTCATATTCGCTACCGAGTAATCCATGACCATAAAGACCAGGGTGTAAAACCACAGATGGATCATCGGCAGCCATTTTGGGAACTTGACACAAGAAAGGAACATCAACGATTGCGCCCATGATCGGCAGTCGATTTGGGCCTGTATCTGACGGTGC
>BJGB01000156.1 GCA_014190215.1 Actinomycetes bacterium | reverse complement strand
ACGCGAGCGAGCCACCAAGGGTGTTCCGATCGTTAACCTTTTGCCACTGCAATTAGGTGAAACCATTGAGGCGATTATTGATACCCGCAACTTTGATGCGGAGCGGTTCTTGTTCTTTGCAACTCGTGATGGAGTCGTCAAAAAAACAGCCTTCAATGAATACGACAATGGACGACGAGACGGATTAATTGCCCTCAACCTGCGCGATAACGATGAGTTAGTGCGAGTCATTGAAACAAGTGGATCCGATGAGATTTTCATGGTCAGCAAATCGGGCATGACAATTCGTTTTTCGGAAACCGAAGTACGACCGATGGGTCGTGCGGCTGCTGGCGTGCGTGGCATGAAGTTGCGGCCAAGCGACAAGGTCGTCAGCGTCGATGTAGCACGAGATGATGTAGCGATTTTGATGGTCACCGAGGCCGGCTATGGCAAACGCACCCAACTTGACAAGTTCCGGAGTCAGACTCGAGGCGGAATAGGCGTACGCGGAATTCAAATTGGCGAAAAGAAGGGGGCGGTCGTGTCAGCATTCATGGCCGGTCTTGAAGATGAGATTGTGGCGGTCACTTCTGGCGGCTCCACCATTCGTACGGACGTGCGCAATATTTCGTCCCAGGGTCGTACGGCAACTGGAGTTCGCGTGATGAGCGTTGAACCCGGTCAGTCCGTGACGTCGGTTGCTTTAATTCTGTCTACTGACGACGAGTGAAACATCGCAGCGACTGCGATCGGGGCAATGTCAGCATCCTGATGATCGGGGTGGTGGCTGTGTCTTTGTCCTGCGCTCTCTCTTTGGTGGGCCTTGATGTGCACTTAAACCAATCGGCGGGCGCGCAAACTGTGGCAGATGCGGTTGCTCTGGCAGTGGTGAACTTCAGCGCAGATGCAGCCCATGAGGTAGCCGATCGCAATGATGGTGTGATCGAAACAATAAACATCTCCGAGATGGGTGTGGTCACAGTGACAGTGCGTGTAGGGGATGCTTTAGCAACCGCCACAGCCAGCGATTTACCCTGAATCACGGGGTTGATGACCAAGCGACACCAGTGATGAGGGCGGGTGCTCTACGCTGACGGTGTGGCCGAAACTGATGACCCCTTTTTCATTGTCCCGGCAAATGTCCCTGATGATGCCCCAACTCAACGCATCAGTGTGCCCCCGTCAGCACCTACCCAATCCCAGCCGATAGTCAGGCAAACACCTGTCACCTCAGCAGGACTGAGGCGGGCGGTCACTTTTGAGCGATCAAACTTAAAACGCAAGACGCGAATAGTGCGTCACATCGACCCGTGGAGTGTTTTCAGGGTCACTTTGGTGTTCCACTTCGTTTTATACCTGACCTTGTTGCTGGCGGGGGTTCTGCTATGGAATGTCGCTAATGCAACGGGCACCGTCGACAACGTCGAACGCTTCATGGAAAGTTTCGGCTGGGACACTTTCCAATTCCAGGGCGGCGAACTCTTTCATCAAGCTTGGGTTCTTGGCCTCTTTGCTGTCGTTGGGATGACCGGTCTGGCTGTTCTCGGGGTGACAACCTTCAACCTGATTACGGATTTGGTGGGCGGAATCACGATGACTGTTCTTGAAGTACCACAAGAACCCAAAAAAGTGGCGAAAAAACCCTTAATCCTGCGACAAAGAAGAACATCTCGCACGGATCATCCGTAACGGTTGAGCCGGGCCTTTCTCGCCGATAGGGTTCTCAACCGCCGGGGCTATAGCTCAGTCGGTTAGAGCGCATCCCTGATAAGGATGAGGTCACAAGTTCGATTCTTGTTAGCCCCACGGTGAAAACGATCAGACGCGCCATAGGGGCACTGATGTTGGCCTGTCTGTTCACAGCCGGGTTACGTCTTCGCGGTCGAGGTGGGATTCCGCCCGAGCGTGGTGGATGGCGCGAATTGACCCGACCCAAACCATGATCGGAGCCGAGTGATGAGTCAGTCGGTAGCCATCGTCGGAGTGGGTGTAGTTGGATCGCGCGTGGCGCGTCAATTGACCGCCAGCGGAATATCTGTTTTGGTTCACGATGTGCGCCGAGATATGCAAACGATGGTGGCTAAAACGTTGCGTGCCCGGGAACTTGTGGAGATCGCTGATCTCCGAGCGGAGACAACGCCCGTGGTGGTCATCGCCACTCGTTCTTCTCAGGCGGCAATGGCCAAACTGCTTCTCGAACTTGGTCATCATGTGATCAGCACCAGCGATGATGTGCACGACACGCATGAACTTTTGGCTCTTGATGAGGTGGCGCGCATGATGGGTCGTGCTCTTGTTATCGGAGCGACAGCAAGTCCAGGCCTCAGTGGTTTATTAGTTGCTGAGTTAGCCACGCGAGTTGACGCCATTGATGAGATTCATGTGGCATTCCATGGCACTGGTGGTCCAGAATGCGCGCGTCAACATCACCGCGCTCTCGCAGGTGATGCAGTTGGTTGGCATGACGGGGAGTGGATTAATCGACCCAGTGGAAGTGGGCGCGAATTGTTGTGGTTCCCCGAACCCATTGGCGGTAAGGACTGTTATCGCGCTGAGTTGCCTGATCCCGTGCTGTTACATGGGGCGTATCCAGATGTTGCGCGAATCAGCGCGCGTTTGTCGGCGAATAGACGTGATCGCCTCACGGCACGATTACCGATGTTGGCTCCACCCCATGCTGAAGGAGGCATAGGCGGAGTGCGCGTCGAGATTCGTGGTTCGCTGAACGGTGAACGCTGCACTGAAGTTGCAGGTGCAGCAGAACGAACAGGGATTATCGCTGGGGCAGTAGCGGCCACCATGTCGCAAGAGTTGTTGGACAACAATCGCGGACTCGTGGGAGCGGTTGTCCTCGGTGATCCTGCGTTAGATAATCGCTCGTTACTTGACGCAGTTATTGGCCGTGGAGTCACGGTGTATGAATATTTCGGTTCACGGGCGTAGATTCTCGTTATGAGTCGCGTTGATATTCACGACATTGCAGCGCAAAGACTGCATGCCATTAATCAACGCTATTCAGCGCGGAGACGACGACTTGTTGAGGCTTTAGAAAAAGCGCCTCATCCACTGGTGGCTACGGACATTGTTTCTCTTGACGAAGAACTTCCTCAAAGCAGCGTCTATCGAAATCTTTCTGTGCTTGAATCTGCTGGCGTTGTTGTCAAGGTGCTCACTAACGGAGATCGCTCTGCTTTTGAACTCGCGGAAGAACTCAAAGGTCATCATCACCATTTGGTGTGTGTGCAGTGTGGACTTGTGCTTGATATTGAGATTCCCGCAAAAGTTGAGGAGCTGCTTGACTCAGGTGTTTCAAGCGTTGTTCAAGGCGCCGGGTTCACTCTGCTTGGACATCGCCTTGATTTGATGGGCCGTTGCTCCGAATGCCAAAGCTCAGTGGTCGGCCTTTAGGCGCTCAACGTTTTTCGAGCCCATCAATTCGCGACGAAAGCTCTTCAACGACAGCAGTTAAACGATTGATGGCTTGTGTGATGTCATCGGCATCTAAATGGTCCCGCAAATCTTCTGTGGTGACGATGTCGCTGAGTGACACTCGGACACTGGCGATTTCGCGGGCGAGAAACTCGGTGTCAGCCTGAGTTCGTTCGGCAACGTGACGGTCCACTTCTGCTTGTGTTCTGTCACGACCTTCTTGACGATTCTGCGAGAGCAGAATGAGAGGAGCTGCGTAGGAAGCTTGCAGAGAGAGCACCAATGTCAAAAGCACGAGCCCACGATCCCAGGGATCAAACTGCCAAGAATCGGGAAGAACAAAGTTGTAGATAATCCACACAATGATCAAGAAAGATTGCCACACCAGAAATCGAGCTGTACCCAGGGTGCGGGCGATGGATTCAGAGAACTGACCAAAGGCGTCGTTATCGTAATGAACACCAATCCGTCGACGCTGACGGGGAACAGCCAAGTCTTCTTTACGCTTCATGGCGGCTCCTTTCTGTCGGTGGCTTTTAAGGCGGTGGGTTCATTTCGCACACAGTATGCCCGCTAAATGGGCATTATCGGACGGGAGTGTCTTGTCTTCGGCGTTGTCGCCACCCAGCGGGCAGTGTTCGGTCAAGGACGTCGTCCACGGTAATGGCCCCCAGGAGACGTCCCGCTTCGTCGCAGACACCGATCGCCAACATGTTGTACGAGGCCAATCTTTCGGCAACTTCACGGTCGCTGATTTCGGGCGTGATGGAGGGTTCGGCTTCTAAACAATTGCCGAGTTCCATGCTGGGTGGCTCGCGTAAGAGACGCTGGAAATGCACGACTCCTAGATATTTACCAGTGGGAGATTTGTATGGAGGACGACAAATAAATACTTGGGCGGCAATTGAAACCATCCACTCGGGGTCACGAATGCGGGCCAATGCTTCGGCAACTGTATCTGTGGGTCCCAAGATAATAATTTCTGGGGTCATCAATCCACCAGCGGTGCCTTCTTCGTACGACAGCAATCGTCGCATCATGGCGGCATCTTCGTCGTCCATTGCG
>BJGB01000155.1:2424-4577 GCA_014190215.1 Actinomycetes bacterium | reverse complement strand
AAAGAAGAAAGCAGCAGCTAAGAAGGCAGCACCGAAGAAGGCAGCAAAGAAGAAGGCAGCACCTAAGAAGAAGGCAGCAGCAAAGAAGAAGGCAGCTCCTAAGAAGAAGTGATTTGATCCCATTCAATTTCGGGACCGGAACTGACCGAGCGGGGGGCAACCCCCGCTCGGTTCTATTTCCCGGGCAGGTCGAATCGATGTCAAATCTGACAACATGGATTGATGTCCATGACGGAGATGATTGACGATCTGCAAGCCGAGCAGGACTCGCTCGATGATGTAGTTGCTCTCCTGAGAGACGATGTGTGGCTCACCGAGACCCCATCACCGGGATGGAGCGTGGCGGACCAGATCAGCCACCTGCAGTTTTTTGATGAACGTGCTGCACTGGCACTTAGTGACCCAGCGTCTTTTGTCGTTGATCGCCAATATTTGATGGCTCGTGCGCCCCATGATGCTTCGGTTGATTTCGGGCGAGCACGAGCACCTCACGAATTGCTGAGTGCTTGGCGTGATTCTCGTTGTCTACTGATTGCAGCAGCCGAGCAGGTTGATCCAACAGTCAGGGTCCCTTGGTACGGCCCATCAATGTCCGTCAGATCCTTTCTGACGGCACGCTTAATGGAATGTTGGGCCCATGGTGAAGATGTCGGGGTAGCCCTGCATCACCCTCGTGTTCCAACTCATCGATTGCGCCATGTGGCTCATATCGGCGTCGGGGCGCGAGCATTCAGTCTTGCAATCAACGCCTTACCAGAAGATGTTTCGCCGATTCGAGTTGATCTGTCAGGTCCTCAGGGTGAGCAGTGGTGTTGGGGAGACGAGCATTCCAAAAACCGAGTTCAGGGAGAAGCATTGGATTTCTGTTTGGTCGTCACTCAGCGCCGGAGTTTGCAGGAATCGCTGTTACACATCATTGGCGAGAGTGCTGAGACATGGATGGCGGTTGCTCAAGCCTTTGCTGGTGCACCCAGCAAACGAAGTAACTAGATATCTGAGATCTTTTTGAATATCTCCGCTGCCGGACGGTTGATTCGCTGACCCAATTCGCCGAGGCGATGTTTCATCCGCTCAGCAAATCGTTCTAAGGCTTGTTGATCAACGGCTTTCATGGTGCTTTCAAACTGCGACTCATGGGCTAACAAAGCGGAGATTTTGATCTCCACGAAATCGCTGACATCTTCGCCGTGGTCGGGTTCATCGGCCTCCCATAGAAGAAGATTTTGTGGCCGGTGATGAGCGATTCCGTGCTCTTTGAAAAAGTGTGGATCGCGCGCCGCGACAATTGCATCACACGTAAGAAATCCGGCATGGCGATGATCGGGGTGCAGTCGGTATCGCTTCCATGGATCATGACCAAGGACCACGTTGGGAGTGAGGCGACGAATATGTCGAGCAATCTCGCCACGTAATTCACGAGAATCCACGAGGTCCCCATCAACTTGGTGCATGAAGATTACTTCGCCCGTCGCTCCTAATCGGCGTGCCGCGGAGCGTTGTTCATCTTGTCGTTGAGCGATGAGAGCAGCGACGTCAGCCTGCGGATTCCATGTGCCCTTCGAGCCATCGGTCAAAATCAGATGATGAACAAGAGTTCCTGTTGCTGCCCATTTCGCCAAGGTGCCTCCGCAACCGAACTCAATGTCATCGGGATGTGCCCCGATGGCCAATGCCACATCTGGACGAGGTAGGTCGCTCGTGCGCATCATCGTGACAGAGGTTGTTGCTGGTTGACCGGGTTCGTTACTTGATGTCATCTGGGTTCCAATCTGGTATCAACAATGGCAGCACATCATGCACTGCGCTGTGCGCTAAATCATCTGGGGTATCAAGATCAATACTCAGATGTGGGTCAGGGAGAACCTTGAGGGAACCCTGTAGTCGCTCGGCAACTAGTTGGTGTGCTTTATTTGATCCTGGTCCGTAGGAAAATTCCCACTCTGCGGCAATCTGCGAACTGAGGCCGAGCACATTTGTGCCGTCACCGTGGCGGTCAGGCACGATCAGCACGTGACGCGGAGTCACTTGCGTGACCGAGTCGTCAATGATCTTGGTGATGATCGCATCAAGACCATCGGGCAACGGCAAATCGGCATGGACAATTAATAGAAAATCCACAGGGTGTGGGCTGAGGATGTTCTGTACCGCCTGGG